>LCCP01000020.1 GCA_000997945.1 Parcubacteria group bacterium GW2011_GWC2_42_12 | reverse complement strand
AACTCATAACTTAATGAAAGATGCCGCCATGGTGCGCGAGCTTCATGTTTATGGAGAATTGGTGCCAGTGGGGGGCAGAAAAAAGGTCCAGCATGCCGGTTTAGGCAAGAGATTAATGAAAGAGGCGGAAAAAATTGCCAGAAAGAAAGGTTTTAAAAAAATCGCGGTTATCGCCGGCGTGGGCGTTAGGGATTATTATAGGAAGCTGGGCTATAAATTATGGCATAGCTATATGATAAAGACAACAATTAACCTAAGGAGAAAAAAATTATGAAACACAACAGTAGATTTGGAGAATTTGGTTTGATCATCGCTAACTCTCACCCAGCGTTAGGTTTGGAAGTCGCTCATCAACTCGGCGTCACTCCGCTGCAAGTTGAGTCAAAGCTATTCCCTAACGGGGAACTGAATGTCAGAAGGCTTTGCGATATCAGCGGTCGCGATATCTGCATCTTCAGTTCTCTGCATGCCGGTTACGATACGGTAAGGGAACTAAGGTTGATTTGTGGTACTATTCGAGGAAGCGCTTCCAGGGTTTTTGGCGTTTTTCCTTTTGTCAGGGACGGAAAGTCAGACCATGTTAAGCAGTTTGGCGAGCCAGTGGCTTATAATGATACGGCTGAGCTAATTTCCAGCTCGGGGCTAGATGTGATCGCCATTTTTGATCAGCACTCGAGTCAGCATCCTAACTCCTATAACACTTTGCACTACCGTTTGCGCGCGGTTCACCATATTTACTTAATGCGTATTCTTATAGAATACGCTATGGCCCGTCGTGACCAGTTTGACAGTGTCTTAGCTCTGGATGAAGGTGGTTTTAAGCGGAATATGAAGATCGCCGAGATGCTTAAGTTGCCGGTCTCTTTTATCATTAAGGACAGAGACGCGGCTACCAGGAAAGTCAATATTGAAGCATCAAGAATCGTTGGCAATGTAGCCGGCCAGAGAGTCGCCGCTTTTGACGATATGCTGCAGGGTGGCGGAACCCTAGAGGCCGGCGCCGTAATCGCCAAGAATCATGGTGCCAAGGCAATCAGCTTCTTTGTTGTTCATGATGATTTTACACCGGCCACTTTTGGTCGGATAAATCCTCTGCTGGAAAACGGTACGATTGACAGGATTTATATCCTGGAGACCATCCCGCTTCGGGATAAGGGGAAGTGGCACAAGAATCTGGCGGTGATCAGCTCGGCCACGCTCATCGCCAAAGTCATCTCTACTATCCACGAGGAGGGGCATATGCGGGAGTTGTTTCTTGAGCTTTAAGAATCCGCAGCCAGACCAACATATCTTCACGGGGGCGCCTTTCGCTGGGTGCCCCTTTTTTGACAAAACGAGCGCTATAAACTACGATTAAAACACCGGAATTATTAATTAAAATCATCACCATGCCGTAAAAGATAATAAAGATTATTAATTAATTTTGTATTTGCCTTAAGTATAAACATATGTTTGACTATAAAAATATTTATGCCCAAGATCCGGAAGTTTTGGCTGTCATAAAAAAAGAAATGAAGCGCCAGAGTGAAGAGATGGAGTTGATCGCTTCGGAGAATTATGCTTCTAAGGCGGTTTTAGAAGCCATGGGCACGGTTTTAACCAATAAATACAGCGAAGGTTACCCGGCTCATCGCTATTACGGCGGCAATCAGGTCATAGACGAAGTGGAAACCATTGCCATTGAGCGCGCCAAAAAATTATTTAAAGCCCAGCATGTTAATGTTCAGCCCTTATCCGGTTCGCCGGCTAACGCGGCGGTTTATTTTGCTTTTATTAAACCGGGCGATAAGGTATTGGGTTTGAAGCTTGATCATGGCGGGCATTTATCGCACGGCCATCCGATAAATTTTTCCGGCTTGCTCTATAATTTTACCCAATATGAAGTTGACTTGGCCACCGGCCGGATTGACATGGCTAAAGTCCGTGAAATTGCTTTACGCGAAAAACCAAAAATGATCGTAGCCGGCTATAGCGCTTATTCGCGTGAAATAGAATGGCAAAAATTTAAAGAGATTGCCGATGAAGTCGGTGCTTTTTCGTTTGCCGATATCGCGCATACGGCTGGCCTGATCGCGGCCGGCGAGATGGCCAATCCGGTGCCGTTTTTTGACGTGGTTACCACGACTACTCATAAAACCTTGCGCGGCCCCAGAGGTGCCATCATCATGTGCCAAGAAAAATTTTCCAAGCTGGTAGACCGGGCGGTTTTCCCCGGCCTGCAGGGCGGGCCGCATGATCATATTACCGCGGCCAAAGCCGTAGCTTTCGGCGAAGCGCTGCGGCCGGAATTTAAACAATACGCCAAGCAAGTGATGGCTAACGCCAAAACCATGGCCGAGGAGTTCATAAAATTAGGCTATCGGATAATTTCCGACGGCACGGATAATCATTTAATGGTAGTGGACATGACGGCCAAGGGCTTATCCGGCAAAGAGGCGGAAAATATTTTAGACCGTTGCGGTATTTCGGTTTCCCGTTCCACCATCCCGAACGATCCTAATCCGCCCATGAATCCTTCCGGCGTGCGCTTTGGCACGCCAGCCATAACCACGCGCGGCCTTAAACAGGAAGAAATTAAGAGAATTGTCGCCTGGATAAACGCCGGGATTGAACATCGAGACGAGCCGGAGATGTTGGAGAAGATAAAGGATCAGGTTAGAGAGATGTGTTTAAGTTTTCCAATTCCTTCAATTTAATAGTTAGTTTGCGTGGTTGCGCTGAACAAGGTTTTTGTTTTTTCGCTTAAGATGAAATTTGGGCGATTTTTCTTAAGGAAAAATCGCTACAATTTCATATGCGCTCAAAAATAAAAACCTTGTCCGGCGCTATAAATATTTTTTATGGTAAAAATTATAGACGGTAAAAAATTAGCGGAAAAGATAAAAGATGAGATTGTTAAAGAAATTATTGAGCTAAATCACGGCCGGCCGGAGAATTGTCTGGTCAGGCCGAATTTAGCCATTATTTTAGTTGGCGAGCGAGAAGATTCTAAAATTTATGTGGCTCGGAAAGAAAGGGCAGCTAAAGAAGTCGGCATTGATACGCATTTATATAAATGCGGCGAGCGGATCAGCGAGCGCGAGCTTTTAGAAATGATAAAATGCTTGAATGAAGATGAATCAATCGACGCGATTTTAGTGCAATTACCTTTACCCGCCGCAGTAGATACAGACACAATCATAATGTCCATTGATCCGGTTAAAGACGTTGACGGCTTTCATCCGGATAATTTAGAAAAATTATTAAAAAGTTATGATTTCGACGCTCTGATGCCGCCGGTCTTCGCCGCAGTTTTAGAAATGTTAAAAAGCATAGATTATAAAGTTAAAGATAAACAAATTTTCGTTATTGCCAATTTTTTAATTTTCGGTCAGGGGCTGGCGCATATTTTAAAGTGCCGGGGAGCCAAGGCCGAAACTTTAAAACCGGAAGATAAAGATTTGAGGCAGAAAACCGTTCAGGCCGATGTCTTAATTACGGCCGTGGGCAAGCCGGAGTTTATTAAAAAAGAGATGATAAAAGATTGGGCGGTGATAATCGATATTGGTATTACCATGCAGAACGGTAAAGCCGTGGGTGATGTTGATTTTGATGATGTTAAAAATAAGGCTGGTTATATTACGCCAGTGCCGGGCGGAGTTGGCCCGATGACTATTGCTTTGGCGCTGAAGAATACCTTGGAAATATATAAGCGAAGGCATAAATGAAGTCCCCCTTAACAAGGGGGATATGGGGGGTTTAAGGTTTTGAAATGTTAAAAAGTTTAAAATCCCCCTAACCCCCTTTGCTAAAGGGGGCAAATATAAAAAAGAAGGCCGTCCTCGAGGGACGACCTTTTGTGTTAGTGAGCGCGCCTTTTTTAGGCCGCGGACCTTTTGATGATTTTCACGGCCTCGCGAGGTTTGAGGCGCACTACCGAGCAAATGCTCACAGCGTTGGCGCCGATGCTCCGATATACATCAGCGTCATATGTATGCATGACGCCGCAGCCCATGATGATTGGGGCCGTGATGCGACGGCGCAGAACGCTGTTGTACCTGGCTGCCCGATCAAAGGCCGGCCCGCCTGATACGTCGCCTCCGCCCGCCGCCGCTAACGGAGACGGCGGACCGTCCGGGGGAACCATCTTGTACGGGACGGAATTAACGGCGTGAATTACATTCACGCCGGCGTCAATCAGCTCTTGGGCGAATTTGTGGGGGTGCACGACGCTGATTTTACCGATTAAGCAGAGATGAGGATAGCGGAATCTGATAGCGGCAACGCAAGCCAGAGCGTCCTCCATATTTTTCCGGATTTCTTCTTTGGCGTTTGGGCAGGAGAAATTCAACTCCAGCGCCCAGAAGTAATGACCCAGGTGATGGAGATAGACGGTAATTGCCTTAAGGGTTTCCGCAATGGCCAGGGTTTGGCCTTTGGCAAATTGCGAGTAGAAGTTGGGAATTACATTGTAACCCGCTCGGCAGGCCGCGGCAATCGCTCTGGCGTTGACTTCAACGCCGTCGTTAGTTAGCCCGTAGGCATTAAGCAGACCATCTTTTTCAAACCGCTGGATGAATTTCCAGGTGAAAGGGTTCCACGGCCGGGAGTTCCCGATATGTCTCTCGTAGGTTGACGACTTGGTGAGGATAGTTGCGTTGGTTTTCCGTATAACCCGCATTAACTCTCGATATGCGGGAAATAATAGGCTGAACAGAAAGATGCCGCGGCCGGAGAAACCAGCGGCAGAAGAAACTACGATGGGCGAAATTTGGTGTCCGCTGATTAGTAAAGGTTCATTGGTTTTCATAGTTTTCAAAGATCGATGGTTGCCTGCCTACCGGTAGGCAGGTTGGTTTTTGCTTGAATTTTCTCCTTGTGTTAATCTTAAGTTAGTTTATTTATGGAATAAAGTCAAGGAGCATTTAAGTCCCCCTTAACAAGGGGGATAGAGAGGGTTTTAGAATTCGGCAGATATGGTAAAAATTAAAATCCCCCTTGCCCCCTTTGTTAAAGGGGGTGAACAAGTATGGAAAATAAAAAACAACAACTTTTGGAGCTGTTAAAGATTCATTACGGCTTTACTTCATTTCGGCCCGGGCAGGAAAAAGTGATTGATAATATCTTGGCCGGCATTGATACGGTGGTAATTATGCCCACGGGCGGCGGCAAGTCTCTATGCTACCAGCTGCCGGCTTTAATTTTGGACGGAGTAACCTTGGTTATCTCGCCCTTAATCGCTTTAATGAAAGATCAGGTTGATGGGCTTCATAAGATCGGCATACCGGCGACTTTTATAAATTCTTCAATCAGCCAGGCCGAAACTATGAGCCGTTTAGAAGCGGTTAAGCTTGGGCAATATAAATTACTCTATATCGCGCCGGAAAGATTTTATAGCTCTGAATTCGTGGCCGCCCTAAAGAGCATTAAAGTGAGCTTGTTCGCCGTTGACGAGGCGCATTGTATCAGCCAATGGGGCCATGATTTTCGCCCCAGCTATGTAAAATTAAAAAACGCCATCGCCTCGTTAGGCCATCCCCCGGCCGTGGCCTTAACCGCTACCGCCACCCTGGAAGTGAGAGAAGATATTATTAAACAATTGGGCTTGGTTAATTCAAATTTAGTGATTACCGGTTTTGCTCGGCCGAATCTGCAGTTCGGGGTGATTAATACCCAGGACAGCCGCAAGCCGCAATTTGTTTTAGACGCCATTTCCACCGCGCCGGACGGTACAGGCATAATTTATGTTGGCACCCGTTCGCGCGCTGATGAATTGCTGCAAACGCTTCTGGCTAATAATATTGAGGCGGTCGGCTACCACGCCGGCATGGACGCGCCGGACAGAAAATGGGTTCAGGAAAATTTTATGACCGGTAAAGCCAAAGTTATCGTCGCCACCAACGCCTTTGGTTTAGGCATTGATAAGCGCGACATCAGGTTCGTCATCCATTACGACATGCCGGGCACGATTGAGGCCTATTATCAGGAGGCCGGCCGGGCCGGCCGCGACGGTCAGCAGAGTTTTTGTTTACTGCTCTACAGTCCGCGCGACCGCTATCTGCAAGAGTTTTTTATTAAGGGCGATAATCCGCCGCCGGAAACGATTTTAGAAATTTATGAAATTTTAAAGGGTTACGAATCAGATACGGTTTTAATAACTTACTCGACTATCGTCGAACAACTGTCCGAGAAACTGCCGGAAATGGCCGTGGGCACGGCCATAAAAATTTTGGAACGCGAGGGCTATGTTACGCGCTCTCATGATCGCGTCGGTCAGGCCTATATTAAGTTAAAAACCGAACCGGCTAAACTAATTGATTCGGCTTCCAGCCGTTCTAAGGGACAGAAGGAGAAAGTTGAGAGTTTGGTTAATAAATATGGAGATGAGATGGCAAATGGCTGGTATTTTAATTTTGAAGAAGCGGCCGAAATTTTAAAAATCAAGAAAGACTCATTCATGCGCTTGGTTAAAAAATTGTTTGACGCCGGCTTAATTGATTATTTGCCGCCCTTCCGGGGCACGGAACTGAAAATTTTAAAACGGGTGGAGCGGGACGAGGTTAAATTGGATTTTAACGCGCTTAAGCATAAATTAAAGCATGCTTATAAAAAACTGGACTTGATGGAAAACTATATTTATCATGCGGCTTGCCGGCAAAAATACATTTTGGATTATTTTGGCGATTTGGAAGCCAAGACCTGCGCTAAATGCGATAATTGTTTGGTGAAGAATATGGATGAAGCAGAAACGGTTCAAGTTGAAGAAAAACAGAAGAAAAAGCCGACTCGGCTGTCCACTAAATTAACGCAATTGGAGACTTTAGAATTATGGAATAAGGGTATGGGCGTAGAAAAGATCGCGGCGGCGCGCGAGCTGTCGGCCGGAACGATTATCGGCCACTTGTGTTTTTTGGCAGAAAAGGGTTTGGGCGTTGGAATTGATAAATTAGTTAAACCAGAGCGGCAGAAAAAGATCATGGTGGCGGTAAAAAAAGTCGGTGCGGATAGATTAACGCCGATCCGCGAAGCGTTGGGCGAAGATTATAGCTGGGATGAAATAAAGTTGACGCTGGCGAAGATGAGGAGTAAGAAATCGTAATTATTTTGTATTTGCTTTTTCGTTTAACTTTAGATAGGATAGAAATGAAGGAGGTCTTATGGCATAACGCCGTTGGAGCTCTTTTAAATTACAAGAAAGCGAGGCAGTCATGAGAAAGTTTCAGGTAACTGTGTATGTCTTCCGCAAAGTGGGATGCAGTAATCCCGAAGAATCAACGACTTTGGCGGCGCTTCATCGGCTTGATCTTCAAGTCATCAGTGGCATCAGAATGGGCAGATGTTTTTTGCTGTCCGTTGATGCCCAGGATGAAATTGACGCTGGTCAGGCGGCGCAAACTGCTTGTAAGAAACTGTTGGCCAATCTGGTGATGGAACAGTTTGAGATCGTCGGTATCAGGGAAACGAAATGAACCAAACCATAAAGAGAAAGAGAATACAACTAGACAACCCAGCGATGGGTAGCACGGGCGCGTCTTCGGACACGCCCTTTTCTTTTTGGCCAATAAATGGTAAGAAATAAATATGGATAAAGTTACGCAGCAAAATTTATTAGCTTTAGTTAGGCGCAATTACGAAGCCATTGCGGTTGATTTTGATAATACCAGAAAGAAGCACTTGTGGCCGGAATTAATTAAATTGGCCGGCCTGGTAAAAGATGGCGACAAGGTTTTAGATGTGGGTTGCGGCAACGGGCAGTTGATCGAAGCGTTTAAGGAAAAGAAGATTGATTATTTGGGGGTGGATAGCAGTGAAAGGTTGATTGCAGCGGCCAAGAGGAATCAGAAATTAGGAATCAAGAATCAGGAATTTTTGATGGGTAATATTTTAGAATTGGATAAAATTTCGGAAAAAGATTTTGATTATGTTTTTTGTATTGCCGTCTGGCATCATTTGCCCGGGGAAGATTTACGCATTCGGGCTCTGGAGCAGATGAAAAATAAGTTAAAGCCGGGCGGAAAGATTATAATTACGGTGTGGAATTTATGGCAACAGAAAAAATTCAGCAGGTTAATTTACAGATTCGCGATCTTAAAAATATTCGGTAGGAATAAAATGGACTTTGGCGATATTTTATTTGACTGGAAAAATAATCTGGGAGAGTGGATTAGTCAGCGCTATTACCACGCTTTTACTGCGAGGGCGTTAAAAAAGATTGCTGAATATGCGGATCTGCGTCTGGAAAAGCTCTATAAAGACCAATATAATTATTACGCGGTTCTTAGTAAATAGTCTTGATTTATTAGGATTACTGTGTTATTTTAAAAGAGAACTCCTTAGTTAGGAGTTTTTTGCTATAATATAGTCAGGTAGTTTCTCGCCCCTGTAGTGAAATGGATATCATACTTGGCTTCGGACCAAGAGTTCCGGGTTCGAATCCTGGCGGGGGCACTGAAAAAATTTACGAATGACGATTTTTGATTTACGATTTGATGTCCGGAAATCTAAAATTGAAAATCTCAAATTTGAAATGTTTTTGGTGGCGTAGCTCAGCTGGTTAGAGCGTAGCACTCATAACGCTAAGGTCGGTGGTTCAAGCCCACCCGCCACCACATAAAAAATTAAAAATGTAAATCTCAAAATGTAAAATTAATTAATAGTGAAAAATTTTAATAAATTTTTCACTCCATAAATTTTTAACTTTGATTTTTGCATTTTACATTTTTAGGCGCCGTTAACTCAGTTGGTAGAGTACCTGCCTCTTAAGCAGAGAGTCGCTGGTTCGAATCCAGCACGGCGCACCAAATAGAAAAGAACCCCGTTTTTGCGGGGTTCTTTTTGTAATATACTAAATTTTATCTGCCTTTTAACGCGTCCTTTAGAGTCTTGCCGGTTTTGAATTTTGCCACCGTAACTTCCGGGATCTGAATTCTTTCGGTCGGTTTTTGCGGATTGACGCCGCCGCGGGCATGCCTGGTCTTAGCCATAAAGGTGCCGAAGCCGGTGATGGTAACTTCGTTGCCGGCCTTGAGTTCCGCAACGATAGTTCCAACCAGGGTTTCAATCATATCTTCGGCCTGTTTTTTCGTAACCGCTACTTCAGCGGCAATTTTTTCAATTAAGCCTGCCTTGTTCATAGATTTAAAATTTACCCCGTGAAATACCGTGAACGGTAATTTTGCTTTAAGGCAAAATTATTTAACGGGGTTAAGTTAATTATGTTATGTTAATATATTTTGTTATCGGTTTGATGGCGGTCGCTCTTTTTGTTCTCGGGTCAATCGTCAGCGAGATGGCGTTGAAAATCGCCCGCCCGGTTTCCGGCAGATCGTGCGGCTCTTTAATTTGCGTTAAGAAAGTTTTTATAATACCTGCTTTCGACATGCCAAGAATCCCATCAGCGAAGCCGGTTTGCCCGACATCGGTTAGATACGCCGTGCCGGCCTTGGAAATTTCCGCGTCAGCGGTCATAATATGAGTGTGAGTGCCGATCATCGCGCTGATGCGGCCGTCAAGATAATGGAATAGGGCGAGTTTTTCCGAAGTGACCTGGGCGTGGATATCAACTATTATAGCAGATATATTATTACTGGCAAGATTAGATAAAATTTTATCAGCCGCAATGAACGGATTATCATAGTACATGCCCATATAAACTTGGCCGATTAAGTTAATTAGGAGTATTTTATGGCCATTTATTTCAATAATCGTTTGGCCTTGGCCAGGAGCGGAGTCGGCATAATTAGCCGGCCTAAGCAAAGGCAGATTACTATCATATAAACTAAGATAGGCCGTGTTGCCGAAAGAATGATTGCCGCCAGTAAACCAATTGACGCCAGCGGCCAGCATTTCTTTTAGCGTCGGCTCGGAAACGCCATGGCCATGAGCAATGTTCTCGGCGTTAGCGATTACTAAATCCGGTTTTAACTCCTGTTTTAAATCAGGCAGGATTTTTTTTACGGTCTGGCGGCCGATTTTGCCATTGATGTCGCCGATGAAGAGGATGTTAAGCATAATTTAAAGTTGAAAAATCAAAATGTAAAATGACAGTTTAAAATGAAAAATTGAAATGCTTCTCTTGTTGTCATTGCGAGCGACTGAAAGGAGCGAAGCAATCCCTGGTTCGAAGGGATTTACCAGAGATTGCCCGCCCGAACGACGCCCGCCCGAACGACGCCCGCCCGAACGACTTTGTCGGGCTGGCAGTCTGGCAAGCTTCGTCGTCCCTGAGTACAGGGCTTCTCGCGATGACAGAAGAATTTTAAATTTTACATTGTCATTTTTAATTTTGATTTTTGCATTTTAAACTTATCTGGCGTATTCCGTTACTCTCATTTCTCTGATGACATTGACTTTAATTTCGCCAGGGTATTTTAATTCTTGCTCAATCTTTTTAGCGATGTCTTTAGCCAGATTTAAAGCCGCCAAATCATCAATTTTATCCGGCGTGACGAAAATTCTGACTTCGCGGCCGGCCTGAATGGCGTAAGCTTTTTCTATGCCGGTAAACGAGGTGGCAATCTTTTCCAGTTCTTCAAGCCGTTGGATATATTGTTCAAAAGTATCGCGGCGCGCGCCCGGCCGTCCGGCCGAAATGGCGTCAGCCACTTTAACGATGACGGAGATTAAGCCGTCTGGCCGATCTTCATGATGGGTTAAGATGGGGGCGATTATTTCCGGAGGCAGATTAAATTTTTTGCCGATGTTGGCGCCGATTTCCGGATGCGTGCCCTGGACTTCATGATCAACCGCCTTGCCAATATCGTGAAGCAGGCCGCCTTTCTTAGCCAGCGTCACATCGGCACCTAATTCTTCGGCAATCAGCGCGGACAAATGAGCGACTTCTACCGAGTGCCTTAAGGCATTTTGCCCATAGCTGGCGCGATATTTAAGCCGGCCGAGAATTTGCACGAGTTTCGGGTCAAAACCGGTCACGCCGACTTCATACATGGCTTCTTCGCCGGCCTTTTTAATATCCAAAGCTAATTCTTCTTTAGCTTGTTTGATGGCATCTTCAATTTTGGTCGGGTGGATGCGGCCGTCTTTAATCAAATGGTCTAAAGTTCTCTTGGCCACATGCCGGCGAATCGGCGAGAAGCCGGAAATGGTGATGGCGTTGGGCGTGTCATCAACGATAATTTCCACGCCGGTAAGCTGCTCAATGACTTTTATGTTCCGGCCTTCGCGGCCGATAATTCGGCCTTTCATTTCGTCATTGGGCAAATCAACCGTGGTGGTGGTAATCTCCGTGGTAAAAGTTGAAGCTAACCGTTGCATGGCTCCAGCCATTAAATCACGCGCTTTTTCATCCAAGGTATCGCTGGATTCTCTTTCTAATTTGTTAATTCTGATTACCAAATCGTCTTTTATTTCGTTTTCAATGTTTTTAAATAGGATTTGTTTAGCTTCTTCGCGGGACAAACCGGCGATTTTTTCCAGTTTAGCCAGCTGCTCGTCGTGAATTTTTTTAATTTTTTCTTTAACTTCTTCAACTTTATTGACTTTGTCATAAAGCAATTGCTGTTTATCTTGCAGCTCTAGCAATTTTTGTGAAAAAACGGTTTCTCTTTTTTCCAGTCTAATTTGCAGATTGTTAATTTCCTGACGCCTGGTTTCATCTTCTTGTTTGGCGTCCGAAATAATTTTCAGGGCTTTGTCTTGAGCTACGAGCAATAATTCTTTTTGCTTGGCCTTGGTGTCATTGAGGATTTTCTCCGCCCGCGCTTCGGCGCTTGAGACTTCGGCTAAACCGCGTTTTTTACGGGTCCAGTAGCCAATAAAAAAACCGCCGACAACAGCCAGAATGCCAACAATCAAATAATACATAGAGGTTTAGATTCTAGCGTCGGAGGTCAAATATTTTTCGTATATAGAACAAGGCCAAATATTTATTTTAGCTTGGGCAATATATTTTGAGCGTATCTTGATGTTTTAGAGAGAATGTTGCAGTCACAAAATTGCAGGTTAGTCTAAAAATAAAATTTAATCTTGTAAAATTAATCCGTTAGCCCCCGTTAAATATTCGTTAAGCGAATTTAACGGGGCGAGTGTCCGCTGGCTAGAAATTATTTTTATTAATTTTACCCTGTTAAATCCCGTGAAAACGGGAATTTTGCCATGAGGCAAAATTATTTAACAGGGTGAACAGTCTCTATCTTAACATAGAAGCGGGGCTTTGGCAAGCCCTGAATCAATTGACTAAGAGCAGTCAAAATGTTAGTATAATGATGTTATTTAATTTATTTTAACTAACAATCATATCAGCCGAGATGCTAAGAAAATATCGGTAAATTTACTGATATTTTTCATCAAATTCTTAATCTTTTTGAAGAGGTTAGCGGCCGCTTTTTTTATTAATTTGGTCTATCGGCCAGGGTTGATTATTTCTCGTTTTTTATTTTATAAAGTTCTGGTTCGGCTGTATCGGCTGTATTTTTGGTTTATGAAACGGCTGGGCTGGAACGGTAATATCAGAAACAAGTCATTTACCTTCTTCGTTAATCAGAAATTAATTCACGCGACCGTTGGGGCTTTAACGATATTTTTTGTTATTTTTAATTTAACTCAAAAGACTCAAGCGATTTCACCCGAAGAAATGACCGGCCGGACTTTTTTATCAGAAATAATCTTCAGCGAATTTGGCGACTCCGATCAGTTGATCGAAGAATATTTTGATGAAGAGGCGGCCATTACTCCGGTGCAACAGACCTATTTGGATAATTTAACCGCGGTTAGAACCCAGCCGACGGCCGAGATGGCCGCGCCGGAAGAGAGCGCTTTATTTGAGCCAAGCAATATCCAGGGCGGCGAGGCCATAGTTAAGCCGGGTTTGGCGGCTACCAGTAAAGGCGTCAGGGCTAGAGAGAGCATTATAGATTACTTAGTGCAAGCCGGAGACACGGTAAGCACGATCGCGGCTCAATTTGGCATCAGCGTTAATACTATTTTATGGGAAAATAATTTAAGCGCTTACAGCTTAATCAGGCCGGGTAATAAATTAACAATTTTACCCATGACCGGAGTAACACATAGCGTTAAGCGCGGCGAGATTTTAACTTCTATTGCCGCTAAATACGCGGTTGAGCAAAATATTATTTTGGAGGCGAATAAATTGGGCAGCGCCGAAAGGCTGGCCGTGGGTCAAAAATTGATTATTCCAGGCGGCAGAAAAATTTATACCGCTTCCAGCCAGACAGCGCGCGGCGCCTCGGCCGGCTCCATTACGGATTTATTCAAGCCGGAAAATCTTAAATCAATTGTTTCTAATAAATTGGCTTGGCCGACCGTAGGCGCGAGAATAACCCAATATTATTCTTGGCGGCATCACGCCATTGATGTAGCCAATAAAACCGGTACGCCGATTTATGCCACTGATGCCGGAGTAATTGAGGTAGCCGGTTGGGGCACGGGTTATGGCAACCAGATAGTTATAGATCATGGCGGCGGCAGAAAGTCGCGTTATGCCCATATGTCAAAATTTTACGTTAAAAAAGGCCAGGCGGTTAAAAAAGGCCAGGTCATCGGCGCCATTGGTTCAACTGGCCGTTCAACCGGTCCGCATTTGCATTTTGAATATATAATTAATGGCGTAAAATATAATCCACTTAATTATTTAAAATAAATCCTATGTACATAATCATCGGTTTTATTGTCTTGGCTGCCGGCGCTTTGCTGGTTATTAAATCAGAGGCCATGCTTAACGCTTTTGGCAGGATTGCCTTTTTTGAAAAATATTTGGGCAGTGAGGGCGGTTCTCGGCTGGGTTATAAAATTATTGGGCTGATAGCGATTTTCATCGGTTTTTTGATTATGACCAATATGATCGGCGGTTTTTTAGGATGGCTCCTATCGCCTTTATTAAGAGTGAGCGGAGGTCCGCGGTAAGAATCTAAGTGATTTGCCGGTAGTTAGTTGGAATTAGTAATTTTCTCGCTACGGATGTAAACGGAGAAAAGGTCGGCCGAACGGTCAGTCCTCGCTTCAAAAATTACTAATTCCAACTAACTACCTTTACGAATGTAGTTGTTAATTAATTTGGGCCCGTAGCTTAATGGTAGAGCACCCGGTTTGCATCCGGGAAATGGGAGTTCGATTCTCCCCGGTTGACCTCGCCGTGCGCAAAGCGCGCGGCTCGGACTGGTGTTTTCGCCAAGAAATCCCAAGGCATTTTGAAATCCATTTCCAGTTTTTTCGCCGCAAGGCGGCGGTTCGAGCCGATACGAACGAGAAAATCTTTTTGTTCAATCGGATTTTCTCGTTTGATGAGATTTTCGGCTTGGTTGGCCTCTAAAATCCAGTTTCGCATGAGTTCGAGCCAATGATTGCCTTTTCGTTCAAAATCGCTCAATTTTTCCTCAAGAGTTTTCTTTTCCGACATCAAAATATTTTTTCGTTCCTGATATTCGCCAAGTTCCAAAGCTTCGTTTAGATAGGCGTCTGTAAGCCGCTCAATTCGCGTTTTGATGACGGAAATATCATTTTTGAGATTTTGAACGAAAAGGCCAGACGAATGGCGGGATTCCATATTTTCAGTCTCAAGTTTAGCAAGATATTTATCCCGCCATTCGTCCGACAAAGAAACTTTTTTACAAAGGTTTTGTACTTGGCGCGTCATTTCTTCTTCCCGCAAAAAGCGAGTTTGTGAACAGGTCTGCGTTTTGCTTTTGAATGTGCAATGATAATAATGATATAAGCGACCAGATTTTTTGATTTTACGCTCGGCAGTTATCGCGTAGCCACACTCGCCACACACAGCGAATCCTTTGTATAACAAACCTTTTTCTCCTCGCTTTTTGCGGGGCTTCCCATTGGCGACAAGTGCTTCTTGGACTTTGTCAAAAAGTTTCTTTGAAATCATTGGCTTATGCGATCCGGCATGCACCTCGCCACGATAGCGAAAGTGTCCATAATAAAATGGGTTAGTCAAAATTTTATGCACCGTGGAAAGAGCGAGGTGCTTGCCATCTTTGCCAACCAAGCCGACAGAAAACATTTTGCGCTGGATAGCCGTCAGTGTGTATTGTCCCAAAGCAAAAGCCCCTAAAATCTCTTTTACCTTGCTAAAAGTTTTTCTATCAGGCTCAATCGTTCGCAAACGAGGTTCGTTGAAATATCCGAGAGGGGCTTTTGCCGACAATTCACCACGGCGTATTTTTTGCCGAATACCGCGCAAAATGTTTTCTCGCAAATTGTCGGTGTAATATTTCGCTTGTCCGAAAGCGACACTCAACATAAATTTTCCTTGAGGTGTCGCTTCAAACCAAAATGTTGGGAATTTTAGCGCAACAATTTTTTGCGTGTCTACCAAGTAAATTATTTTGCCACCGTCAATCGAGTTGCGAGCAAGGCGATCTGGGTTCCATGCTAAAATTCCCTGTGCATTTCCTTTTTCAATTTCGCCAAGCATTTCGTTAAAAATTTCTCGCCCAGGTTCTTTAGCAGTTTTGGACTCATAATATTCTCGCGCCACGAACAAATTTTGTTGCTTGGCGAAATCGCGCAATTCTGTCAGTTGCGCCTCAATACTCAAAACTTGGCGTTCTTCGTCCTCTGATGATTTGCGGCAATAAATAAAATATTTGGTCATAGAATTGCGTTTGAAAAAGAAATGCACCACACCGACAATTTGCAATCTCATTGTATCGGCTCTTGCGTCTTTGACGCAAACCAAACTTTGTTTGGGAACCGCCACCTTGCGGCGAAAAAACTGGAAATGGATTTCAAAATGCCTTGGGATTTCTTGGCGAAAACACCAGTCCGAGCCGCGCGCTTTGCGCACGGCGAGGTCAA
>LCCP01000019.1 GCA_000997945.1 Parcubacteria group bacterium GW2011_GWC2_42_12 | reverse complement strand
GGCTTGAGCAAAGAAAATAGAGAAAGCTTTGTCCGCTGGTATTATTATTTCAAAGGCCAAAATTAAAATTACCAACTATTTTTGTCTATTAAACCAAAAAAATATTTGGAAAATAAAGATTAATTAACTCCCTTACCTTAAGATGCCAAGATCCATTAAAGGTCCCACTTCTTATGGGATTTTTTTAAAATCGCTATCTATTCGAACAGGCGTAAACCATTCTAGGATAAATAATACAATATGCGATTTAAACTAATTGCCAAATTCAAACCCACCGGCGACCAGCCGGCAGCCATTGCTAGGCTGGTTCAAGGTATAAAAAAGGGCTACCGCGATCAAACTCTCTTGGGTGTAACCGGCTCGGGTAAAACTTTTACCATGGCGGCTGTGATCGCCAAAATTCAAAAACCAACCCTGGTGATCTCCCATAACAAAACTTTAGCCGCCCAGCTCTACGGCGAATTTAAGCAATTCTTTCCCGAGAACGCCGTGCATTATTTTGTTTCTTATTACGACTACTACCAGCCCGAGGCCTATATCCCGCAAACCGACACCTACATTGAAAAAGAAGCAACTATCAATGAAGAAATCGACCGCCTGCGCCATGCCACCACCCAATCTTTATTAAACCGCCAGGATGTTTTAATCGTGGCTAGCGTTTCCTGCATTTACGGTTTGGGCGAACGCGCCGACTATGAAGCCATGAGCCGGCATTTCCAGGTCGGGCAAAAAATAAAACGCAACCAGTTCTTGCGCGAGTTGGTGAAAATTCAATATCTGCGCGATGATCAAGAATTTAAACGCGGTAATTTCCGCGTTAAAGGAGAAAATATTGATTTGCATCTGGCCACGGGCGAGGCCGTAGCGCGAATTACCATGTTCGGCGATGTGATTGATAAAATTATTATTGTCCCCTTTAACAAAGGGGCCCGCCTGCCACTGCGAGGCACGAGCGGGCAGGGTGAGGGGGATTTAATTCCTTCCTCCTCATTATGGATAGCTAATCATCACTATGCCCAAGAGCTGAAAAAGATCTCCATTCTGCCGGCCAAGCATTTCATGACGCCAGAAGATAAGATGGTGCTGGCTTTAAAAAATATTCGCCGAGAACTAAAAGTAAGACTCAAAGAATTAAAGAAACAGGGCAAAGAGATGGAGGCCTATCGGCTGGAGAAAAAGACTAATTATGATCTGGAAATGATGGAGGAAATCGGCTACTGTAATGGCATAGAAAATTATTCTCGGCACTTAACCGGCCGCTCGCCCGGCTCGCCGCCGGAAACTTTAATTGATTTTTTCCCGAAAGATTATTTGATGTTCATAGATGAATCTCATGTTTCAGTACCGCAAATCCGCGGCATGCATGCCGGCGATCAATCACGCAAACAAACTTTAATTGACTTCGGCTTTCGCCTACCTAGCGCGCGCGACAATCGGCCGCTCAACTTTAAAGAGTTCAACGCCAAGGTAAAACAAGCAATTTATGTTAGCGCCACGCCGGCCGAATATGAAATCAAAAATTCAAAGCAAGTGGTGGAGCAACTAGTGCGGCCGACCGGGCTCTTAGACCCGGAGATAGAAGTTAGGCCGAACCAAGGGCAGATTCAAGACTTAATAAAAGAAATAAAAATCAGAACCGCTAAAGGCCAAAGAACTTTAGTCACCACTTTAACCAAGCGCATGGCCGAAGAGCTGGCCAATTATCTGGCTGAACAGAAAATAAAAGTCAATTATCTGCATAGCGAAGTTGAAACTTTAGAACGGGTGGATATTTTGCGCGACTTGCGTTTAGGCAAATATGATGTCTTGGTCGGCATTAATCTTTTGCGCGAAGGTTTGGACTTGCCCGAAGTATCGCTGGTGGCGATTTTAGACGCTGACATGTCCGGCTTCCTGCGCACGGAAACTTCTCTGATCCAGACCATGGGCCGCGCCGCCCGCCATTTAGAAGGCAAAGTTATCATGTACGCGGACAAGATCACACCGGCCATGCGCTATGCTATTAACGAAACCAAGCGCCGCCGCCGCTATCAGGAAAACTACAATAACCAACATGGCATCAGGCCACGCCAAATCACGGCTAAGTTCCATAAGAGCATGATTTAAGCTCTCCCCTGAATAAGGGAGGGCGGGGCGGGCTATTCCATTTTCATTAAAGAATTTTTGGATGAATCCAAGTTTTTTATAAAAAATGGGCGGAAATCGTTGTTTGAACGAACTCCGCCCTGTTGTGTGGCCAGCACGATTTCAGTCGTTAAACTAATCGGCCGCCTCGTGTTAGAGGATTTTGCGAAGAACCTCCGTGTAGGGCGTTTCGTCCATCGGCAACCCGACAACTTTCCGGCCGAGGTCTCGGCAAAGAATCGGCCTGTCGGAGTGCCGCTCGATTTCATCAAACAAGGTTGCCGTTTGATGAAGACAGAACCGCGAGAAATCCGTTGCCTGTTCGGATGGGATGGACGCCCAACTTTCTGGTTTTCCAAACGGAAGAAGGTATGGAACACCGATGTTGCTGTCTCCGACAAGGAGACGTCCCGAAAGGGGCACGCCGGGGTAAAAATCGCGTTCGCATACTTCGTCAACAACTTCCTCGTAAGTGCGAACACAACGAATTTCTCGCTTCGTGCCGTTGATGCGATTGATTCCTTCGGCGATTCCGATACCGGCGCAGATAAGCGGCACACGAATGCGTATCCTTGAGAGTAGTTTGATGATTCTCTCAAGAAGCGCGCCCGTGAAAACCACATCATCTACAACTACCACTTCGCGCATACCGCTCATCTGCAACTTTCTGATTTGTTGAGCGAGTGGTGATGTTCCTGAACGATGGCCGAGACCACGATCTTTTCCGTCCTTGTCCACTAAGCGAGCAACTTCGAGGTTTAGCTCACTCTCAAAGTAAACGCAATCCAGCGAGACAACTGGCAGATCACTCTCGGCCACCAACCCAGCAAGACCGCGAGAGATTTCATCCTCCGAGACAAGCTCAAAGTTTGAAAAAACTCGGTGCATATAATTTGAGAATTCTTCCCGCAACTGGCAAAAAAATTCTCTCGCGGGCAATACAAAGCTGTGTTGCGTTGCCCATTTTTCCATCAACAGATATATGTCGGCTGACACAACATATGGTTTCATTGATTCCCCCTTTCTTTCGAGAAATACCAGTACTCGTGGAATACCCCACTCTTTTGGCTTGAAGGCGTGCGGTAGCCCGTTCTTTTGAAGCCAAATTTCTCGGCAATCCTGATCACTGAAAGGTTGTCATCTCTCATGCGAGTGAGAATTAAAACCCTCCTTTCACAACGGTTAAGAACTAACTCAATGAAAGCAGCCCGAAGCTGAGAACCAATACCATGCCCTTGATATGCAGGAGAGACTATCAACTCTCGCTCCCAAACAAGCAAGTCACCCATTCTTATCTTCTGTTTTACGAATTGAATTATAAATTTACCTCGTTCAGAACGGAGTTCATCTAAAGTTGGTTTATCCCACCAGATGGCACCAACAACTTTATTAAGTGCATCGGCTATCAAACACTCGAACCCTATCTTTGCTTGTTGAGTCTTCCACCGTTTTTCGATCTCCTCATTTGAGAGATCTTCGTACCACGGGAAACTCGCAAAAGCCAAACGGTAAATCACTTGGACAGACAACGCGTCTTTCTCCACGAACTTTCTGATATTCATTTTTCTTCCTCCTTCTCCTTTTTGGTTGTTAAAAAACTACCCTCTTCCCAGAAATAAAAAATCCCTTCCGGGAAAGGATTGAACGCGGAGAGATGCAAAATATTCTGGCACCACTAACCACAACCAATCTCTTCCAGGAAGAGTTGAATATGATGATGGGTATTTTTAGTTTGTATAAATATTATATCCATAAATTTTAATAACTTAGTAGGTCAACGAAATTGATCTTATCCATTTTATAACAAGTGAAATCTTTATATTGTCCGCAAAGCAACGGATAAAAAGTTTCTTTATTGAACATAGTTTTTCTAAAATCTTTTAAAGTATTTTTTTTAGTTTTTTTATTAGCTAAGAGTTTCCCATATACTTTATAGATATTTTTTTCTTCAAAATTGACTTGATTATAGTTAATGCCTTGCCCCGTAATATCTTTAAGTATGCTTCGTAATTTATTTTTTACTTTTTGTGACGTTTGCGGCCCACACTCAACTTCTAATCCGCAGGATGCAAATCGTGTAATTGGCCCCTTAGTTTTTTTACGCCCCCAAATAACTATATTTTTAATCGGCAGGCTGAAAGCAAAAAGAATATTTTGCATCGTTGGATTTGTCACTATGGTAAATATCCCCGAAGATGCGCTTGTTCCATGTATATCTATTGTGTATTTATATTTCTTAGCAAGAGAAACAATTTCCGCAACTCTTTTTTGCTCGTAATTTTTACTTCCTTCATTTCCTGGGGCAATTCGATTCATATCGAACTTTATGAACCTTTTGTTTTTAGTGCTAGCTTCTTTATTTACAATAATCCAACGAAACCTTTTATTGGGTCTAATTTTATTCATAATTTCTGTTCCGATAATTTCATTACCGTGGGTTTGAGTGATTATTAATATTTTATTTTTCATATTTTTTCTTTGCTAGTTTGATTGCTAATTCAACAGCTGACTTTGGATTTTCTGCAACTTCAATTTTTATTCTATTTCGAGCGTCGAGAAATTGTCCTGCGATTTTTTCACTCCAACCACCAGTGTTTTTTATTACCACAACAGGAATATTTGCTTGATAAGCGATAGCAATTTCAGTAAGCGTGCCAGAACCGCCATTAAGTGTGATAATGGCATCACAACTTAAAACAAGAGTTAGCTCTCTGCCGCCGCCGCGTTCAAGCCCGCTCGCAATAACAATATCAACATTCTTTTTCTCAAAAATATCAAAACCCTTTCCGTAGGTTATACCGACAGTAAGACCGCGGGCTTTCTTTGCTCCGCGGCAGGCGGCGGTCGAGAGAGAATCATAATCTTTCTCCGCACCAAAAATCAGAGCTGCTCCATTTTTGGCAACCCAATATCCGGTTTCTTCCGCCAGTTTCTCTAATTTTTTTGAGTATTTAAGATCGGCGACGGAACCCATAACACCTATTTGTATTTTTCTTGATTGTTTCTTCATATTAGGGATGATTAAATTATCATAGTTATGATGCACATTCTTGTCTATCTAAAACTAAGCGGTAGCCGCCGGCGCCATTATTAAGCCATAAAGCCACCCGCGCCACGGTCGTGGTGCTAACGGCCAATTTGGCCGCTATTTCGCGATAGGGCAGACCCTCGTTTACCAGTCGGGCGATCTGCCAACGATCGCTCATTTCTTTGATTTCCTCAATCGTGCATAAATCGCGAAAAAACCGTTCGGCTTCTTTCACAGATTTTAAGCTAATAATGGCCTTAAACAACTCGTCAGTTTTTCTATTAAATTTAAATTTTTCCATATATTTTTCCTTAACCTTGTATCACTATATTAATACATTAACACAAATAAAATAATTGTCAAGTCCGGCCGTAAAACAAAAAAGAATAAGTCCGCGACTCATTCTTTTTTACTCTTAAAATAAGTTAGAGATGGTTACAAAACTATTTTACAACCATCTCATTACACCCCCAATCCGTTCTGCACCATACCATTGCTTTCCACCTCAACCGGCTTAGCCTCTTTATGATAATTTTTCACCATGCCCTGCGGCAATTTAGGCATCACGCCCCTTAATAATTTCTCAACCGTTAAAATTTGAATTTTAGGAAATTCAAATTTGCCGGTTAGCGGCGTAGTAAAAACTCCCGCGTCAACCGCCTCGCTGATCATCGGCTTAGTTGGTTTTTCTAAGGTTATAAAAATTCCCGCGTCCGCCTTTTCTCGTTCCACATCGCTTTTTAAGGTGGCAATCTGATTTCTTTGCACCCCGCCGCCCTTGACTTGAACTATTACCTTGCCGTATTCCCATTTGCCGTTGCCATTTTTGCTTATGCCATTTCCGTTGCCGTTAATAATATTTTTATGAAAAGTTATCACGCCGTCTATGCCCTTGTCCGCGCCGCGCATTTTTTCTTTAGTTTTGCTTTGCGCCGGCATGGCGTTTATCAAATCTAAAACCCAATACTCAAATTCAAACGGATCTTTTTTAAATAATTCTTTGGCGCCGGTTAAATCCGTTGGCAGGCCATCAATATAAATTTGTTTTGAACCCAAACCAAAACTATCTTTCAGCCGATGTTTTATTAAATTTATAGCCAAAGCCGTGATATCAATACCCACCCATCTTCTTCTTAATTTCTCGGCCGCAGCCACGGTTGTGCCGCAACCGCAAAACGGGTCCAAAATCAAATCGCCCTCTTTTGAACTGGCCTTAACGATTCTTTGCAATAAGGCTTCAGGTTTTTGAGTGGGGAAGCCTAATGATTCACCACTTGCGCCTTGTAATGGTTTTACCTCTTCATCAAACCACATATCTGAAACTAATTTACCTTCAATGTCATTTAAATGCATCTTTTTTCTAAATGACCCGCTCTTAGTTTTATACAATAAATTATTTTTATACATCTCCTCTAATTTCTTTTTAGAATAAAGCCAAGCTGCTTTTACTCCCTTAAAATCAAAGACCTTTCTGCCTTCATACTTTTGTACGCCTCCCGCCACAATGGCTACCGTTTGGTATGGACCCTTCCCGTCATTGTCATCGTGACTAAATGATTTTGCGTATTCTTCATCTATCGAAGAATAAACTTTATTAAAAATAAAATTGTCCGTCTTGCTATAAAATAAAATTGTATCATGCTGACTGCCAAATTGTTTAGTTTGCGCCTTGGGACTATTAGTTCTTTTCCACACAATCTCATTTCTAAAATTCTTTTTATCAAAAATCGCGTCTAAAATAATTTTCAAATAATGACTCGCTGTCGGATCGCAATGCAAATAGATGCTACCCGTCTTTTTTAAAACGCGGCGCAATTCAATTAAGCGAATGGTCATCATAGTTAAATAGGCCAGCATATCATTATGGCCAATCACTTTTTCCAGCGCCAGCATCAAATTAGAAATGCTCTCATTGGTTTTCGTCACCAAATAATCAAAAGTATGTTTTGATTCAGCGCTCCAATGCCAAGAGTCTTCAAAAGCATGAACCTGCGCCTGGCTGTCCTCCAGACCTTCTTTAAATAAAACATTATAACTGCGATTGGAATTAAATGGCGGATCAAGATAAATCAAATCAAACATCTCGTCTGGGATTTTCTTTCTTAAAATTTCTAAATTGTCGCCGAAATAAAGCGTTCTATTTTGCATAAAATTTTATATTTAAGCCCAATACTATCTTAGCAAATTTTTTTGTAAAAAACAAATTTGAAAATTTATTTTGACAAAGAAAAAAATATCTCTTATGATTAAATCACTTAAGAAAAAAATTTATGGGCTACTATATCCGTCCGGCAAGACTCAAGGATGTGGAGAAAATGCGGCGCTTAATTTCCTTTTACGCGGCAAAAAAAATGATGTTGCCGCGCGATCAAAGATACTTGCATAAATTATTGGCCAATTATTCCGTGGCTATCGCCGACGGCGAATTCGTTGGTACTTGCGGTTTTCAGCTTTGGCAGCCGGATTCGTTAGAAATCGTCTCTTTGGCCGTTAAGCCGAAATTTCAGCGCCAAGGCCTGGGCACAGCGCTAATCCAAAGCGTTATTAATAAGGGCGTCTCGTTGGGCTTTAACTATTTTTTCACTCTGACCTTAGTCCCCAAACTGTTTCTTAAATCCGGCTTTAAAAAAATGAATTTTAAAAAAATCGCTTTTAAAGTCCTGGCTGACTGCCGACATTGTCCGAAGAATGACGCCGGTCCGGGTCTAGGCAGTTGCAATGAAATACCTTTGGAATTAATGGTGCGAACATAAAAATAAATACGAAAAATCCGCCGGCTCTGTGCTGACGGATTTTTTATTTACTTGCTTATTCAAATTTCGCTCTACTTCTTAATTTTCTATGATAACCGATAGCGAAACGATGCGCTTCGTCGCGCACCCGCTTGATTAAATGCAGGGCTGGCGAGGCCAGGGGTAGTTCCAAGGGTTTAGTCTGACCGGGGAAAAATAATCTGTCCGGCGCGCCGCTAGAACGCAAACCCAGCCCCTTAGAAATAGCGATTAAGGGAATCCCCAGTTTTCGCTTCTTTAAAACTCTTGAAACCGCGTTTAATTGCGCCTTACCACCATCAACAATTATTAAATCCGGCAACGGCCACCGTTGTTCTTTACCCCCTTTAACAAAGGGGGCTAGGGGGATTTTATCTTTAACAAATTTTGCATCTGCAACCTCCTTTAAACCCCCCTTACCCCCCTTTTTAAGGGGGGTAAACCCATGTTTAAATCTTCTCTCTAGCACTTCTTTTAACATACCGCTATCATTGGCTTCTCCCTGACCGATTTTTATTTTAAACTTTCTATATTCGTCTTTGTCCGGCTCGCCCGCTTTAAACACTATCATGGCGCCAACGGCTTCACGGCCGAAAATATTGGCTATGTCATAGCCCTCAATCCGCACCGGAATTTTCGGCAACGATAATACTTTAGCCATTTCCACCACATCATTAGCGTATTTCTCGCCTAGGCTTAACACTTTGGCATTCTCCAAAACCTGCTTCATATTTTTCAGCTCAAATTTCAACTTGACTAATTCTTCTTCCCTACTTCCTAATTCATAATTCCTAATTCCTTCTTCCTGCTCCAACTTCTTAATTCTAACTTCTAACTTCTTAATTATTTTCCCCTTCTTACCTTCTAAAAACATTGAGAGCGGCTTAATCACCTGCTCCAGATATTCCTGCCTGGTAATCCGGCCGGCGCAAATACCTAAACATCGGCCAATTTGATAATAAAAGCAGGGGCGTGTTTGCGCCTTTCTCGTATTGCAATAAGGCCAAACTTTTCTGATTGCCCTGATGGTTTCGCGCGCGGCCAAAGAACTAATAAACGGGCCAAAATATTTACCTGACTTATCAATCTGCCTGGTTATAAAGACGCCGGGTATTTCATCGTCCGTAGAAATCTTAATATAAGCAAACCGCTTATCATCGCGCAACAGCACATTATAATAGGGTTGATATTTCTTAATTAAATTAGCTTCTAAGAGCAAGGCCTCAATTTCACTGTCCACGACAACCCAGGTTATTTTTTTTATTTCAGTAAGCATTTTATTCTTCGCCGGCGTATGACTCGCGCTCTTTTGCCAGTAGGAAAAAACCCGGTTCTGCAGATTAGCCGCTTTGCCGATATAAATAATCTCACCCTTACCGTTATAAAACTGGTAACAGCCAGGAGTGGTGGGGATATTTAATTGTTTTATATTTTCCAAAGTCATAAAATCTTAATTGTCATTGCGAGGAGGCCGTACTCGGCCGACGCGGCAATCTCACGAATGTCTATATTTTATAAAAACTTACTATCATTGAAGTATAACTATTTTTTGCCGTTCGTGAGATTGCTTCGTCGCCGAAGCTCCTCGCAATGACAAAAATATATCACTTCCGCCAACAAAAAACAACCCACCATAGTAATGTTCCCTTTATTCCTTATTCATAATTCCTGATTCTACTTGACTTCAATCGCTTGCACCGGGCAGCTCTCGGCCGCATTTTTAGCGCAGGCCGTATCTTCTTGGCTAAGCACATCGATCTTGGCTTCGGCATTCAATTTAAAAATTTTAGGACAAAGAACTTCACAAGTCCCGCAGCCGATGCATAAATTATTTTTGTAAAGTAAATTGCGACACCGCTGGGCGTTAAACCCTGCGGGTCGCACACAAGGTCCTGCGGCAGAGACCGCAGGGTGTTCTCTTAATTATAAAATTAAAAATTTTTTTGAAAAAACGCCCAAATTTCATCTAAGCAGGAAAAATAATCAGCCCTAAGCCGCGCTTTATATAATTCTAAACCCAGGTCACGCAGGCCACCTTGTCCGATTCTTCTTTAAAGCGCATCAGCCGAACGCCTTGCGTATCCCGTCCCAGTTGATTAACGCTCTTAAACGGCAAGCGAATAACCTGGCCCTTTTCCGAAATGATAATTATATCTTTGGCTTCCATGGTTTCGGCGTTAACTATAAAAGCGTTAATCAATTTTCCTGTTTTAGCCGTTACCTTGGCGGTTTTCACGCCTGAACCGCCTCGGCCCTGCACTTTATATAATCCCACGGCCGAGCGTTTGCCGAAACCATGTTCCGAGATCGCCAATAACTGATATTTCTTAATTTTTTCCTTGTCATTCTTAATAATGCCCATGCCCACGACGGCATCGCCCTGTTTTTTCAGCCGAATTCCGCGAACACCGGCGGCGTTGCGCCCCATATCACGGACATCGTTTTCTTTAAATCTGATGGCCTGGCCCATGGCCGTAACTAATTGAATATGATCATCGCCCGCAGTCGGCTTGGTCCAAATCAATTTATCGTCATCTTTAATTTTAATGGCGATCAGGCCGGAGCGCCGGACATTGGCAAAAGCGTCAATTTCCACTTTTTTAACCAGGCCTTTTTCCGTAGCAAAGAATAAATACTTGCTCTTGGCCAATTTATCCAAAGGCAAAACCGAAGTAATTTTCTCGCCGCCGGCCAATTGCAAAAAATTAACGATCGGCGTGCCTTTAGCCGTCCTGGTGGCCTGGGGTATTTCGTAGGCCTTAAGCTGGAAGACCCGACCCTTGGTGGTAAAAAACAATAAATCATTATGCGTCAAAGTAGTAAACATAAAATCCACCATGTCTTCCTCTTTAGTGGTCAAACCGATAACGCCCTTGCCGCCCCGGCCCTGCACTTTAAAAGTATCGGGCGTAGTGCGCTTAATATAGCCGTCTCGCGTCATCATCACCACGGCCTCTTCGTTTGGCACCAAATCTTCCACGGAAAATTCTTTAACTCCATGAGCGACTATCTTAGTTTTTCGATCATCGCCAAATTTTTCCGCTAAATCCTTAATTTCTTTCTTAATAATCTCTTTAATCTTTGCGCTCGACTTTAAAATTGATTCCAGATCCTTAATTAGAGTTCGTTTTTCTTTTAATTCATTGGCTATCTTTAATCTTTCCAGGTTGGCCAAAGTAGCTAGCTTCATATCCAAAATCGCTAATGTTTGCCGCTCGGACAGCTTAAATTTCTTCATTAAATTCACTTTGGCCGCTTCTTTATCTTTGGCTGCCTTGATGATTTTTATAACCGCGTCAATATTATTTAAAGCGATCATCAGGCCTTCTAGAATATGGGCCCGTTCGCGCGCTTTATCCAGATCAAACTTGGTGCGGCGCTTAACTACTTCCACGCGATGCTTAATATATTCTTCCAAAACCATTTTTAAAGTTAAAACCTTGGGCTGGATACCGTCGACCAAGGCCAGCATATTAACATGAAAGGTTTCCTGCAGCTGCGTCATTTTAAACAAACTATTTAAAATCTTTTTGGGATAAGCATCCTTTTTTAAATCAACGACCACGCGCACGCCGTCCTTGTCCGATTCGTCGCGCAAATCTTTAATGCCTTCAATTTTTTTGTCCTTCACTAAATCAGCAATCTTTTCCACTAAGGTTGCTTTGTTAACTTGATATGGTATCTCGGAAATTATAATTTGCCATAAGCCGTTTTTATTCTCCACCGCTTCGGCCCCGCCGCGCATAACAATACCGCCCTTGCCCGTAGCGTAGGCCTGCAAAATATCTTTTTGATTGTAAATCACGCCGCCGGTGGGAAAATCCGGACCCTTAACGAACTGCATTAAATCTTCAACCGTGGCCTCGGGATTACTGATAAGATGAGTTATCGCGTCGGTTAATTCTCTTAAATTATGGGGCGGAATATTAGTGGCCATGCCCACGGCTATGCCCATAGTCCCATTTAAGAGTAGGTTGGGCAGTTTGGCCGGCATAACTAAGGGCTCCTGCTGCGAGCCGTCAAAGTTAGGTATAAAATTAACCGTGTTTTTTTCAATATCAAACATCAGTTCTTCGGCGATAGCGGACAATTTAGCTTCGGTATAGCGCATGGCCGCGGCAGAATCCCCGTCCATACTGCCAAAATTACCCTGGCCGCGGACTAAAGTGTAGCGCATGGAAAAATCCTGGGCCATTCTGACCATGGAGTCATAAACCGCCGTATCGCCGTGCGGATGGTACTTGCCTAAAACCTCGCCGACCACGGTGGCCGATTTCCTGAATCTGGCTCCGGCCCTTAAGCCGATGCTCCACATGGCGTACAGAATCCGGCGATGAACTGGTTTAAGCCCATCGCGCACGTCAGGCAAGGCGCGCGAAACGATTACGCTCATAGCATAATCTAAGTACGATTTGCGCATTTCATCAACCAACGGCTGCGGTTCCAAAAAGCCATAGAGAGTCTTACCTTTCTTGAATATGGTTTGATTGGGAATTGAGCCGATACCGTTTTTTTCTTCCTGTTCCATCGTTTCAGCTTCAGACTTTTTTACCCCCCTGACAAGGGGGGCTGGGGGGGTTATATTCTCCCCCTTTAACAAAGGGGGCTGGGCCGCGCCCGCAACGCCTTGCTTGCGAGGCGAGTGGGAGAATTTAATCTCGTCTTTCTTAATTTCCGGCGGCGGAACTTTGATTACTTTTTTTGCAACCTTAACCTTGGCTGATTTTCTAATTTCAGCTTTCTCTTTTGGCTGTTGCAACGGTTTTTTCTTTAATATTTTCTTAACCATAAATATTGATTGTCATTGCGAGCCCTGTAATCAGGGCGAAGCAATCTCACGAATGACTCATATGCACAAAACTAAAAATTATTTTATTGTACTGCTAGCTGTGCCAGTGGCTATCTCATTTAATAATTTACCTTTAAGCAAATCTATTTGCTCTTGAGACAGTTTCGGTTCATTAGCATTCTGGCTTGAGCTATCTTGAATTTTCTTTATCTCGGCCAGACCCTGCTTAACCTGCGTCATGGCCTTATCCAATTCAACTTTGGTCTGGCTCCAGTTAAATCCACTGTTAGCAGTCTTGCTAAAACTGGCCTTAAATTCATATTTTAAACTAAAAATCCAAACCACAAAAAATATCACCATCAAACAGCTTATACCAATCCACATAAATAACTGCTTATCCCTTTCCACTTTTTCATTATCAAATTCAACCTCATTTATATTATCTGCCTGTGCCTGACTTATTTCTTCATTTTTCTTATCTTTCCGAGCAGATAGAATCTTTAATTCTAACTTCTTACTTCTTACTTCTGAATTTTTCCTCCTTCTTTTTGGCATAAAATAGCACTTAAAAATCACCATTTTATGGTACTCAAAACTACATAAATTGTAGCAAAAAAAAGCAGAAAAGTAAAGAACAAAAAACTCCGCCTAAACGGAGTCTTCATGCTTTTAATTATTTAAATTACACGGAAATTTTGGCGAACGGTTCCATGGCTAAAATTTCCTTGGTATCAGCTTCGGAAATAACCCTGCGTCTTTTAAGAACATCTATCAATTTTCCAACTTTAGTATCTTCCTTGCGCATCAACACCACTAAATCACCGCGCAGATCAGCTAACTTATCGTCTAAATAATCTTTAGTTACCATCGTGGCTTTAATAATTTTGATTTCACTCTCAACATTATCAAAACGACTGCCAATGCCATCAAACTCTTTTTTCATCATTCCGGCTAAGGTGTCAATTGTTATTTTTTCCTCCATAAAATAAATATTATGGCTTAATTATAAATCACTAAAAGTGCGTTGTCAAGATTAATTGTCGTCTACAACCCCAGCACCACCAATTCCATATCTTCCTGCGGCAAATCTTTTTTAGATATTTTTAATTTTTCTTCGGTTCTCGGTTTAATGCCCAATTCTTTAATAAATTTTTCCACGCCGTCAATATCTACTTTTAATCCCGGCACTTTATAATGCATGGGTATAACGATCCTGGGTTCAAGTTGCGAGATGACTTCCACGGCCTTAGCCGCGTTAAGCGTGTATTTTCCGCCCACCGGAATGAGCAGAATATCCGTGCCTTCTAATTTTTCCAATTGCTTAGCGTCTAAAACATGCCCGAGATCGCCTAAGTGTGTGATAGATATATCTTCCATCTCAATGCGGTAAATAATATTTCCGCCGCGCTCGCCGCCGCTCTTCTCGTCATGCCAGGCCTCCACGCCTTCGACAAAAACGCCCTTGATTTCATATTCCCCGGCCGTGTTGATAATATATGGCTTGCCGCGGATAGCGCCCAGATTATTATGATCATAATGATCATGGCTCACGGTTACGATGTCGGCCTCAAAATGCGGCATCTTCAAACCAATCTCGTCGGTATAAGGATCGGTCACCAGCATGACGCCGTCGGAGCCGATCTTATCTTGCAACTTAAAACATGATTGTCCTAACCAAGTGATGTACATAGAATATGTCTTGTCATTGCGAGCGACTGAAAGGAGCGAAGCAATCTCATATACTCGGAGATTGACTAGAGATTGCTTCGTCGCCGAAGCTCCTCGCAATGACAGAAAATTTATTTATTTCCTTTTTTGACTTAGCAAGACGCTCTTAGCGGCTTGCATGACGCTAATGTCATTTTTCACCAGCTGTTGAGCGTATTTAAGATCCATGGCGACGATTTCCTTGCTCAATCCGTCTAAATAATCTCCGGCTTTGTCATTAACCGCCTTAAATTCATCTAACAATGCTTGCGCTTGATTATTGGTGTTTGGCATAAAATTATTGATTTAACTTATTTTTAATTTTTTCAACTAACTGCTCGGCTGCTTTTTTGGAAAATTCTCCAACCCCGTTCCCATTACCCATGCTTTTCATATAACCGAAAACGGCATTTACTAATTGCTCTTCAGTTTCTATCACCACCGGCTTCTTAGGCGAACCGAAACTTTGCTCCATCGCTCGCTTTAACTTTCGACCTTCTTTTTCTCCCTCTTTAAGGCTAGCCATCACTGCTTCAACCAACAATTTAATTCTCTCTTCTTCTGTTAATATCTGCTCCGGTTTTGCTGCAGTTTCAGAAGTGGTTCCGATTTGTCCAGAAACATCGGTCGGTTTTTCCTGCCCCTTTTTAACTAAACCCTCAACTTGTCCCAGCGCAACACCCAATCCATTGTTAAATAATGGACTTGCGCCAACTTCTATTTTGGGAGCTGCTTCATCTTTTTTAGGAGTTCCGGCCAGCTCTTTCGCCCTTTTCTCGTCCCTAAGGGCGGCCTCTTCTAATTGTCTCTCTGTCAATCTTCTCGCAGCCCGATTTCCGACGGATGACTTTTCCCCTCTGTTGCCTTTTAGTTTTCCCCCACCTCTTGGCTTGCGGACTTCTGCCTGATCCCTAGCGAGTAGTTCGGCTTGTCCAGCAACCGTTGGACCATGATCAAGTATCGCCTCTATCTCATTATTTACTGATGCTCTAGATCGCACTTCCGTATCTAACCCCGGCTCAACTGTGCTATTAGCATTAGGCCTAAGCACACTCCCAGATTCAGGATGCCCATTAATATTAACCGGAGCTTGATCATCGGGTCTTTTTTGAGATCCGGCTGACGCCATTAGCGCCGTCTCCTCAGCAGTATGTCCACTCCTATCTCCCGGCTTTCTTATATTTCTAAATCTTTGATCAGCAATCTTCCAAGTTGCATTTGTCGGCCAAACATGTAAATCGCTTAAATAATAAGCGAATGCCTCTTTAGCGTCTTCCCGAGTCATGACAACATCAAAATCAGATCGTTTTTTTATATTAAATGTTCTTCTCATTATTTTATCAGCCTTGCCCGTAAGCCGCTCTTCAAAAAGCGCATTTAACCACTCCCTAACTGGCATTTCCTTTATTTCCATTTCAGCATCTACTGCTCGTTCTGGCCTTTGCTCTTGTTCTAACCTCGCCTCCGGCGCGGCGGCTCTAGCGGCTTGATTGGGCGTTTTAGCAACCGCTGGCGCTGGTTTCTCAATATTTTTGGTCTGGCGCTGTCCTTCATCTACTCCGCCAAGCGCGGCGGCTTCAGCAATTGGCTCTTGCTCAACTGCCGTTGGCGCTTCGGCAATTGGTTTTCCTTTTCTATCTATTTTTATACGAGGTTTACCAAAATTAACCCCTCTCTTTTCTACTTCTGGTGCTCCTGTCAGCGCATTATCTTGCCAATTAGCAGATAATCCTGGTTCAGTAGGTAATTTTTCTTTGGGTTGCTCTGCCGCCGAGGCAGTTTGAATTTGTCGTTGATTTGCTTCGGCTTGCTTTTCCGCTTTTACCTTTTCCTGCTCCGCTTTTAATTCAGCCGGCGTTTTGCCTATCTTATTTATCCTCTCAATCATTTTATCAACCTCGGCCTTATTTCTTTTAAACTTTTCTATATTTTGCCTTAATGTTTGCTTCGCATCTATAAATCCTTGCCTATGAAGCTTGTCCTTAGCTTTTTGTTCTTCAAATTCAACCATTTTATCTCCAAATAATGCCAACATCTGCTTAGCGCCCTTAAGTCTTTTTATCTTCTCTTCTATTCCTTCAATTTCTTTCCCAAATTCATTTTCTCTGGCGGTTGCTTCTTCTAATTTCCCGGATAAATATATTAATGCCTCTTCTGTATGCTTTTTATGTTCCGAAAGTTGTGGTAGACGGTCTTTTTTATAATTATCTAGACTTGCTTGTTTATCTTGTATCTCCTTTTCTATGCCTTGTTCCTTCTCTGCTAGCACTGGTCGATCCTTTGGTTTTATCATATCCTGAATACTCTCTTGCTCTTTTCTAAAAGCATCTAAGCTAGCTCTTTGATTAGTTAGCGCTATACCGGCCTGCTCTTGCTCTTTTAATTGTTTCTCCAATATCTCGGCGGCCGCCTTGTCTCCCTCTTCCGCTGTCGCGGCTCTAAGAAGAATGTTTTCTATGCCATTTTCGCCTTCAACATATTTCATAGAAAGCCCTTTTGCCTTAACATCTTCCGGCTTTAAGCCAACTTTTTCCGCCGCCTGTTCTAATTCACCTTCGAAGAATTTAATCTCCCCTTTTTCCATGGCTTCTTTAACCCCTGGTTTCAATTTTCTTTTATCAACCGCCGGTCCATCTTCGCCTTTTAGGGCATAATCGCTGCCGCCAGCGCCGATCTTCCTCAAAAGCCAATCTTTAAACCTTAATTTCCTATCTGCCGGTTCAAAGTTTTGCGCGTCATACTCGGCTTTTAAATCCACCCGGCCGACCTCTTGGGGAGCGGAAATCTCTTTTTCCGCCTCCGCGTCGCCGCTAAGTATCTTTTCTCTGGCCACTCTGCCTAATCCGGCTAATAAATCTTCTTTACTCTTAATCCCGTCTGCTAAAGCGGCTAACTGTTTTTCTACTTCAGGATCAAGCGTCGGTTTTTCCGGCGCCTGCTCCGCGGATTCGTTAGGTTTTTTTAGTCCTTCTACCTTTGGCATATTTTTTATAATTAATTCTTATCTTGAAAAATATTTTCCGTCATCATCCTCGTCCGGCAAACTTACCGTTTTCGTTCTCTCTGGTTTGAAATTCTTTGGTTCATTGACGGCCGTCTCACTGGCCGCGACTTCCTCATTTTCTGATTCAGCTTCAACCTCTTCTTCGTCTTCGGTTTCTTCCGCATCATCAGACTCTGGCAAAAATTCATCCGGCGCGAGCATCTCCGCCTGCTTATGCAAGGGCGCGCCGCTAATTCCTTGATTTATCATACTATCATACTGTTCGTGGCTAATCAAGACTTCCCGCGGCTTAGAGCCAACGCCCGGACCGATAACTCCGGCGTCTTGCAAAAGATCTAACAGCCGGGCCGCGCGCGCGTAGCCGATGCTTAAGCGCCTCTGCAAATACGAGGCCGAGGCCTTGCCTGAATTTATAATAATCTCTTTGGCTTCTGCTAAAAGCACATCTTCGTCGTCGTAGCCGGCTCCGTCCAGGCCCACGCCGGCGATGCCGTGAACTTTTTGCCGGTCCGTAATGTTTTCAAGGTATTGCGGCTCGCCGCCCCGATCCTTAATATAATTCACTATCCGTCTAATTTCATTTTCGCTGACGAAAGCGCCTTGCAGCCGCTTGGGTTTGGCAGTGTCGGCCGTAGTGAAAAGCATATCGCCCCGGCCCAACAATTTCTCCGCGCCCAAGGAATCTAAAATCGTGCGCGAATCAATGCCCGAAGCCACGGCAAAAGCGATGCGCGCCGGCATGTTGGCTTTAATTAAGCCGGTAATAACGTCAACGCTGGGGCGCTGGGTGGCGAGAATTAAATGAAGGCCGACCGCTCTGGCCATCTGCGCCAAACGGATAACGCTGGCTTCAACCTCCCGCCTGGCCGCCACCATGAAATCGGCCAGCTCGTCTATAATAAAAACGATGGAGGGCATTTTTTCTTTAGCGGTTTCATTATAGCTAATAATATTTTTCTTATGGCCTGCCTTAGCAAAAGTGTCATAACGCCGATCCATCTCATTCAAACACCATTTCAAAGCATTAATGGTTTTTCCGACTTCGGTAATTACCGGGCATAAAAGATGCGGAATGCCATTATAGCCGGGTAATTCCACCCTTTTTGGATCAACCATGATAAAACGCAAATCGTCAGGACTATTTTGATATAGCAAGCTGACAATAATCGCGTTTAAGCAGACGGATTTGCCTGAATTGGTCGCTCCGGCCACGAGCAGATGGGGCATTTTTGACAAATCGTCCAGCCAAACCTTGCCGGAAACATCCTTGCCTAAGGCGATCATGGTGTTGGTTTCCCTGGTTTTAAACATCTCGCCGGCCAGAACTTCGCGCAGCCCGACGATGGCCTTAGTTTGATTAGGCACTTCCACGCCGACCAGAGATCGGCCCGGGATGGGCGCTTCAATTCTGATCGGGTGAGCGGCCAGAGATAAGGCCAGGTCATTAGACAGTGTGGTGATTTTGGTTAGCTTTATCCCCTCAGCCGGCTTTAAAGTATATTGCGTCACGGTCGGACCAACATTAATTTCTCCCATCTCCACCGGAATGCCGAAATTTTCCAGTGTGCGCTGGATAATCAACATATTATTTTTAATATCGCCCGAAGTGGGCTTGCCGATTTTAACGTTAAGTAAATCTAGGGGCAGGTCAATTTTAACATGCGTGGGTTGCCAGCCGCTGTCTGGAACCGTGGCTTTTTCAATGGCTTTAATTCTCTCATCAGCTTCTTCTTGGCCGGCCTTAATCTTATGCTTATGAAAACCGATCTCTTCCAACTCGCCGGCTAAATCAGCTTCTTCTTCAATTTCCAATTCCTCATCTTCATGCTCGGCCAGCTGATCAGAATCTGATAATTCTTCGTCCAACGGCTCTTCTGGCTCGCCAAAAATTTTATTAAAAACAAAATTGATTGGGTAAAGCAATTTAGCAAACCAGCTGTCCCGGCCGATGATGGATTCTAGGGTGGCATTAAACATGAGCATTAAAGAAATAAAAAGCAAACAAACGATAACAATCAAACTGGCCCAGAAACCCATGATCTTGGTAAAAATGGTAATAATACCGAACCCCAGGTAACCGCCGCCCGCACCCTGGAAGACCGCCGCCGGCCATTTGTCTTGGCCAACGAAAGTATGAAGCAGAGCGCCGAAAAAAATTACAAAAATAAATAAACCCAGATAATTCGCGCCTCTAACCCAGGGTTTGCCGCGGTTATACATTAAGAAGCCGATAACAAACAAAAAGGTCGGGAAAATCCACTTGGCCCAGCCAAAAACAAAAACTATACCCTTGGCTAAATATGCGCCCAAGCCCTCGGCTAAATCAAACAGCGAAAGCAAACTAATAGCGCCGAAAGCTAAAATTAGAATAATAAAAATACCCCTTTTCATATCAGGGTCCAAATCAACCTTGGGTAGTCTAATATAATCCAGCGAATTTAATTTTTTCCGTCGTCTGACCATAAAATACTGTCATTCCCGCGCCGGCGGGAATCCAGAATTTAGTTATTTAGGATAAACTTAAATAATTCTCATAATTTGCGGCGTTCGCCTTCTCCTTCGCGGTCTTCACCTTATTATTATACCACATTTAGCCAATAAAAAACCACCTTATGCCCCCTTTAACAAGAGGGGGGGGTTGAGGAGATTTAAACTATTTCTTATAAACATAGGTTAAACTGGGTTTGGTCATAATCGTTCTGTCTAACCGCCAGCCCGGTATGGTAAAGCCATAAGATATGACGACTGTACTGGTCTTAAGTTCAGATTTAAGCTTGCGGCCGACTCTGTCCATGACTTTGCCAACCAAAAAAATAAAAACCGCGTCAGCGCGGCTTAAATCCTGCTGAAAAAAATCCTGCCGCCTGAACCTTGCCTCGCTTCGGGAGAAATATTTTTTAAATTGAGCTTTTAAATAAGGATAGAGCGACAATTCATAACCGATGGCGCGATGACCAAGCCGCTCCGCCAGGAAAACCACTCGTCCGTCGCCCGCGCCTAAATCATAGATTAAAGAAGCCGGCGGCAAATTGATTTCTCTAAAAATCTGCTCCAGACTCCTTAAAGGAATTTTCGCCCAAGGCACGCCAGAGGTTAAATTGGTATAAATTGAACAGGCGGCCAAGCCGAAAAAAATCAGACTGCCTGTTATAGCTATCACTAAAATTGTTTTTAAAATTATAATCACGCTGAAAATATCCATAAACTATTTTTTTATTATCTCCTAATTAAATAATTTCACAAATTAACATCTGCCTATTAATATCTTTAATCTTACTACTTTGGCTTGTTTTGGCAAATAAAAAAACCGCCGTAGCTTTTGCTCGTGCGGTATGAAGCTGAAAGGGTGTCCTGACTTCAGCCCTTGATGGGATAGACTGGCAGACGAAGATAACTATGCCAATCCGGGTAAGCGCCCTCGTCGTCGGCATCGAATACCCTCACATGCCAGCCTTCGGGCGGAATCCACAAGGCGACATCATAGCTCAATTTCTTACCTGGCATTTTCACGAGACCATCCGGGAATCCAATGAGCCCTCCGCTCCCAAATATCCAAGGACTCCTGCCGGGGTATTTTTCAAGCCACTTGCCGACTCTTTTGCTACAAAAGATGGCCATGAATTCTCGCGCCCCGAGAGTAAGAAAACCTTTGCGAAGCTGTCGCTCCATGAAGGCAACGAGTCTCGCCCATTTGATTGTTGAAGAGACCTTTGACCGGTTCCGGATTGTGAGGAATCTGACCTTGGTCAAATCGATTTCGGGAAGGTCCGGTCGGCCTTTGACCACTGGAACAATTTGTCCTCCTGGTAGGGCTTTTCTTATAAGCCCAGGTGCGATTTTAAGAATCATAGTTTATCTCCGTGCTCGTTGGTTGTTGACTGCTGTAACTCGCAAAAATTCTTGACTAATTTCAAGGTGCGAGACTGACATTACTTTATATCACCAATCTTAATCTATGTCAACTTCATAAAAAAGCCCCGGCATTAACCGACTCTTTTCTGACCTAGCCAGAGCTCATTCCTACTTATGCCTAACCGCTTTAATAAACAAACCAACTAAAACAATTATCACGCCCCCGGCGATGATCAATAAATATTTAAATAGTTCAATCTTCCTGTCTCGTTCGGCCACGGCCCACTCCTGGGACTCTATGGCCTCGCCTAAAACTTGTGGCGCGACAGTGGCTTCATCAATCTTAACAATGTCCGCCTGATAGCGCGGCAGGAGCCGCAGCCCGATTGATGTCTTACTTAAGATACCGGTTAGTACTACTTTCTGCCCGGTCTTTAAACTCTTGGTGTCTAAACCGGCGCTCTGTTTAAAATAAACTAAAATTTCACCATTACCATCATCCAGATAAGCCGTCGCGGCTTTCTTGCTCGTAATTTCACCGGTTATAGTGATTAACTGACCAATATTCTCTTCGCTCGCCGCATCACAGTTTAAGGATTGAGCCGACAGCGCCGCATTATGCCCGGTTATTCTAATATCGTTCTTAGTTTTAGTCTTTATTCTAAATTCATCCTGCGTCTGGGCTAGCTCACCGCTTATTTCAACCTGATCACCTAATTTTAAAGCCGGAAAATCTTTTTTATAATTATAGATTTGCATGCCCGACCCGGCTGCCGGCGCTGCTTCATTGGTTAAAGCCGCGGTGGCTGAAGCAGCTACGCCAGACAAACTTGCAATATAAAAAATTTGTACGCCTAAAATTCCCGGCTCAACCGCCACGATACCACCAACGCTTACCAGCGCGCCGACCTCCAGCTCTTTAACTTTTTCCAAAGTCGTTTCAATATAATTATTAGCATCAGCCACGGCCCCCGATGCCTTGGCTAAAACCACTCTTTGGCTGTCTGACAAACTAATCGTATTTTCCTCCCCGGGCGTTAGCTTGGTGGTCCAAAACCACTTGCCATTAACCCCGCGCGCGTAGCTCTCGCCCTGAACCGCGTCCGCGTATTCCACGGTATCGGCCAGCTCATCCAGATCATTATATAAACTAATAATATCCGAACTATTTTTAAATGCCAGTTTGCTGATCATGTTGGTCAGCAAATAAAAATTCTCCGCGTTCAGCCACAAATCATCTTTAAATTTATACTTGCCATTGCTGTTTTCCAGCCGCCAATTCAGCAAATTAATTCTAACCCGGCTTTGATTTTTTAGTTCCGCCCATTCTTGCCCCGTATCCGCGCCCTCTGGATTGGGCAAAATTTCATTAATAATTACCCCCGCGAACATTGGGGGGTTAAGGGGGATTTCTGCATTCAAATTAGTTTCACCGCCGCCAAGTTCGCCGATGTTATTTACCACTCTAACACTTTTCTCCTTAGTGCTAGTGGCTTGACCATCGCTTACTGCCAATTCTATTTTATATATTCCTCTCTTAAAAAAAGTGTGTTCCGGATTGGCTAAACTATTTTTAAAACCATCGCCAAAATCCCAAGCATATTTTAAACTATCGCCGTCCGAGTCGTCCGTGTCCGAACTGTCAAAAATAATCGGTATTCCCACTAAAATTTCTAGCGGCAAATTAAATTCAGCTTCCGGCGCGTGATTAATCGCCTTAATAATATTGGCCGCTCCCGGCGTTATGGTCTGGCTCCACACCCAGTTGCCCCCTTGATAAAGGGGGTTAGGGGGATTATCCAAATTATAACTCCAGCCCTCTTTAACATCTTTATATAACACGGTCGTAAGCGGCTTATCAGCCAGGGGCTCAAACAATCTAACTTCGCCCTGATCATTATGTAAAACTATTTTTGTTCTGGGTCGAAACAGGGTTAAATATTCGCCGGCTTTAATTATGGTACTGGTAGAGATTTTTTCCAAGTTTATTTTTTTATTATCTTCATTGCTTAAACTCCAACCGGTTAAATTAACCTGCCGCTGGCCCGCGTTAAAAATTTCAATAAACTCCAGCTTGGTATCGTCGCCAATTGGATTGGGCAGTATTTCGGAAATAAAAATATCGCTTGAGAAATCAAACCCGGCTTTAGCTTCGGCGCTGGTTTCATCTTCGCCCTGAATAAGATTACTCGCCCCTTTGGTTAATTTAACCGTCACGGCAAAGTCGTTGGCATTATTAAACGAATTATAGCCATCAAACTTTCTGGCCGCACTATCCGGATCATGAGCCACTGGCGCGTTATCGGCCGTATTGCCGTCATCCCAGTTGCCATAAGACATTTGATCAATAATTTTACCGCTGCCGTCATATAAAACAATTAAATCCCCGTTATTGTAAATTACCCTGCGGCAGAGACCGCAGGGCGTTAAAACTCACAGATCAAAGAGTTTTAGCTGCCTGACATCGTCTTGCCGCCCTTGATTAATAATA
>LCCP01000018.1 GCA_000997945.1 Parcubacteria group bacterium GW2011_GWC2_42_12 | reverse complement strand
AATTTGCTTAGAATGCATCGGGGCATAAGTCGGGAAAATCGATACAAAATGATTTGCCAAATATTAAGAAACCAAGCACCCAAAAATTAACTTAAACCGCAGATGTTTAAAAAAGAGATTGCGAATTGTTTGTTGCCCTGATTTATAAATAAAAAATGAATAAATTTCATGCTTTATAAAATAAAAAAATTTATTCCCGCAAATTTTAAACGGAAGTTAAAAGATTTAGGAATTAAGATTATATTTTTATTTTTGAATATTGTAGAACCATTGACGGGAAAATTTGTTTCTTTTTCCACTCGGCCGATTCGCGCCTCGGGAATTTCCATTCTCTCGGTTTGTCCGGAAGAAAATTATTCGGAATATACCATCGTCATGCAAGGGCCGATCGTGACAAAATATCGTTTCACCTTGGAAACATTATTAATATATAAAAAGCTTTTTCCGGGCGCTTTTATCGTTTTATCAACATGGGAAGGCGGAGATACTTATACGATTGAGGCCGCGAGAGGGGCCGGCCTGGAGGTAATAATAAATAAAAAACCTATACCGGGGCTGTTTAATGTTAATATGCAAACAGTTTCGGCCATGGCCGGACTTAGGTTGGCGGCTAAGCTGAACAAAAAGTACGCGCTGAAAGTCAGGGCGGATCAGCGAATCTATAACAGCGAGTCTTTGACTTTTTTCTCTAATTTGCTGAAAAATTTTCCCTTAACCGTCTCGGGATCTAAATTAAAAGGCAGAATTATCGCTACCGGCGCTTACAATTTTAAAATTAAGCAGAAAATATACAATATTTATGAGAGCAGCCCGATTTTCGGCTACCTTGAAGATGTCATGCTGTTTTTCGGAGCCGATCTTATTTCTAATAATCCGCCACCGCTTGAATTTCTTAAGAAATATTACCCAAATTCGCCGTTTATGGCCGAAGGCTATATTTTTACGGAATTTTTGAAAAAAATCGGTCATCAGCCGGAGAATACGCCGGAAGATTACTTGCGGTGCCTGGCCAGATATTGCATACTTATAGATGCCATGACTTTGGGCTGGTATTGGTTTAAATACAAGCGTTTTATTGAATGCCAGAATTTGGGGTTGACTTACGAGCATAACGGCCACTTGGCGTTTACGGACTGGCTGAATTTGTATAATTATTATAAATAAAATAAAGCTTGAGAGTTATGAAGAAATTTCTTATAAAAAAAGTTAAAGGATTTTTATCTCCGGAGCGGTATGAGCGGTTTAAAAGGTTCTGTCTAAATGTTATTTCCGTCGCCAATTCAAGAGATTTAAAAAAATTGGCGACTATTTGGTGGGTTGATAAATGGAATGATCATTGGTATGTAGAGCATTATCAAAAATATTTTCAGCCTCTAAGAAAAAGAAAGCTGAATATTTTTGAAATCGGCGTCGGCGGATATGGCAATCCCGCCGCGGGCGGAGCTTCATTAAGAATGTGGAAATATTATTTCCCGCGCAGCCGGATTTTTTCCATAGATATTTATGATAAGCATCTATTAGAAGAGAAACGGATAAAAATATTCAAGGGCAGCCAAAGTGATAGAAAATCCTTAGAAGATATTTTTCAACAAATCGGATCTTTAGATATTATCATTGACGATGGTAGTCATATCAATGAAGATATTGTCAACACATTTAAAATTCTGTTCCCCCTATTAAAGAGCGGGGGTATTTATGTTGTTGAGGATATCCAGACTTCATATTGGCCGCAGTTTGGCGGCGACAGTGAAAATTTAAATAATCCCGTTACCGCAATGAATTATTTTAAAAATCTTGCCGACAGCCTGAATTACATGGAATTTATGAAAGCCGGGTATGAACCAACGTATTTTGATAAAAATATTATAGCGATTCATTTTTATCATAATCTAATTTTTATTTTTAAAGGCGTAAACGATGAGGAATCTGTTAATAAGCCATCCGTTAATTAGTGGTTTAGTTTGACTAATATTTTTTGTAATCATCATTAATATGAAGATTATCATTTTGGCCGGCGGTTTAGGTACGCGCCTGGGTCAGATTACCGAGAAAGTACCAAAACCTATGGCGATTATAGGAACTGCACCTATGATTTGGCACATCATGAAGATATATTCGCACTATAATTATAACGATTTTATTATTAGCGCGGGCTATAAGCAGGGAATGATTAAAGAATATTTTGACGTCCATAAGGAAACTGGCTGGCAAGTATCGGTTATTGATACCGGCATCAATACTTTAAAGGGCGCGAGAATTAAGAGATTGGAAAAATATTTAAATGATGATTTGATCATGGCGACCTATGGTGACGGCGTGGCGAATCTTAATATTGATGAACTGGTTAAATTTCATAAATCTCATGATAAAATTTTAACTATTACCGGGGTGCGTCCGCCCGCCCGTTTTGGAGAGATTATTGAAAAAGATTCAAGGGTGATTCGTTTTAATGAAAAACCTCAGTCTTCAACCGGCTTGATTAATGGCGGTTTTTTCGTCTTTGATAAAAGATTATTGGAATATTTATCGGCAGACGAAAATTGCGATCTTGAATACGGGCCTTTAGAAGAATTAGCAGCTTTGGGGGAGGTTATGGTTTATAAGCATCCTGGCGATTGGGTCTGCGTGGATACTGGTCGAGAGTTAAAAATGGTGAATAAACTATGGGGTGAAGGTAATGCTTTTTGGAAAATTTGGCAGTAAAATTATGAATAAATTATTCAACGGCGTCTATCGGGGAAAGAAGGTCTTAGTTACCGGCCATACGGGCTTTAAGGGGTCGTGGCTTTCGTTGTGGCTGAATAAATTGGGCGCGGAGGTAATCGGCTATGCAATTGATGTGCCAACTCAGCCCAATCATTTTGAATTATTAAATCTTGGTATAACATCTATAATGGGTGATGTTTTAGATAAAGAAAAAATTTTTAAAACAATTGAAGCGCAGCAGCCAGACATCGTTTTTCATCTAGCTGCTCAATCGCTGGTCAGAAAATCTTACAGAAAGCCCATAGAAACAATCGAAACTAACATCATGGGAACCGCCAATATTTTGGAAAGCTGTAGAAAAAATAAGCATGTTAAAGCCATAGTAATCATTACCAGCGATAAATGCTATCAGAATAGAGAATGGGCGCGGGGCTATAAAGAAACCGATGCTTTAGGAGGAGACGATCCTTATAGCGCATCAAAAGGCAGCGCGGATTTAATTGCCGCCGCTTACCGGCAATCCTTTTTTAATTTAAATGAATATGGTAAGAGTCATACCACCCTGCTAGCAACCGCCAGGGCCGGTAATGTAATCGGCGGTGGCGATTGGGCGGCAGACAGATTGATTCCGGATATTATGAGGGCAGCCGATAAAAATGAGGCCGTAATTATCAGAAATCCCCACGCAACCAGACCCTGGCAGCATGTTTTAGAGCCATTAAGCGGTTATTTGCAGCTAGGATGGAAATTGCTATCAGGCAAAAAAGAGTTCTCTGATAATTGGAATTTTGGACCACCAGACGGTTCGGTTTTGGCTGTACTTCAAGTTATTGCACAAGCCAAACAGCAATGGGACAAAATAAACTATGAAATTAAAGAAAATTTTGCCGATTTTCATGAGGCCAAGTTGTTAAAATTAGATTCAACCAAAGCGAGAGAAAGACTTAAATGGAAGAATGTTTGGGATAGTAAAAAAACTAGTAAAAAAACTATAGATTGGTACAAAAATTATTATCAAAATGCCAAAGTTGTAAGCGATCAAGATTTGCATAATTATATTCAGGATGCTAAACAATTATCCATTGAATGGGCAAATATATGAAAATTACTAAGACAAAATTAGACGGGGTAGTGATTGTGGAACCGAATATTTTTCAGGACGAACGTGGCTTCTTAATTAAAACCTTTCATAAAGATTTTTTTAGAGAAAACGGAATGGAATTTGATTATGAAGAAAATTATTTTACGATTTCCAAAAAGAATGTTTTAAGAGGCATGCATTTTCAGGCGCCGCCTAAAGATCATATTAAACTGGTCTATGTCGTAAGCGGAGCCGTCCTAGATGTTGTTTTAGATATACGAAAAGGATCGCCGACTTATGGCGAATATATAGAGGTGGAGCTGTCCGCACAGAATCGAAAAATAATTTATATGTCAACTGGCTTCGCTCATGGTTATTTGTCTTTAATTGATAATACTTGCGTAATATATCTGCAGTCAACTATGTACTCGCTGGAACATCAAGGTGGAATCAAAGCCGATTCCTTCGGCATGAATTGGGGCGTAAGAAATCTTATTATAAAAGATGAAACGTTGCCAATGTTGAAAAATTTTAAAACCCCGTTTATTTATTAATTATTCGTTTAAATCAAAGTATTCCACGGAGCTCTGCTCCGAGGTTTCCTTGTAAGGAAGAGTTTGAGAAAACATTGGTTTCTCAAAATAATAATCTACCTTGAGGATACCTCGCAGCTCTGCTGCGGGGTAATTCATTTAGCCCCGCTATTTTTAAAAAAACCGCTTTAAAAGCGATATTTTGGGAAGGTTGCGCCGTTTGATTAAATAATTCGGTGCCGAGAGATTTTAGTGGGGCTAATTTTTTTAGCATTTTAGCTAACTTTTTTTAATCTTGTTTGTCGTACTATTTTCTTTGAATGAAATATTCTTTTATTTTACATCCCTTGCCTCGCCATCACCGTGGCAATAGTTTTTAAGAAGATGGACAGATCCAGATATATGGACCTGTTTTTTATATAAAAGAGATCATATTGTAATTTTTTTAAGCTGTCTTCGCGCGAAGGTGAATGGTATTGGCCGGAGATTTGATCCGAGCCGGTCAGGCCGGGTTTAACCAAAGTTCTTTGATTGTAAAAAGGAATGAGCTTCTCCAGATTGCCGGCCAATTCCGGTCGTTCCGGTCGCGGACCGACAAAGCTCATTTCGCCTTTTAAAATGTTAATTACCTGCGGCAACTCGTCAATTCTGGTTTTTCTTAAGAGATTGCCGAATTTAGTAACGCGAGAATCGTTGGCGCGCGTCGGCGCATGGTCATTACCTTCTTCTTTCATGGTTCTAAATTTTATTAATTTAAATATTTGGTTATTTTGTCCGGCCCGGTCCATGACAAAGAACACCGGCCCGCGGCTCTCCAGTTTGATTATCACCGCGATAATCAGCCAAAAGGGCAAAGTAATTATAAAAATAACCAGCGCTAAGATAAAATCATAAATAATTTTCAGGCGGTCAAACCAAATCTTATTGTTTTCATTAAGATTTTCCAAAAACCACATCTGATTGATATTGTCCAGAGGCACCTTGCCGGTGATGGCTTCATAAAAATTCGGCAGACTGATATAATTGATTTTACAGCGCAAACAATTAAACAGAACCGCTCTTAAATTTTCCGATTGGTGCGGATCACTGGATAATATTACGGTGTCCAGCTTGCCGCGGTTAATCAATTTTTCCAGCTCGGTGATCGGTCTGATTTCCGGCGCGTCGTCACGCGTTTTATCGTCAACGATAAAGCTTAAATTATAGCCCAGATGCGGCTTTTGCTTAAACTCGTTTATAATTTCCGCCACCAAACTATTGTAGCCCACGACGCCGATATTTCTTTTAGGCAGATATGATTTTAACGACCAATTATAAAATTGGCGCCAGAGATAGAAAATAACCGCGAAGACTAAGATATAAATAAATAAATTTCTTTTTGGCGCGATGCCAACTTGCGGCATTAAATAGAAAAAGGCTAAAGAAACTAGGCCGGCAACAGCTAAAGCGCGGCCGCTGGATTGGTAAAATTTTAAATTATTTACGGCTAAATTTAGATTATAAAGATTGGAAATATAAAAAATAATTAGCCATAAGATGAAAATTAAAGTAAAAGGCCAGAAATGACTAGACCAAATTAGTCCCGCATATTCATCCCAATATCTGATTGCCAATGTAAGATATAATGAAAAATATAGAGCGACTATGTCTCCGCCGAGTAAAACAATTTTTTTAAGATTATTACTCATGCGGCTAATATAACAGAAAAGCGAAAAAAAAGCAAACTTTATGTCATTGCGAGGAGCGAACACAGATCCCTCGCTACTGCTCGGGACAAGCTTCGCAATCTCATGAACGATAAAGAATAATCATAATACAATAGTGGCGAGATTTAATGAAATATAGACATTCGTGAGATTGCCGCGCCGCCCTGATTACAGGGGCGGCTCGCAATGACAATACCACTTTTGTTGTTATTATAACGGCAATCAAGGTTTTTGACTTTTCTCGTTTTAAAAGCTATAATTTATTCATGGCAGATCAAAAAATTAAATCAAACTGGCCTTTAATTGGCAATGGCCATATTTTTGAGTTTTTAACTAAAAGCTTAGCCAACAAAAATATTTCCAGCAGCTATATCTTTACTGGTCCGACCGGTTTAGGCAAAGCCACGGCCGCTAATTTTTTCGCCCAAGGATTAATCTGCGAGACTCGGGACCGATCAATCCTGCCTTGCGGCAAATGCCCGACCTGTAAAGAGGCGGCCAAAGGCATCCATAGCGATATTTATTTAATAGCCAAAGCGGCGGATAAAAAAAACATTTCCCTTGAGCAGATTAGGGATTTTATTAGAAGCTTGGGATTAAGTTCATTTTTAAATTCTTATAAGATTGGCATTATCAAGGGCGCGGAAGCCCTAAGCGAAGGCGCGGTTAACGCGCTCCTAAAAACCTTAGAAGAGCCCAAGGCCAGAGTGGTAATAATTCTAACCGTGACTGATTTTGAAGTTTTGCCAAAAACCATTATTTCGCGTAGTCAAATTTTAAGATTCCAGCCGGTTAAGAGCGATGTAATTTATGACGATTTGATTAAAAACCATGGAGCGCAAAGGAGCCAAGCCAAAAATTTTTCCCGGTTATGCGCCGGCCGCCCGGCCTTAGCTTTAAAGTTTTTAGAGGATAAGGAGTATTTTGGAAATTATAAAGCTGATGTCCTGGCTTTCATTAAGTTGCTAAGCCCGGATATAAACGAGCGTTTTAAGGTCGTCGAAGATATTCTAGGAAAAAATGCGCGCGGTCAGGAAGCGGTTAAATCGGTCGGTAAGATTATTGATGTTTGGCAGAATTTGACTAGAGATTTGCTGCTGCTGGAGTTGGATTTAGTCGATTTGGTCCAACATCAATCTTTTGCTAAAGATTTGGCCGCGGTAAAAAATAAATTGAGCTTGAAATCGCTATTAAGCTTAATCGGGGTTTTAAAACAAGCCAAGGAATATCTGGCAAACAATGTCAGCCCTAAGTTGGCGCTGGAAAATGTGGCGGCGAGTATATAAAGTTTAAAGTTAAAAAATTAAAATGGGAAATGACAATGTAAAGTTGAAAATTAAAAATTAATTAATTTTGTATTTTAAACTGTCATTTTAAATTTTGATTTTTACATTTTACATGATGATTATTTATAAAATTAATAATATGACAATGAAAAAATTTAAAATTTTATTTTTAATTACGCTATTAACTGTTATTTTGTCCGGCTGCACCATCGGTTTTAATACCGGTGCCGGCGCCGGCACGGTTGACGGCGGAGTTTATAAATCTTCCAACAAAGGGACGAGCTGGGAGCAAAAAGTTTTAATTCAGACCGTTGGCGTTAAGAGAAGCTTTGCCGCGGCTGATGTTATGTTTTTAGCCCTGGATCCGCAGGATAACAAAGCGATTTACGCCAGCGGCGTAGAAAACGGTTTGTTTTACAGCTATGACGGCGGAGAGAGCTGGCAAATAGCCGCCGGCTTAGGTAAAGTAAATGTAACTAATGTCGCGGTTGACCCGGCGAATAAATGCGTTATTTATGCCACAGTGGCCAATAAAGTTTACAAATCGGTGGATTGCAGCCGTACTTGGGCGGTAATCTATTTTGATAACGACCCGACGGCGGCTATTGCTTCGTTAGTGATTGACTTTAGCAATAACAATAATGTTTTCATGGGGACTTCGCGCGGAGAAATTATTAAGAGTTCGGATCAGGGCGCTAGTTGGCAGACGTTAAATAATTTTGGCGGCCAGGTTAATAAGATTATTATCAGCCCGGTTAACGCGAAAGTTATGTTGGTCGGTTCTTTCGCCAAAGGAGTGTTTCGCTCCAGCGACGGCGGCGCCAACTGGGTTAGTTTAAGTGATAAATTAAAATCTTCTAATAGCGACGGGTCTTTTCGCGATTTAGTTATGGTCAAAGCGGAAAAGCCGACTGTTTTTTTAGCCACCAACTATGACTTGATCAAATCGACCGATGGCGGCGACACTTGGTCAAAGATAGATTTAATTATTGAAAAAGCCAAAATTAAAACCAACACCATCGCCGTTAATCCGTTTAGCGCCAGCGAAATATATTACGCGACCGATACGACTTTTTATCGTTCTTTGGATGGCGGGAAGAATTGGACCTCCAAGAAGCTGCCTACCAGTCGAGCCGGTTTTAAATTATTGATTGATCCGAAGAGTCCAAGTATTATTTATCTGGCAGTCAAGCAGGTTAAGAAAAAATAATAATTTTATCCTCCGGCGCGCAAACTCGGGGAGGACAAGTAATTTTTATGAACCAATACATTCAAGCCAAGCAAAGCGATTTAACTAAAGTTATTGATTTTTTTAAGAAAGACATCTCAGCGCTAAGGACCGGGCGAGCCAATCCGGCCATTTTAGACAACATTTTGGTTGAGGCCTATGGTGCTAAGACGGCTTTAGTCGGCTTAGCCAGTATTAGCGTGCCCGAAGCGCGCAGCATCGTCGTGACTCCCTGGGATAAAAATATTACCAAGGACATTGAAAAGGCCATTGTGGCCGCTGATTTAGGCATTAATCCGGTAAACGAAGGCGGTAAGATTAGATTGGCCATGCCGCAATTAACCGAAGAAAACCGCCATGAATTAGTTAAAAAGCTAAATGAAAAAATGGAAACCGCCAGGATTTCTTTGAGACAGACCAGGGATGAAATTAAGGGATTAATTGAGGCGGCGTTTAAGGGCAAGGCCCTGAATGAAGACGATAAATTTCGCTTTTTTAAAGAATTGGATGAAGAAATCGCCCGCCAGAATGATGAGATAAAGAAAATTAAAGATAAAAAAGGTGAAGAGATTATGACGATTTAAGCTGGCTGTCATTGTGAGGAGTGAGTGTAGCGAAGCGGAACGAGCGACGCGGCAATCTCACGGATAGTTACATTTTATTAAATTTCGCGATAATCACATTATGGCTATTTTAACCGTTCGTGAGATTGCTTCGCCACCCTGATTACAGGGGTGGCTCGCAATGACATTTTTAAATTTACCTATGCTTTTAACCATAATTGTTTTTCTTCTAGTTCTTTCCGTCTTGGTGCTGGCGCACGAATGGGGGCATTTTGTGACGGCCAGGAAATTCGGCGTTAAAGCCGAAGAATTCGGCCTGGGCTTTCCGCCTCGGGCTTTCGGTTTTTATAAAAATAATCAGGGCCAGTGGAAACATATTTTTGGCAGTAAAGAAGTAAACGATTGTTCAGGCACGATTTATTCTTTGAATTGGCTGCCTTTGGGCGGTTTCGTTAAAATTAAAGGCGAGAACGGCCCTTCGACGAGCTCAGGGCAAGCGGAGGATAAAGACAGTTTTGCCTCTCGGCCGATTTGGCAAAGGGCTGTAATGCTCTCCGCCGGCGTAATTATGAATGTTGTTTTGGCCATGGCGCTGATAATCGCCGGCTTTATGGTCGGGTTGCCGCAGAGCCTAGATAGCGACTTGGATGCGCGCGCGATAGTGAGCGATCGGAAAATTCAAATTATTCAGGTTATAAAAAATTCGCCGGCCGAGCAAGCCGAGTTAAAAATCGGAGATACGATTTTAAGCATTGATAATAAGACATTCTTAACTTTTCAGGAACTGCAGCAATATGTTAATTCTAAAATCGGGCAGGAATTAAATTATAAAATAAAACGCGGCCAGAATTTAATAGATAAGCGAATTACACCGGCGCTGATGAGCGAAACCGGCAAAGGCGGTGTTGGCGTGGCTATTAGCGAGACCGGCATTGTCCGCTACCCTTGGCATTTAGCAATTCTAGAAGGTTTTAAAACGACTTTTATATTGATTTGGGTGATTATCGTGGCTTTTTATGAATTGATTAAGGGTTTAATTTTCGGTCAGGGTGTGACGGCTGATTTAGCCGGTCCGGTCGGCATCGCTACTCTAACCGGTCAGGTGGCGCGCCTGGGGGTTGTCTATCTTATGCAATTTACCGCTTTACTGTCCATAAATTTGGCCGTGATTAATTTTCTGCCTTTTCCGGCTTTGGACGGCGGCCGGTTTTTATTTTTAATCATTGAAAAGATAAAAAGAGCTCCGGTCAGAAGGGAAGTGGAAAATCTGATACATAATATCGGCTTTGCACTGCTTATGATTTTAGTCTTGGTAGTTACTTTTAGGGATGTGGCAAAATTTAGCGGAGCGTTTAGCAATATTTGGAATAAATTATTTTAAACATAATTGTCATTGCGAGGAGCTTCAGCGACGAAGCAATCTAACGAACTATTAGTTATGCAAAACATTCGTGAGATTGCTTCGCTCCTTGCAGTCGCTCGCAATGACAATAATCTTTGTTATGCAACTAAACATCAAAGCTACGAATTTGGAATTAACGCCGCAGCTTAAAGAGTACATCCAGCTTAAAATGGACATGTTGGATAAATATTTGGGTAAGCTGAAAGTTATCAACGCTCATGTTGAGGTGAAAAAAACCTCCAACCATCATCTTAAGGGAGAAATTTATTCCGCCGAAGTTAATTTAGTAATCGGCGGAGATTTATTAAGGGTGGAAAAAACCGAGAAAGATGTCTTTAAGGCCATTGATAAAGTCAAAGATCATTTGGATTTAGTCATAAAAAAATACAAAGATAAAAAAATCGGCCGGAAGAAAAAGAAGGAAAAATTGGGGGCCATGATATAGAATTGAAGACTTGATTTTTTAGCCAGTTAATTATATGATTAACCTGTTTTTCTAATCATTTAACACGCTACCGCGTGTCTTTTTATAGATAGTATGAGTTTGCGCCTTGTCATTCCCGCGCAGGCGGGAATCCAGGAGCGCGAGGTATAAATATGTTTTCTGGATTCCCGCCTGCGCGGGAATGACAGAACGGGGAAGACTGCTTTATTCTATTTTTCGCAATGACAATAAATAATTTATGAGTATTATCGATAAAATTTTCGGTGATCCGAATGAAAAGATTATTAAGGGGCTAAAGCCGATTGTGGAAGAAATAAACGCCTTGGAGAAAAAGTTTGTAGCCATGAGTGATGAAGAGTTGCGGAAGATGACGGCGGAATTTAGAAAGAGGTTGGGAGTGGAAATGGAAAATGAAAAATCCCCCTCATCCCCTTTATTAAAGAGGGCAAATTTAGATGATCTGGGAAAAAAGTTAGAGGAAATATTGCCAGAAGCTTTCGCCGTGGTTAGAGAAGCGGCTAAGAGAACCCTGGGCCAGAGGCACTATGACGCGCAGTTAATGGGCGGTATCGTGCTGCATCGCGGGCAAATCGCGGAAATGAGAACCGGCGAAGGTAAGACTTTAGTAGCGACTCTGCCGGCCTATTTAAACGCTTTACCCGCTAAAGGCGTGCATGTGATTACGGTTAATGATTATTTGGCCAAGCGCGACGCCGAATGGATGGGGAAGGTATATAACTTTCTGGGTTTAACCGTGGGATGCATAACGCATGAACAAGCGTTCAAATATGGTAGACAAATAACCCCCTCTAACTCCCCCTTGTCAGGGGGAGAATTTAACCCCCCTAAGAGGGGCGAAGGGGGGTTAATTGAAGTACCGCGCAAAGAAGCGTATAACTGCGATATTCTCTATGGCACCAATAATGAATATGGCTTTGATTATTTAAGGGATAACATGGTGCCGGACTTAAATAGCATGGTGCAAAGGAGTTTGTATTATTCAATCGTTGATGAAGTCGATTCAATTTTAATTGACGAGGCCAGAACACCGTTGATTATCAGCTCGCCGGCCGAAGAATCAACGGATAAATATTTTAAATTTGCCGACTTGGTTGAGCGCTTAAAAGAAAATGAAGATTATAATATTGATGAAAAGATGCGCGCCGCTACCTTATCCGAAGGAGGCATCGCCAAGATGGAAAAATTAATGGGCGTAGACAATATCTATACTTCCGGCGGCATTACCGAGGTGCATCATATTGAGCAAGCTTTAAAAGCGCGAGTGTTATTTAAACGCGATCGGGATTATGTGGTTAAAGACAATGAAGTTATTATTGTTGATGAATTTACCGGACGGCTAATGCATGGGCGGCGCTATAGCGAGGGCCTGCATCAGGCCATTGAAGCCAAGGAAAGGGTAAAAGTTCAGCGCGAATCGCAGACTTTAGCCACGGTTACTTTTCAAAATTATTTTAGAATGTATAAAAAATTGTCCGGCATGACCGGTACGGCTCTAACCGAGGCCGAAGAATTTTCCAAAATTTATAAACTGGAAACCGTGGTGATCCCGACTAATCGGCCGATGGTGAGAAAAGATTTAAACGACCTGGTCTATCGGTCGGAGGGCGGTAAGTTTAAAGCCGTGGTGGAAGAAGTTAAGCGCCGCCACGCTACGGGTCAACCGATTTTAGTTGGTACTATTTCGATTGAAAGAAATGAGGTTCTGGGCGAGATGCTGGAGCGGGAAGGCATCGTACCGCAAGTCTTAAACGCCAAGCATCATGAAAAAGAAGCCGGTATTATTGCTCAAGCTGGCCGTTTGGGCGCCGTCACTATCGCCACCAATATGGCCGGTCGCGGTGTGGATATCATGCTCGGGGGCGTGCCGCCGAGTAAGAATGTCATTGCGAGGAGCGAAGCGGACGCGGATTCCTCGCTTCGCTCGGAACAAGCTCCGCAATCTCCGGACAATGTTGATGGCACAAATAATGATAATCCGCATTCGGAGATTGCTTCGCTCCCTGCGGTCGCTCGCAATGACAGTGATATCGATTATAAAACCTGGCAGGAGGAATATAAAAAAGTAATTGCTGCGGGCGGTTTGCATATTATCGGCACCGAACGGCATGAAGCCAGGCGCATTGATAATCAGCTCCGCGGCCGCGCCGGTCGCCAAGGCGATCCCGGGTCTAGCCAATTTTATGTTTCCATGGAAGATGATCTCATGAGAATCTTTGGCGGCGACCGGATGAAAAATTTGATGACCACCCTAAGAGTGCCGGAAGACCTGCCCATAGAAAACGGCATGGTCTCGCGCTCGATCGAATCGGCGCAGAGGAAGGTGGAAGGCAATAATTTTGATATCAGAAAGCACTTGGTGGAGTATGATGATGTAATTAATAAACATCGGGAAACGACTTATCGTAAGCGGCGGGAAATTTTGGAGTTGGCGGAACGCGATACTGTCATTGCGAGGAATGAAGCGAAGCGAAATGACGAAGCAATCTCACGGACGGCTAGTCAAGACATGTCTGAGATTGCTTCGCTCCCTGCGGTCGCTCGCAATGACAAAACAGAATCGGTTGCTCCCGCTAAAAAAACTTTATCCGCCATAATTTTAGAAATGATTGAAAATGAAATTGAGCAGGCCGTGATTTTTCATACGGCCGCTGATTCCAGCGCGGAGTGGAACATCAATGAGATTTATCAGGTCATGTCCACCGTTCTGCCGGTGGAGCAGAAATTAAAAGAAGAATTGGCCGGGTTAGTTAAAGATGGCGACAAACTTGATAAAGTCAAAGTCAGGACGAAAATCTGTGATCATTTAATGGCTTTGGTAAAAACTAATTATGAAAAGATTACTAAATTAGCCGGCGAGGCCGGGATTAACTGGCGACAAGTGGAAAAGGCGGTTTTAATCAGATCATTTGACATGCTCTGGATGGAGCATTTAGAAGCTATGGATCATATGCGCGCCGGCATTGGCTTAAGGGGCTATGGGCAAAGAGATCCTCTAATTGAATATAAAAAAGAAGCTTACTATTTATATAATGAATTAAATAATTTAATTCAAAAGCAGGTCGCTTATTCTATCTTTAAAGTGGCTGATTTAGGCAATTTCGCCGTGCCCACGCTAAAACAGAGGCCGCAGAATTATATCGCGCCAGCTAAGACCATGGATAAAAACACCGGCTCATTCGGTGGATTTAGTTCATGAAAAAGTTAAGGACGCCGAGGGCCAAAAAGTTGGGAGAAATGATCCGTGCCCGTGCGGTAGTGGGAAAAAGTTTAAAAAGTGCCATGGGGCATAGGAATATGAATATTATTAAAGAATTCGAAAAAGTCAGAGATATTCCATACAGAATTCCTCTTTTCCCGGAAGAGCCGGATGAGTGTTGCACAGGAAAAGCGGAGATGCTGTTTAAGGTATTTAAAAAAGGAGGATATGAAGCAAGATATCGTTTATGCACTTTCAGGTGGAACAGTCTTAATCTGCCAAAGGAAATTCAAAAAGTACCTCACGACGATAACTCTTCGCATACATATTTGGAAATAAAGATCGATGAACAGTGGAAAGTTATTGATGCTACCTGGGACAGTAAATTGAAAGATATATTTAATGCCAACGAATGGGACGGGAAATCAGATACTGAAATAGCGGTTAATTGTATTGAATGCCTATCGCCAGAAGAAAGTTTGGAATACATAAAACATATATTAACTCCAGAAGCGATAATTTTTGACTTAAAAGTAAACAGAAAATTTTATAAAGCATTTAATGAGTGGCTTGAGATGAAGAGAGCAAAATGATAAATGTTTATTTTAACATTAGCCATTTATTTCCACTTGATTTTATCTTAAAATTGAATTAAAATGTAATATATGAACGAAGATAAAATAATTAATAAGTTGCTTGAACATGATGAAGAGTTGAGGAAGATTAGGGAAAATATGCTCACTCGTGAAGATGGGCGCAAACTTTTTGATATTCTGGAAGATATGGCCACGCGGGTTAAAAGAATTGACGAAGATCGTGTCTTAACTCATCAATGGGTTAAGCGGATTGAGGACAAAGTGGAATCGCACGATAAAATGATAGACAAAATAAAAATGCAATTGAAGATAGTTTAATTTAAAATAAACCGATTGTTAATACCCGAAGCGGTATTTTATTTTATGTCTGATAACATTTTACAGAAATTATTTAAACCAACCAGCCGAGGCAAGGTTTGGTGGGTTTTTGTTGGTATAATTATTTTAACCTTAGTCGCGTCAATCATTGATTTCAGCGGCTACTACAACCGAGCGGTGGATAAATTTAAAGCG
>LCCP01000017.1 GCA_000997945.1 Parcubacteria group bacterium GW2011_GWC2_42_12 | reverse complement strand
AATTTGCTTAGAATGCATCGGGGCATAAGTCGGGAAAATCGATACAAAATGATTTGCCAAATATTAAGAAACCAAGCACCCAAAAATTAACTTAAACCAAAATTACTTATTAACGTCTAACTAATATTATAACATAAACTTAATAAATAATAAAACTAATAAATTTATCTTAAAATTTTTTCTATTTCATCAACGCTGGCCACTTTAATTAATTTCTGCCTTAAACTACTGGCGTTTGGCAAACCGCTCACATACCAGCACAAATGCTTGCGCATTTCAATAATCCCCGGCTGGCCCTTTAACTTCTCCGCTAGCTTGGCATGCTTTAAAACTATTTGAAAAATTTTTTTCTTCGTTATGGGTTGCGAGTTGCGAGCTACGAGTTGCGAGAAGATCCACGGTCTGCCTAAGGCACCTTGACCGATGCCGATTCCATCCGCGCCGGTTTTGCTTAAAAGTTCGTCGGCACTTATCTTGTCTTTAACTCCGCCGTTAGCTAGCAAAACGCCTTTCACATATTGGCGCGCCTGTTTAATAATCTGCCAATCCACTCCCCCGCTCTGTGCCTCTGCCACGCTCCGGCCATGGATCATCACGGCTTTAATGTCCAAATCCGCCAAAGGTTTTAAAAAATCCAACGCCGTAGTTGATCCGGCTCGCGACCTGATTTTTATGGACACGGGCAAATCAGTATTATTTATGATCGCTTCAATTATTTCCCGCGCCAACTTAACATTATTCATTAAGACCGCGCCCGCGCCCTGGCGCGCGATTTTTTTAACCGGACAGCCGAAATTTATGTCAATGCCGTCTGATTTAATTTCCTTGGCCGCAATTCGGGCGGCTCGGGCGAAATGCTCCGGCTTGGCGCCAAAGAGCTGAACCACAAAGGGACGCTCTTTTTTATTAAATTTCATTAAAGCCAAAGTTTTCTGGGAATTATAAACGATGGCCGTGGCGCTAACCATTTCGCTATAAACCACCTCCGCGCCGTATTGCTTACAAATTTGCCGAAAAGCGCTGTCCGTCACTCCGGCCATGGGCGCCAAAGCGTAAATCGGCTTCTTCAGTTTTAACCAAAAATTTGGCATACAAAAATACGGCCTAAGCCGGTTATGCTGTTTGCTGGGGTAGTTAATTTTTGAAGTGAGGACTGTTTGAGCCGCCATCTAGTTCATATTAAGTGGCCGGAATAGAGCGTAGTATCCGGGTTCATGTTAATGCGGCTAACAGTTCTGCGAGTTCCGCAACGAAAAAATTAATTACCCCGGCAAACAGTCAAAATGAAAAGTCAATAAAAAAATTACTTCTTGCTTATCCTTTGCCCATCTTTCGCGTCTTCCGCCGAGTAGCCCAATTTTTCTATTTCCCGCCGCAGCCTGTCCGCTTCTGTCCAATTTTTACTTTCGCGCGCCTTGACCCGCGCGCGCGCCAAAATTGTAACTTCAGCCGAAGTTTCCTCCGGCTCGCCGGCTTGATTTAAATTTAGCCCCAAGACTTTATCAAAATCCAAAATTGTGGCCAATTTATCTTTATTGGTAAGATCGGATTTTAGTAATTCCTGCGCCATAGCCAAAACCTTGGGCATATTCAAATCGTCATTAACCGCCGCTAAAAACTTCTCTGCAAATTCTTTATTAATCTTACCCTGGTCTTGGCCTAACGCCCTAACCTGATTATACAAATGCTCTAAACCAGACTGCGCGTTTTTCATCGCCTCTTCGCCATACTCCATGGGCTTCCGGTAATGCGTTTGCAGAGTGGCAAAACGGTAGATTAGCGGATCAATCTTCTTTTTTATAAAAGCATTTTTCAGGGTTAAAAAATTATCTTCACTCTTGGCCATTTTTTTGCCGCCGGCAATATTTAAAAACGCTCCATGAAGCCAATAATTAAAAAATTTCTTACCCGTGGCCGCCTCGCTTTGCGCGATTTCATTAGTATGGTGAATATCAATATGATCAACGCCGCCGCAATGGATGTCCAGTTGATCGCGCAATTCTGCCAGGCTCATAGCCGAACATTCAATAGCCCAGCCGGGAAAACCAATTCCCCAAGGGCTGGGCCATTCCATCTGCCTCTTTGCGGTTTTCACCCCCCCGACAAAGGGGGTAAGGGGGGTTGAAAATTTCCATAAAGCAAAATCAGCGGCATTCTTTTTCTCGTCGTTCTTTTCTACCCGCGCTCCGGCCAATAGATTCTCCGTCGGCTGATGGCTCAGCTGATTATAATTTTTAAACTTCGCGATATCAAAATATATGCCATCGCTAATTTTATAGGCGTACCCTTTCTTCTCTAAAATTTCTACCAGCTCGATCTGCTCTTTAATATAATCGGTCGCCTTGCACCAAATATTCGGTTCCGTAATATTTAATCTCTTCATGTCGTCACGGAACGCTTGAGTATAAAATTCCGCAATTTCCCAAACGGTTTTGTTTTCTCTTTTCGCGCCTTTTTCTAACTTATCCTCGCCCATATCTCGATCACCGGTCAAGTGGCCAACATCGGTAATGTTCATGACATGCTTCACTTTATAGCCATTATAAACCAAGACCCGCTTTAAGATGTCTTCAAAAATATAGGTGCGCAGATTGCCGATATGCGCGTAATTATAAACCGTCGGGCCGCAAGTATATAAACCGACCGCGCCCTTCTTAATCGGCTTGAATTCCTCTTTTTGCCGCGTTAAAGTGTTATAGAGATATAATTTATTCATGTATTCATCATAACCGAAAAATCAGCTTAAATCAAATATAAAAACAGTCGGCCTCGGGCCGACTGTTTTTATATCTTAAGCTTTATATTATAAATATTTCTCCGGATCCGCGCTGACGCCGTTTAACAGGACTTCAAAATGCAAATGCGCTCCGTTGGTATAGAGGCCGGCGCCGGGCGTACCGGGCGTACCGCCGGACAAACCGATAATTTCTCCCTGATTAACCTGATCGCCCGCCTGAACATCCAGGCGCGATAAGTGAGCGTATTTTGTTATTAGGCCGTTGCCATGGCTAATGGTAATATAGCTGGCCTGATCGCCTGAACCGCTAACCACCGCGACGACTGCGCCGGCGGCCGCCGCCTTAACCGGAGTGCCTTGAGCCGTGACTATGTCAATGCCGGTATGTTCGCCGTTAGAATTGCCATAAGGATAATTCGCGTCATGCCAACGGTAAGTTATGGAACCGCTAACCGGTTGAATAAACATTTTCGCGCTACTCCCGGTAACTACGGTAAATTTATAACTGTCGGTCGGATCGCCGCTGATTAAAGCGCTCACTCTGGAAGTTTTGCCTTGAGCCGTAAAATCACTGAAATAAATATCCATATTTTGATCCGCTATGCTGTCATTGGCCTTGACATGAACATCAAAGACGGCTTCTTCCCCGGCCTTGACAAGGTAGCCGCCTAAATTAATTTTATTGGCTCCGGCCACCGGACGGCTAACCGCGCTGCTGGCGGTTCTTTGCTGATCGCGATTGACAATCCTTAAATTGCTATAACCCAAGCTATAAGTCAATTCTTGATCAGCCGCGTTGATGGTAATTGCCCCTAATCTTAAATCTTCAACGCCTGAATTTTTAACTTTAAAGCCGGCAATAACATTATCATTTTCGCCTTGAGTCACAAAACCCTCGGCAACTTTACTGATTTCCGCCTTCGCTTGACCAAAATTTACTTTATGGCTATTAACATTTAAATTATTGACCACGGCCGGTATTAAGGAACCGCTATTGACCGCCGCTAGATTGCTAATAGCTAATTGAATCGTCGAGGCACCTAATTCTTTTTCCGTATCCGCGTAAACTTTTATTTCCGCTCTGGCGCCTGACTTTAAAACATAACTGAAGCCGCCAACGGCGATGTCGCCGCTATAGGGAGCGGAGATCGTTTTAATTTTCGCGGAACCGATATAAAAGCGCAAATTACTGAATCCATTGTCAAAAGAAATAGTACCCGAGCTGTCGCTGCCGCGGGAAAAGGTCAAATCGGTTATTTTAGTATCGCCTCCGGCCGCGCCCTCAATAATAAAGCTGGCGATTTTAATATTTTTCTCGCCCTTAATAAAGGATCGATCGCCCAATTCATTATTAGGATAGAGATAAAGATTGGATTTGCTGATGGTTAATTTCGCTCCGGCAATATTCGCCGTATCGCGCCAATAAGCGCCGCTAGCAACTCGATAGTTAAGCCCGTTTAAAATTATTCTATAATAACCGCCGTTGGGCGCGCTGTCGGGTATTTTAGTAACTAAGGCGATAACTAAGTTCTGTTTGGCCTTTAAATCCAAATTACCCAAGTCGACATCAACCGCGCCGTTATCAAATTCGTCGCCGTTAATATAACCGTAAACTTCGCCGGTATTATAATTAACCAAATAAACGGTTTCGGTTAAACCGGGCATAGCGCTATTTTTCCCCAAACTGAAATTTAAACTAGCCAAGTTAATTTTTTGATTATTATTTCTAATCTCAAAGTTACCGATAATCACGCCCGTCTCTTTAATAAAAACTTTATTATTTGCTTTTAATTCTTTGGCGACAAGGCCCAAGGTCTCCCTCTTAATGGTAATATTTTCATCCAGATTGGTTATATTTACATATAAGTTAAAATTCCCCTGCGAGCTCAAAACCTTGGCTTTGCTGAGATAAAGATTAATCAAACTGTTTTCTCCATTTTCCCCGCCCGGGATATCGGCTAAAATGATAAAAGTTTCATTGCCGTTTTTCTTAATTCTATAATCTTTTAATTTAAAGACTATCTCTCTATCACTGGTCATTTCCGGAACGGTAGAAATTATTTGCCCAGCTCTATTTTTTAACTTGAAGTTATTTAGACTGAACGCGCCGGCTTTGCTCTGATTGGCGAATTTTAATTCTTTAACAAAAATATCCGACCTGCCGGAAGTTTCAGCTAAATTGAATTTACCGATATTTTTTTCCGTTGAACCGATAATCGCTTGATTATTATTAATACTTAAAGATTGTTCGCTGGCAGTAACGCTTTCTAAAATACCGAATCCGGAGATAAGTTTAAATGTCTCTCCGGTTAGAGGAAAAGCGCCGGTCGCGTTAGCGCCGATTATATTAGAAGCTTGATTAATGGCGACTTGAAAAGTCTGATTGGTAACATCCGCCGAACTATCTTTAAAATTTACATAAACTTTTATTTTTTTGGTCTCGCCTGAGCTGATAAATATCGGCCGGCTGTTAATATTAAAACTGGCTTGACGATTGTCCATCCTGGAAGAAACCGAATATTCAATATCGCTTTCGTTAGTTAAATAAATTTCTTGGATTACGTCAGAATTAAAAATGCCCTTTAAATTTAAAACAAATTTTGTAATTTCAACCGGCGCGCTTAGAGCTCTTAAGCTAAAAACCGCCACTAAATTACCTTGAGCGCCAACGGCTAAATAATCGGCTTTCGGGCTGGAAGAATCCAGAGTGATAGCCAATGAATTATCATTATTATCGCCGACAGCGCCGCCAACTTTAAAGTCAGTAATTTTATATTCGGCTAAATCCGCCGGAGAAATTGTCATAATCTCCGCCCACTTAAATCCGGACTCAATGAATTGCTGTTCCGATGCTATTAAAGCTTTCCGGCCTTGGCTGATATAATAAACTTGATTTGAATCTTTGCTTTTCATCAAATGCGTTTCCGGCCATTTGTCTAATTCCTCCTGGCTGATAATTTTTATGTCTGGCCATTTGTTGCCATAAGATAAAAAAGCGGCTGCCGAGACATACGGCTTTTTCAAACCGCGATTATGATCCAGGTAATAAACCGCCGGGTTAGCCGCGGTTTTAACCTGCCTTATTTTTGCATCCAAACCGGCAGCAGCCAGCGCTTCATCTGCCATCAGGATTAGGCCGAATAAACCGGCCATAACCAAGCTAATCAAAAACATTATTAAATTTTTAGCCCTGCCCGCGCCGGCAGGCAAATTTTTCTTAAATATACTCATCATATTTTTTTATAATTATGACTAATTTTAGCTAATTTTATTAATATTTATATTAAAATTATCTAACTAACTAATATAGCATATATATAAAATAATGTCAAGCGAAATAAAAATTTAAACCCCCTATCGCTAGGGGGCATTCTTACCATCATAATTATAAGAAAATAGCTAACTCACGCCTGCTTCATCAATCACTATTAGCTTTCTGCCTTCTAAAATGCCATATAAAAAAATATCGGTAATGTCGCGACGGTATTTAAATTCCTGCGGATTAAAAACAGTAAAATTAATTTCCTTGCCCAATTCAATTTCCAGCTCTTTAATTAATTTTACTAATTTTATCTTATTGATTTTGCCAACTAACAAAATATCAATTAGGGAATTCGGGTTGTTGACGAAAATTCCGGTTAAGACCAACAATTTAATTTTACCGATAGCTTGCAATTTCCGCACAAAGTCTTTTTCATACAAAATCTGCGCCTTAACTATTAAGGCCTTAATCTCGTCAAACAAAACAAAATTAGGATTGGCGCGATAATATTTCTTTTCCTGGCCCGTGGCTGATGCTTTCTTTTCTGCGGGCGTTTCTCCATGATTAATATCTTTGGCGTCAGAAGTTAAGATGCCAAAACCCTCCAAATTCTCTAACTCCCGGCGCACTGAATTCAATTGCAATTTTAAATCACGCGACAATTGCCTAATATAGTATTTATCTAAGGGGTGAATCAAAAATAATTTTAAAATCTTAACCCTGGTTTTTGAACCGAATAATTTTTCCAGCATAATAAATATGTATTGAGCTTTTAAATGCCCGCCTAATTGCCCCGCCGATCAACAAATCAGCTACGGATAATACAAATTATTGAAAATTTTTATTATCTATTCGTGATATTTGTAGTGGCTTTGCCGGCCGGCCGGTAGGCAGGCAGATTTATAGGAGTTACTTAACTTATTTATTCATTTATTGTATAATAAAGATACCATTTAGTCAAAAATTGAATTATGAACTATAAGATAGCCCAATTTATCTTCACTCCTCCCCAGCGCAGCCAATCAACGTTGGAAATTTATGTTGCCCAACCCGATGCCGGGAAAGAAGCTCTGGCCGGCAAGTTATTCGCTTTGATGGAAATCGGCTCAACTAAAACGGCCGGGCTTAAAATCATTAATTTTCTAATCAACTCTTTGAACCACGATTATTACCAAAACGAAAAAATGATTTTAAGAGAAAGGGTAAGTACGATAAAAATTGAGCATATCTTTGAATCAGCCCTGGCTAAGACTAATAAAAAATTAGCTGAGTTTTTGCAAGCCGAAAAGATCAAGCTTAACCCCGATATTTTAAATTTTACTATCGGCGTGATTTATGACGATAGCCTGCATTTCGCCAATCTAGGAAAAAATAAGGCCTTGCTTATATATCGGGGCAAACCAAGCGATAATATCAAACACAAATTAGCTGACATCACTGAACAAACCAGCTCTCCGGAAACTAAAAAACAACCAAGCGCGATAAAATTATTTTCCAATATCATCAGCGGCTCCCTGCCCCGCGGCGGTTATTTTATTTTTGCCAACGAAACTTTTGGAGAATACCTGTCGGCCAAGCAAATTATCAGCATTGTCACGACTTTGCCTCCGGCCGGCGCGGCCGAACAAATTAAAAATACGCTCAATAAGATTAACGCTTATGTGCCTTTTTTGGGCATTATCATAAAAAATACGGCTGGGCTGGAAATAGAAGGAATAAAAATCAAAGAACCGATTTGCTCAACTAAGACCTCAATTGACAATTTAATCGTCACTGAAGAAAAAACCGAAAGATTGCTAACGCCGTCTGGCTTGGTAAGTGCCAAAAAATGGTCGTCATTTTTCAATAATTTAATCGGCCGCTTAAGCCCCAAGCCAACCGCTAAAATCAGCCGCCCGGCCTTTCTGTTAAAAGATAAGATCTTTATCAAAAGAAAAGCCGATTGGCTGTCACTTAAAAAAATATTTGACGCTCTAAAAAATTTCGGCGTTTATTTAATTGGCTTATTTATTTATATTTTTAGAATTATCACTGACAAAAAAACTTTAGCGGATTTTTTCCATAAGCTAATTTTTAAAATAAAAAATTCCTGGGCAATCCTTAGGACCGCCGCCGTTAGATCATTCTTCTGGTACAAGAATCTAAACAAAATTAATAAAACCCTATTTTCCGTCTTCTTGATTTGTTTATTAATCTTTTCCGCTAATCTCGGCTGGCAAAATATAAAAAATAAAACCACGGAGCAGCGGGCGATTATTAATAACTTAACGATGGCGATTGAACAAAAACAAAATCAAATAGACGCGAGTCTTTTGTACGATAACGAAACTGGCGCCGGGAAACTGCTCGAAGAAGTTAAAGAGCTCTTGAAACAACTGCCTCAAGGCAGCCAAGATCAAAAAAATCAATATCGGCGGCTGCTGGCCAAACACCAGGTACAAATGGAAAAAATCAGCCATGTCATCCGCGTCGCTCCGGTTGAATTAGCTAATCTTATCAATCTCAGCGCCAATGCCAAACCAATTAATATAATTCTGGCCAAAAATAAAATTTACGCCGCCGCCGCGCCAGCAACTATTTATAGCATTGACTTGGACAGTAAGTTAACAACTTTAATAAATCTAAATAACCCCGATATCAACCGGCTTGATTTCCCCAACCTTGATAAAAACAATAATATCTATTATCTTAGCGCGAACAAAGTAGCGGTTTTAGATGCAAAATCAGAAAAATTATCTTGGCTAGACATTAATTATAACGGCAACCTAGAAAAAATTGTCGCTTTTCAGCAATATAATAATAGATTTTATTTAACTGACGCGGCGGCCGGACAAATTTTTCGTTTTACTAAAAATGGTAACCAGCTAACCGGTTCCACTCCCTGGCTAAACAATAAAGAAGATTTAACTAAGGTTGTCAGCCTTAATATTGACGGCGATATCTATTTATTAAAAAATGATGGGGAAATATCTAAATACACCAAAGGAAAAAAGCAAAATTTTTCCACCACCGCTATTGAACCGGCGCTAAACCAGCCCGCAAAAATGATAATTTCTCCGGAGCAAAATTATCTTTATATTCTTGAGCCAGCAAATAAAAGATTAATTGTCTTGGATAAAACCGGCCGATTTTTAAGCCAATATACCAGCGATAAATTTGGTAATTTAAAAGATTGCCAAATTGATGAAACCAACAAAAAAATATATTTTTTGAATAATACCACTGTTTATTCAATTGACATGAGCCATTTAGCCAAATAGCATTACAAATATTATTTAAGCGCAATAAAAAGACATTCTTTATTGAGAGAACGTCTTTTTATATTTCGTGTCGTTCGTGATTATTTCAAAGTAACTTTGGCTCCGGCTTCCTCCAGGGCCTTCTTCATGGCATCGGCATCGGCCTTTTTAACGCCTTCCTTCAACATTTTTGGGGCGGCGTCAACCAAGTCCTTGGCATCCTTTAATCCCATTTCGGTTAAAGCGCGCACCGCTTTAATAACCGCGATTTTGTTCGCGCCGGCTTCGGTTATTTCCACGTTAAAACTGGTTTTCTCTTCGACTTCAACGGCCGCGGCAGCCGGACCAGCCATCATCATGGCCGGAGCGGAGGCGGAAACGCCGAACTTCTTTTCTAAAATCTTAACCAATTCAGCTAAATCCAAGACCGACATCTTCTCGATAGTCTCAATTAAAGTCTTAAATTTTGCCGGAACTTCAATTTGTTCCTCTTGGCCGGCCGTAGCTTCCGCCGCGGCGGCTGGTTTTGTTTCTTCTGGCATAAATTTTATAATTATTAATTAATTATTAAACTTGTTTTTTATCTTTAATGGCGCTTAACGCGTACACTAAATTCTTTAAATTCCCGGCCAAGGCATTAACCAAGCCGGCAACCGGCGCGTTAATGGAACCGACGATCCTACCATATAATTCCTGTTTAGACGGCAATTTAGATAAACTGGCGACTTGAGTCGCGTCAAGATACTTATCTTCCAAAATACCGCCGATAAATTCAATTTTACCCTCTTTGTCCTTTTCTTTCTTGAATTGACCGACTATTTTCGCCGGCGAGACTTCATCTCCATAACCAAAAACTGCCGCTACCTGGCCGACGAAGCCTTTAATGTCCAGGCCGGCAATGGCTCTATCTTTTAGGGCTAAGCTAAACAAAGTCTTCTTAGCCACATAATATTCATTATTCTCTTTATATAATCTTGCCCTTAGATCTTCGTTATCTTTAACTGTCAAGCCACTATACCTGGTAAAGATGATTGACTTGGCTTTAGCGATTTTATCCGTTAATTCGTTTAAAATGGCTTTCTTCTGTTCTTTGTTCTTTGGCATATTATTTAAAATTTATTGATAAATTATCTTTTTTAATAAAAAAAATCTGCCTAATGCGCAGACTCTAAAATAGCTAAAATTAGCTTGGTCTCGGCAGGATTTACGCCTAATTTTGGCACCTGCTGTCTGCGACTATTAAATTTATATTAACATAATCGCTCAGGCTGTCAAGTCCCGGCCTTCTCGCCCCTATCTTTCTTTACTAAATATATATCTTTGCCAGAAAAACATAATTAAAAAAACTGCTATTAATATAATCACATCGATCGTGTCTATAAAACCTCTGGCCTTATAAATTAACAGGCCCAATAATATTGGCGAGCAAAAAACCACCACATCTGATACTAATTTATGAAAAATATTAAGATAAATCACTAATTCGGTATTACCATGCTTTTTCCTTTTCTTGATCTCCGATCTGGTTAACTTTAATCTGACTAAAAAGATGACGCCGAAAAACGCTAACGGCACCATCGATTGCAAAAATAAAGAGAAGGCGAAGAAATGATTGCCGGCAATAAAATAAACAATGCAAAAAGCCACCAACAAAAGAATAAACATTAAATTTAAAAAATCCAGAACTAACTCTTTGGCTGACATAAAATTATTTCAAATATTTAAACTTATTTAGATTATGTTCCTCTAAGCTCCGACTATAGATCGTCTTACCCGTCGCCGGATCGCTTAAGAAATAATTATACGCCGTGAACTCCGGATAGATCGCGGCTTTAAGCGCGTTCAGTCCGGGATTGGCGATCGGCCCGGGCGGCAGGCCGCGGTATTTATAAGTGTTATAAGGTGAGTCAATTTTCGTATCTTCAATACTATACTGCGCTTTATTGACGCCTAAGATATGGGCCAAGGTCGCGCAAGATTCTAGGCCCTGGCCATTTTTAATCCGCTGCCAAAAAATTCCGGAAACAATTTTCATGTCATCGATTGATCTAACTTCTTTTTCAATTATTGAAGCCAGAGTAACGATTTCATAAATAGTTTTCTGCTGCCATTTAATTTCCGCTCTCATTTCCGGCGTTAATTTTCTATCAAAATTAGTTAGCATTTTAAAAATAATCTGCTCGGCCGCGGTATTGGCAAATATCCTATAAGTATCCGGAAATAAATATCCCGCCAAATTGGCTTCTCTGGGCGCGTCATTTAAAAAATCCGGTTTGGGAAAATTAAAATTCCAGACGCTGAGAGGAGCTTGGGCTAGGCCTAGAAACTCGCTGGCGCCAGTAATTTTGTTGCTAGTAAAATACGCTCCGATATCTTTTAAATTCCAACCCTCGATAATCCTAATTGATTTTTCCCGGCTGATGGCTTCACCGTCGATCAATACTTTTAAAATTTCTCTGGTGCTAAGCTTTGGACTAATTAAATATTCTCCTGCTTTAAGGTTGGCTGCGGCGCCCCAAATTTGGTATTTAAAATAAACTGGCGACTTAATCAAATTCTCTTTTTTTAAATTACTAATAATTTGTTCAGCGGTCTCGCCCTTGCTCACCGTAAAAGCGCGCTCTTGGCCGTTCGGGTCAGCCGGAGAATTTAAACTATGCCAATAAGAACTTCCGGCTATTAAAATTGTAGTCAAAATAAATATTATTTTCTTTGCCATAAATGATTAAAACTATTAAAAACTAACTGAACTAAATTTTTATACACCTATTCTTTATATTTTTATCTCTTGATTTTTGCCGCATGAGCAATTAGCGAGGAGCTGGAACGAATCTTTTTTCCCATACCCTTATCTATTATCTTTATATGCCGGCGCCGGCAGACGGCTACTTCAGGAATATTGCCTACATTTCTGTCGCCGCCTTTAGCAAATATATCGGGTTTTATTCTATCAAGTGATCTGCAGACTGACGCATCCCGATCAATTGACAAAAAAACTTCATCAACCCACTTAATGGCTGAAACTATTTTCATTCTATCAATTTGATTTAAAAACGGCACGCTGCCCTTAAGTTTTACTTGGTAGTCATTATTAACTATTACTACGAGTCGGTCGCCTAATTTTTTAGCTTTCTCCATCATCTCAAGATGGCCAACATGCAAAGGATTAAAATAGCCGCTGACGGCTACAGTAATTTTCTTTTTCATAAAATATTTTAGTCACATTAATATTAAACTTCCTCTATGATAATATTACCAAACCAACCGGATTCAGGCAAACGAGTTTTTCCCTCGCTTGTATTTTCTCTTATTCTATGCTATAATTAATTTACAGTCAAAAAAGTTGACAAAAAACAAAAATAAAGATAAAAATAAAAATGGTACAAAATTTAAATGGGCGGCTAAAGTTTACCTATAGCGGCCCCAAAAAAGAATATAATCGGCTAATCAGCGCGAATTTTAAGCTATCTCTATTCGGTTTACTGATAGGGATTTTTTTATTGCCTCAAACCGCCTATTTATCCACCGTCACGCCGGAGAAATTAATTGAATTGACTAATCAAGCGAGAGAGAGTGTTGGCCTGAATACTCTAACCGCTAATCAATTATTAGCCCAAGCCGCAATTCTAAAAGGCCAGGCGATTATTGCCGCTAATACTTTTAAGCATACTATTGATGACAAAAAGTTTTCCGCTTGGATTCGCGACGCCGGCTATAATTATTCTTATGTGGGCGAAAATTTGGCGATCGATTTTATTACCAGCGAAGGAGTTATGAAAGCCTGGGAAAATTCACCTTTGCATAAAAAAAATCTTTTAAATCCATATTATCAAGAAATCGGCATTGCCACCATGCCCGGTAAATTTCAAGGCCAAGATACTACGGTCGTGGTGCAGATCTTCGGCGCCCCGGCCGCCGGCTCGGCTCAACCGCAAATAGCAAACTCCGGGCTTAGTTATTTAAATTCGGCTCCAGCGGAAATAAACTTAGCTGATTGGCAATTTAACCGCCAAGCGGAAAATTTATTGACTCGCTCAACGATGAATCAAGAATCATTGCCGCTCTACTCTAATAAATTAGTTCTGCCAGCTTATAATTATCAGGCCGGAGAGCTGAACAAATTTATTGTACAGCCGAATTATCTGGTTAACTTAAATAGTTTCTTAATGATTTTCGGCTTAATGACTTTAGTTTATTTATTAATCTTCTTATACTATTATTATTTCTTAAAAATTAATCGGCTGATTTCGCTGCAGTCATAAAATAAAATCGTATGTATCAAATTTTAATTACTTCGCTCATCGCCGGCCTGATCGCCCAACTAAGCAAACTCCTGGTTAAATCTAATAACTTAAAATTTAGCTGGCGCTCAATTTTCTCTTACGCCGGCCTGCCGTCAAGCCATGCCGCTTTCGTCGCTTCTTTAGCTACCGTCATCGGCTTAAGCCAAGGTTTCTCTTCTCCCCTCTTCGCCGTCTGTTTTATCTTTGGACTCTTGGTTATCCGCGACGCTCTGGGCATCAGGCGTTATCTTGGCCAACACGGCGAAATTATAAATATCTTGGTGAAAGATTTAAAAACAGATAAAATGCTGGATGAAACCTATCCCAGATTGTTGGAAAAAATCGGCCATACGCCGGCGCAAATAATCGCCGGTTTGCTGATCGGCGTTTTTATCGCCCTGGCCAGCTATTATATTTTTTAGCCGCGCTAAAATTATTTGCAACATAAAAACTGCCTCGCGATATACGGGGCAGTTTTTTATTTAAAATGTTTACTGGCTTATTTTGCTTTAATCAATCCGCGCTTAACCGCTGCGCCGTCCTTAATGCCGTCATTATCCGAATCGGCGAATAAATAATGAGTTTTATATTTATTGATTTCGTCTAAATCGGTTAAGCCGTCGCCGTCCGTGTCCTGATTCTTGTCAATAATATTTTTTAGGCAATATTCGTTTAATTTTTCGGTTTTTACATTTTTACACAGCTCTCTGTCATAACTTGAATAAGCCGTTTGGTAATTAAAGAAATCTTCGCAAATTTCCCTCGCCCCCGAATTAGCTATATCAGCGCAATCGCTTTTCTGGCCATAGACATCTAAAATCGCCCATAAACAGTTATAATAATCATCGCCGCCAACGCCTTCAGCGCAGTCCTGATATAATTTTTCGTCTTTATACTCTAAGTCATGGCAAAGATTACGATCGCCTTTAATAAAAGACACGGAGGCGACGCAGTCGCCGGCATCACCCCGTCCCAAGCATGGTGCCATACTCCCTCCGACCGCCGTATCCGCGTAAAACTTTAACTGCGCGCTGCTCAACCCAGGGTTAATATTTTTTAACTCTTCTACAATATTAGAGTTAGGACTATTTTCCATTGCCTCATTTCCGGCTCGCTTAACCAGAAAAAAGACCAGCACGCCCGAAGCCAGAAATATTACAACGGCTAAAATAATAATTATAATTGTTTTCTTATTAAACATATTTTAAATCTATCTCCAGCATTTATAGTAAGCCGTTGAATGGTTAGTTTTTATTTCCCAATTTTTAGCATTACCAATGTGACTAGGGTAAGGCAAATCTTGATTTAACTTACATGTATTATCAGCCGAATAGCACTCAGCTTGAGTTGCGCACCGACTATATTTGTCTTGGCAAGAAGTACATAAGCCATAAATATTAGTTTGACCAAAAGGCACCGGCGGTGGTTTATATATATTTCCGTCCTTGTATCCTCCGGCACATACCTTTCCGTTTTTAGTGCCCCATGTGAAAATAATTTGCTTTGTATTGTCCCATGCTGACGGGGATTTCACTATCTCGGTATAACCGGGGGTTGTAGTCGCTACATCAACACCGCAACAACCACAACCATCCTGGGAACAGCTTATGAGTTGGCAGCAAGTATAGTTCGTAAGATTAACATTTGTAGACTGACACCCAGTAGAGGTAGTCTCTATAATCTCGGTATCACATACTCCTGTATCCCAAGTGCAAGAGCCGTCGTCTCTACAAGGTTGTGTACCTTGGCTTATAAAACTGATTGGGCACCAAGTTAAACCAGGCGTAACAGTTTCGGTACAAGAATTAGTGCGAGCTTCACTAGTGATAGGGTCTATATCAGTTGGATCGCATTCCTCCCTGCCAGCAGTTACTATACCGTCGCCGCAAGAAGGCCCAGTTACTGTATTACTCTGACAACTAGTGCTACAGCAGGTACGGGTTGTGCCATAACTAGCCACGCAAGTATTAGTATTACCCGCTCTTCCGTCATCGCAAGTTTCATTTATACCATCATCGTTGGGTGATTGAGTAGTGCCATCGCCACAATATGTTAAATTGATTAAAGTACAGGTTGCGGAACATGACTGATTTACGCCTACTCCGTCTATACCATCGCATTGTTCACTAACTCCCTCGCCGTTAACTGCCTCTCGCACTCCGTTCCCGCAGAAAGTATTGCAAGCGCCGTTGGAATAACGGTAATTCGGCGCGCATTTATAATAACAAGGGCCGCCAGCCAGATCATCATTATATGAACTGATGTTGGACGGCTGCCATAAAGAACCATTCCAAGTCTGCGACACAGTGCCGCTGGTATTCCAAATAGTATTGGGAGGTTTGGTAGTACAATTAACATTATTTCTAGTATCGGCCACGCAACCTGAACCATTCCAAGTATAATTGTCCGGGCATCTATAACATGCCTGGCCAGTAGGACAACAGCCGCTAGTACTAACTACCGCGTTGCCTGGATCGCTAGCTCGGCAATTCGGCTGATTGGCCGCGCTGCAAATACCACAACATTTAGTACCAGCGGTTTGGCGGGTACCGCCGCAATCGCCGGTCTGGGTTACTGTCTGGTTTGAACAAACCTGATCTAAAGGAATGCTTGAAGTCCAGATGGTCTCTACTTTAGCGCCTGGCACAATCTCGCAACCAGTATCACAGGTTGACCCGGGGCAAGTGCTGGCGGCGCAGTTTGGGTTGGTTTCAGCTTTGGTACCATCAGAACGAGTGCGGGTGTTGCCACAATTACTGGTTTGAACAATTTTATCGCCCGGACAAACATTTGACCAATCATCGGGTTTCCAGACAAGATCAGCGCAAGTCGCTTCACGGCCGGTTGACGCTTCGGCCGAACCGGGGCAGGCGTCCGGATTTAAGGTGGATATATAGCCGGATTCCATTAAAGCGCAAAGCGTATAAGCGACTTTATTTTTCGCTATATAAACATAAGCAAAACTGCATGAGGGAAAATCAAACTGGCCATCGCCGTTTTTATCGGCGCCGGCAAATTCTTTACTGGCAGGATCCCAGCAGGTTGTTTTATCATAGCCAGCGCCACCGCATAAGCCCAGCCGGTTTAACGGATCTATTGGCAAAGGGCTTTTTAAGTCGCTGGCTAAAGTATTTTTCCAGCTTGGCCAGACCGAAATTGAGGCCTTGGCTAGATATGAGCCGGAAACTAATTGCGGATAAACGCCGCTTTGCGCTTTAAATTTTTCTAAAATAAATTTAATTTCAGCCAAATCCGACAACCTTCTGGTGTCGCGGATTATCTTGGCTTTTTGGCTGTCGCAATATTCCCCGGTTTTGCATTCACCATCCACCAGACAATCGCCGCTCAAAAATTTGTCCGGCTGAACGCATTTGCCTACCGTTAAAGCTTCTTTATTGAACCGCCAATGGGATAGCAGCTGGCCAAAAATATCTACCGTTGGATTTTCCGCTTGCTGATTATATGAGATGATATAAATATTAGTGAAAAATTTATTGTTAACAGGATCATTGGGTAAATAAATATTAGCCGCGTTGACATAAACCGTTCGGCCGTCGCGCACGGCTTCATAGCCGTCAACGATTAGGGCTTGAGGCGAGCCCTTTAATTTAATATTCTCATTGTACCAGCGCAACGGCGATAAATAATCAGGATTAGGTATAACTCGCAAGCCGACAGCGTCAGGCGAGGTAGCGGCCCAGAGGGAACCGTTGGCGGACAATAAAAAAACAGCTAAAATAAAAATCAGCTTGATTGACTTAATTAATAATCCGCCGTGAAACAATCTTTTCATAAGCATGAAAAATGATGATTATATTATACCACATTACGCCGTTGAAAACTATCGCGTCACTCTATGGCGCCGGACAAGATGGCGTGAAAGTAAAGTCAACTCCCTCGGCGCATTTAACAAAGTACCCTTCAAAGGGCAATATTTGAAAATCCTGTTTTATCGCATTAGCAATTTCTGAATTTTCCACCTCCGACCAGTAAAGAACAGGGTCAACCCCGTTGTTACCAGTGCTTACCGCCGCGCATCTATTATCTCTGGCCGATATTTCTCTAAGGAGTTTTGAGGCCGTGTATCCTGCCGCGCAATAAGGCATTCCAAAGTATGTATGCGTGTTCTTAATTTTAAATGGCAGGGCTGAATCAAACTCTTTGCCAGTTATATTAAATAAAGATTGGGCAGGGGCCACTATATTAAATACATCACCCGGTTTAATTATGGAATCTATACCATCCCACACATTATCAAACTCATCAAATGTAATACCACCACTCCAACTACGCGTCTGAGTGCCCCACAATTTTAATGACACGCCAGGTAAGGGGTTGATAAAAACTTCACTTATTTTTTTAGAGCCCGTATTTACTGGAAGCGTCAAAAAATATGAGCGCTGTGGCATTAAATTAAAAGCGTGGGTTGCTGGATTGTAAAAATCTTCTAGGCATGAGCCAAACCGACAGCCGTTTTGACATTGGGTTTGACTTGACCAAACAGCATTATTACATTGAGCTTTATATCTCTGATCCGTTGCGCAGGCATACGCTCCGTTGGGTACCGCATTACCTGCTTCACCGCCAGCGCAGGAGCTGGCTGTCGTATGGCATCTTTTAACTCCGCTCATATCTGCGTCGCAATAAGCATTAGAGCAATCAGCGTCCACGGTACATTCTTGTCCGATTACACTCTTGCAACTAGCTCCGGCGAATGAACCGACAAGATAATCATAATAGACATTTGGAGTCGTAGTATAACCGCATTGCCCGCCAGGCGCGCAGGCCGTGCGCCGCCACTCTGAATTGGAGCACGAAAGAGTGGCCAGACTTTTTCCATTTCCATAAGGATCGGCAGACTCGCATATTGTCCCGCCGTTGGGCGCGGATATATTATATAACCGAAGTTCGGGAGTTGGATCGCGCGGTCTGGCAAACAGGCAGCTGCCATTCTCCGGCGTAAAGCAGAACTTGAATCCCAAATCATCAGCCAAGCACTGGCTGCCCAGGCGGCATTCTGAATTATCTGCGCAGGCCAGGCCGTTGGGTTTGCTGTTGTCGGTTGAATCAGTTATCCGCATCAGCGGGTCGCCCCAGGCAATATTGTTGGGCGATTCCCAGGTATTGAAGAAGGCTTCAGCCAGCGTCATGCCGGAGGCATAGGATAAAAAGAAGTCCTCGGCATGATCTGCCCCAGGAGGGCCTGGCTCGTAAACATTCCCGTAGCCGCCGGAAAAGCTCCTGGAATAATTTGTTCCGCCGAAAGCGATTGAGGAAATAAAATCAGGCGGTTTACTAAAGTATGATTCATCCGTAGCTCTTAAATATACGCTCCATGGCGTATAGGGGTCAATTGAAAAAGTATTGCCGTTAAATGATTCATAGGCGGTTATTACCGCTCGGTTGGCCACCGGGGCTTTCACCAACCTAAGCGCCCAATCAAAAAAATAATTTGGATGATGCGTTCCAAACCCGTAATAACCTACCACTGGACCGCCAAGCGCGGACAGGTCCAGCGGAGCAACATCGGTTTTCTCCAGCACGATGTTGTTCTGTGGTATTCCTGCCGTCGCAGAAAGAAATTTAGAAGCAGTGGCAAATTCCTCCTCCCAGATATCATTATTTATTATATCTGTCGCGTTTCCATCCACCACCCATTTGGCGCTCCGCAGGTCCGGCGGAGTTGCCTGCGCCCGGTCAATCATTTTTTTTATGTCGGCAAGGTTATAGCCATTGAGATTTGATGAAACATATTTTGGCCTCATCCCCAGTCCAAAGGATTGGTAATCTGCGGCGTCAAAATGCTGTAAAAGACGCGCGCTTCTGGCGCGCCAATATGGGCTAAAGTCATTATTAGCGTCAGGCAGCAGCTTAGCTCGGTTATCCCTATTGTAAAGCTTCTTGGAGCAGGCCTCGTCTATTACGGCGCACAAACTATAATCCAGTTCTGGTTCAAACGCGGTAGTGTTTGACATATGGCTTTGAGTTATCCTAACGGGTTGCCCTGTCAATGCATCAATATATTCAATTGGCGGGATGACTTGCATGCTTATTCTTATCGGCAGTCCTTTAGCTATTGCCACATGGGTTATTTTTAATTCAGGGTGGGCGGCAACATAATCGTCAAGCGGCTTTTTTATATAATTTATAAAATCCGCGAGACTTGACCATTCCTTGTGCCGCGGAGTAGGAACAGAGCTGCTAATTAAAGTATTGTCAAAAATTGAATCCGGCACATCAAGCCCTAATTTGCTGGCGCCGGGTCTTTTCTGTAAATAATAATTGCAGATTTTTGCGGATGTTGCGTCATTAAAATTGTATAGGCAAATTGCATTGGCATTGGTTGGGATTGACGGAAGATTCGCCACAACAATGGTTATCTTTCTGGGCGTGGCTTCCGGTGCCCAATTATTTGCCTGATCAACCGCGTGAAGGCCGTACCACCAGACGCCAGGGTCAGGATTATCCGTGGCTGAACCGGAATGAGTATCAATATTTTGCGAGGCGATATTTTGACGCAAAGACGCGACTTCCGCCCAAGTCCCGGGATTGCCTGATGCGTCCGGAGCGCGCCAGACTTCAACGCGGGCCAGATGAGAACCGCCGGTATCGGAAACACTCCAGGTGATAACTGGTCCGGTGGCAACCGTAAATGAATCTACCGCAGGTTTAATAGAGTCGCAACTTTGAGTGGTTATGGGCATACCTCCGGTGCAACCCGCGGGAGAGCTGGTAAAAACGGTTCTGGTCTGCGCGCCATTCGCGCAAGTTCCCCAGGCGGAGTAGGTAAAAGAAGTGCAAGTTAAGACCGCGCAATCGCCGGAACAAGTCGCATTGCTTTCACCAGTATTGCAGACGCCGTTGCCGCAGCAGCCGGCTAAACCGCAGTCCGGATCTTGAGCGGCCGTACAGCCGGCCGGGCAAACGCCGTTGCAACCGTTAGGAGTACAGAGGGCGGAAATAACAATCTTTCTGGGCGTGGCTTCCGGCGCCCAATTATTTGCCTGGTCAACCGCGTGAATGCCATACCACCAGGCGCCGACCCCCGGAGTGTCGGTCAGAGTACCGGCAGAAGAAAGGCCGGAGGCGGGTTTCTGGGCAACGCCAGAAGGTATGTTGCCCCAGCCGCAGTTTAATTCTTGACCAGTGCTGCAATTAACGGCATCATAGGCGGCGCGCCAAAGTTGCGCCTCCTTGAGCTGAGTTTCGTCAGTAATGGTATAGGTGGCGGTAACCGTGCCGGCCGCCAAAGCAGCCGTAAATGAATCTACCCGCGGATTAGTGGTGTCAGGAATAACCGCGCAATCACTGTCATTGGCATTGGTACAGCCCCGGCCGCAGCAACCATTGCCGCTTTGGCAGGCGCAGTCCGGATCAGGAATAGCGGTGCAACCGCTATTAGTAGAACAACTGCTATTGCACTGATTATCACAGCAATAAGTACCGGCTGATCCGGGCACCCAATTATTACGACAACCGCAACTACCGCTATTTTCTACTAAACTGCCCGAACTATTGCAATAATATGGCGCGCCTTGATTAGTAGAACAGCTGTTATACGGCGTGCCGTCGCCGCAAGCGGGAACGGCGCTGGCCTTGCAGATTCTGTCAGCGCTATCCCAAACATAGCCGGTTCGACATTGATAGCAATCGCCCGAACCGCAGCATTCACCGCTAGTAATTTGGCCATTAACCAAAGAATTGAGGCAGCCAGGGCCGGTGGGACAGCTTACAGTACAACTAGAACCGACGCAAACGCCATTTTGGCAAACCTTGCCGCTAGCCGCGCAGTTAACCTTATTACACCAATCATTATATGGATCAATGTCGCAAATCGTTCCGGTCTTACATTCTTGCACCCAGGCGCCATCGCATCTGGCCGGTTCGGTCAGACGGCATTCGTGATAACAGCAATCAATAGAGCTTTGGCTGGCTGTCGGGAAAATGAAAATAATAATCCCGAAAAATATTATAAATATGGAGTATTTTATTTTCATAAAGGCACTTAAATTATAACACATTCGCCCTGTCATTGCGAGAAGCGAACACAAATCCCTCCCCCGCATCAAGTGCGGGGTCGGGACAAGCTTCGCAATCTCACGTATGACTATATTTCATTAAATCTCGCCACTATTGCATTATAATTATTTTTGCCGTTCGTGAGATTGTCATGGCTACGCCAGATCTCGCGTAGCGACGACCACGCTCCCTGCAGTCGCTCGCAATGACAAATATAATCACTTCTGGCAATTATCACACCAATGCGTACCCCGGCCGCCCAGTTTCATTTTTTTAACCAAGCCGCCGCATTCCCCACACTTCTCCCCTGCCCGACCATAAACTTTTAGATATTTTATAAAATTTCCGCCCTGGCCTTGCGCGTCCACATAATCGCTGAACGAAGTGCCACGGCGCTTTATGGCTAAACGCAATATCTGCGGAATGACTCGCCATAATTTTTTTATTTCTTCAGTTTTCAGGGTTCTTACCCGCCGAAACGGCTTAATACCAGCCAAAAACAGCGACTCATCAGCGTAAATATTGCCGATGCCGGCAATATGCTTTTGCTCTAAGAGCGCCTGCTTAATCGTAGTTCTCGGCCTAGCTGACAATACTTGCCTAAAATATTTTAGAGTAAAATTAAAACTCAAGGGCTCAACCCCGAGACCTTGATCAAATTTTAAAAATTCAGCGCTGGTCGCGAGTTTAATCCAGCCGAAACGCCTGACATCATTAAAAAAAAGAATACTGCTGTCATTAAATTTAAAAATCGCCCGGCTAAATTTATTGGGTAGACGCCGATTTTGATTTATGATCGGATGGCCGCCAACAATAAAATCCTTTCCAGTCTGAAGCGCCAGCTGTCCGGTCATTTTAAGATGAATAATTAAAAAACTATCGCCCAAATCAATAATTATCATCTTGGCTCGCCGCCTGATCGCTTTAATCTTCTGGCCAATAATATTTTTTATTTCTTGATCAGGCGACTGAAAGACTTTTTTGTCCAGAAATTCAACGGCAATGATTTGTTTATGTTTCAATTCCCGATCTAAATCGCGGACAATAGTTTCTACTTCCGGCAGTTCAGGCATAAGGTTAATTATCTTGAACTGTCATTGCGAGCGACCGTAGAGAGCGAAGCAATCTCACATATGACTATATCTAACTAAATCTTGCCATTTTCACATCATGATTATCCTTCGACATTTATGAGATTGCTTCGTCGCCTGATTACAGACTCCTCGCAATGACAATAAAAAATTTAAACTTTAATTTTATACTATTATCTCCCCCGTATTATTATTTTTGTCTATGCCGGCGGCGTTAGCTTCATCAGTATCAATATGCATGGTTAATCTAAACGACGGGTCAACTCTGACTAAAACATTTTCAAATAATAAATCGCGCGCGCCGCTGACATCAACTTTAACCCGGTCGTGGTTTTTAATTCCTAATTTTTTGGCCGCTTCTGGATCAATATGGATATGCCTTAAAGCCAAAATCACGCCTTGCTTTAAATAGAGCTCCCCGAACGGGCCGATAATTTTTATACCCGGCGTCTGATCTAAATTTCCCGAATCCCTGGCCGGCGGTTCTAACCCAAGTTTCTTAGCGTCGGTTTCTGACACTTCCACTTGCGTTGCTTTGCGATATGGCCCTAAAACCCTAACTTTATCTATTTGGCCTCTCGGGCCGACTAATTTGACCCTTTCCCCGGCCGCGAATTGGCCGGTCTGGGACAGATCTTTAAGTTTGGATAAAATAAAACCGGCGCCGAATAATTTTTCCGCGTCCGGTTTTGACAAATGAATGTGGCGGGCCGATACTTCAATTGGAACTTGCATGGTAAATATTTTAATGTCATGACAATTTCTTAAATATCTTTCTTCCAAAGCAGCCCATTCTGCGCGCCCTGCTGGCTTATTTCCGCGGCCGAGTTTTTGGCCGCGAGCTTAAGCGAGCGCTTAATATCGTGATCGTATAATTCCCAGCCGGCGATAAAGGACGAGCCGAAAGCGTCGCCGACTCCGGTAGTGTCAACGCGCAACCGCTCTTTTATTATCGGCTGATGATAAATTTTGCCTTCGGACATAGCATCGGCGCCATGGCGGCCGTTGGTTATTAAGATAATTTTAGAATCGTAAGAAGCCAAAGCGGATAATAAATTTTTAGCGCCGCCAAAAAATGCGGCGCCCTGATTTTTATATTTCCGGTCTGACATAACTATTTCAATGGCTTCGTCTCTATTGACAATCAAGCAGTTGGCGCGCTTAAAATATTTTCTCAAGCCGTTCACTCCGGCTAAAATTTGCCGATGGCCGGGATTCCAGGCGATCTTTGTGCTCTTGATTGAAAAAATCTTTTCCAAATTTTCACGCCAACTTCCTGATAATGAAGTTAAATAAATCCACTTGGCATCTCGCATAATTCGTAATTCGTCATCCGTAATTCGTAATTCGTCGTTAGCCGCTCGATTGGAAAAACAAATATGTTCATTACCCGACCCAACTAGGAGGAAAGAAAATCCGGTTTCGGCCTGCTTGGTTTTTTGAATTAAGGACACATCCACTCCCTGCTTTTTAAAATTACCTAAAATTATCCGCCCGCGCTCGTCGCCGCCGATTGACGCCAGGCAAGCCGCTTTAAAGCCCAAACGGGCGAAGCAGACCGCGGCGTTAGCCGCGCCGCCGCCAAAGCCGGAAAAAGATTTATCAACCTTAATTTTAGCGCCATATTCAAAGGCCAACAATTTTTGTTTGGTTAAATCTTTTTTATTGTTAAGCAAGACTCCTTCGCCGGTATAAAAAGTTATGTCCTCGGTTGCGCCGCCGATGGTGATCATGTCGTATTTCATAGAAATTGTATTTTACCCCCTTTAACAAAGGGGGTGAGGGGGATTTTTTTTAAAAAAAATCTATTTCACCCCTCGCTTATAAATCCCCCGCCCTTTCGGGCGACCCCTTTATTAAAGGGGCCATAAAAGGCTAGTTTTATTTTTCCTTTTCCAGCAACTCTTTAGTGAACTTTTTCATCTCCGATCCAATATCTTCGCGATCAAAAGCGTATTTCAGCATGGTTTTCATGTAATTTAACGGGTCGCCGGTGGTAAGCCATTCGCCGTCCTCAATCTCTTTAGCGTAAAATTTTCCGCCATTTTTAACATAAGTTTTAAGCGCGTCAACAAGATAGAGCTCATTGCCCTTGCCTAGAGCCGTCTCTTTCAAAATATCAACTATCTCCTGGTTTAAAATCATGCGGCCGAAATCAGCCAATTTCGACGGCGTTTCCTCGGCGCTTGGTTTTTCCACGATGTCTTCAATTTGCATGGTGCCTTTTTTAACTTTAACGATGCCATAACGATAGACCTGATTGAGCGGCACTTCCTGAACGCCGATCATTAGATGGCCGGTCTTATTATAATCATCCACCATTTGCTTAGCAAAAGGAATTTTTGATTTAACTAGATCGTCGCCCCAAACAAACATAAACGGCTCATCTCTAACGATGCTGGCGGCCGATAAGACGGGCGTGCCGTTGCCATACGGCCCTTTCTGACGGATATAAATAAAATTGGCTAAATTAGATATCTTTTTAACTTCTTCCAACAGTTTATCTTTGCCGGCTTTTTTTAATTCATCAACCAGCGCCCAATTCTGGTCAAAGTGATCTTCTAGCGGCTTCTTGTCCCACTTGGTAACTAAAATTATATCTTCAATGCCGGCCGCCACTAATTCTTCAACCACCAATTGAATAATCGGCTTATCAACGATTGGCAGCATTTCCTTAGGCATTGACTTAGTCGCCGGTAAGAGCCGCGTTCCAGAACCGGCCACAGCCACGATGGCTTTTCTTATTTTTTTAATCATAACCATAAATTTTTAAATAGTTATTTTGTTATCTTCCTCGCCATTTCCATAAATATTTTACCCAGGAAGCTAAATGATGCCAGGCGGCGATACTTTTAAAAAACTTATACCAGGGTGTTCTGGCGCTTTGTCTCGCATGATTATGCGTAATGACCGCGTCCGGATTATAGATTACTTGCCAGCCGCCTCCCCAAAAACGCCGGCATAGATCGATATCTTCAAAGTAAATAAAAAACCTTTCATCAAAAGCGCCAACTTGCCTTAGCGCCTCGGCTCGGCAAAATAAAAATGATCCTAAAAGCCAATCCACTTCGCCTATCTTATCTTTATTATAATCTTTATACAAAAATCTGTCTAAATTTCTTTTGGCAAAACCGATCTTGCCGAGCGGCGTACGCCGATACAAGGGCGTTAGCAGCCCGGGCCAGCGGAAACAGGTTTCCTGAACGGTCTGATCCAAATTAAACTGCTTAGGTCCGGCCACGCCAACGCGCGGATTATTTTCCATGAAATCAAACAATTTTATAAAAATATCTTTTGAAGCGGAAGTATCCGGATTCATGATCACGATATATTTGCCTTGGGATTGGCCGATCCCTTGATTATTGGCCGCGCCATATCCCATATTTCTCCCATTCATGACAAATTTAATTTCCCCGAACGGCTCTAAATCGCGGCTGGCTAGATCCACGGAATAATTATCCACCACGATAATTTCATAATCCAAACCCGGCCAATCAGCGTTTTTGATAGACCGAAGACAATTTAGAGTAAGGTCTTTAGATTTATAGTTAACTATGACGATGCTTACATCCATAAAAATGTAAAGTTTAAAAATCAAAATGAAAAATTACAGTTTAAAATATAAAATTATATGCATTTTTATTTTTCAATTTTACATTGTCATTTTACACTTTGATTTTTACATTTTACATTATAGTTCACCATCTTATCAAAACTCTTATTATTTTCCAATACGCATTAAATAGCGCATTCGCGACCCTTAGCCGCTTTCCCCCTATTTCCTGATACCAAATCTTACCGCTAAACATTTTAACTATTTTTCTGTCTGGCACTGTTCTCAATTCTTGAACTTTTTTCCTTTCGGCCATAATTCTCCGCCAATTGGCTAAATTCAAAAAATAACTGTAAACTTTTATTTTTTCATAAAACCAGCCGTTTTTATAAGCAAAAAATATCAAGCCGATTTCCATGACAACAAAAGCCGGCAGAATTAGCATTAAAGTCGCCCAATGATAATTTTTTAAAATGGCCATGATACGGTTTCTGTCCAACCAATAATACTTTTTAATACTGCGGCTAAATTCGTATTTATGATAGACCGCGGCTCCCGGCGCTAAAACACAGCCATAACCGGCCAGCCAAATCCGCCAGCCCAAATCCTGATCTTCATTATACATCCAAAATTCTTCATCAAACAGCCCGACTTTTTTTAGCGCCTCTTTAGTAAGTAACACCGCCGCCCCAGATGGATAACAAATTTCTACCCCCTTTAACAAAGGGAGTGGGGGGGATTTGTATTCATCTCCATAACCATCGGTATAACCAAACCCCAAGAAGTGAGTTATGTTGCCTAAACTATTGATTTTTTCTTTCTCCGGCCAGAGCATCAATCGCGCCTGCGCCGCGCCAATCTCTTTTTTATCATTCCCGCGCAGGCGGGAATCCAGATTATTCTCTGCCGCTTCCACCATCTTTTTTACGCAATCTGGCTCAATAATCGTGTCCAAATTAAACAAGATTACATATTCAAATCCCTGCTCCAGCGCCTTTTTAATAGCATCGTTATTACCCTTGGCAAAACCATCGTTATTTTTATTTCTGATTATTTCGTATTTACCCCCGTTAATAAGGGGGGCGAGGGGGATTTTATGCCCCCCTTGCGAGGGGGGAGGGAAGGGGCTGTTTCCGTCCAAAATCTTTTTTACGCACCCATAACTCTCCGCCGTACTTTCATTATCAGTTATAAATATTTTTATTTCGCCGGCATAATCCTGCTTTTTTAGCCCAGCCAAACAATCCGCTAAATATTTTTCCGCGTAGTCTTTGTAATTTACCAATATTATCGCGACTCGCTTATTATTTTTAAATTTTACATTGTCATTTTCCATTTTGATTTTTTAATTTTACATTTTATTTTATTCCAGCGGACTCTTTATCTTTTTTAAACTTGGATTAGTCACTTTGGTATAAATTTGCGTAGTCCTAATATTAGCATGGCCCAGGAGTTCCTGAACATAGCGCACATCCACGCCGTTTTCTAAGAGATGCGTGGCAAAACTATGCCGTAAGGAATGAAAAGTGGCTTCTTTATTAATATGGCATCTTTTCAAAGCATTTTCAAATACCATTTGCGCCGACCGCTCGGTTAAATGCCCGCCCCGTTCACTGGCAAAGACAAAATCGTTTTTATCGCGCAAGGCCATAATTTCAGCCAGCCCCGCCTTGACTCTTTCGGGAAAAATCGTTAGCCGGTCTTTATTACCTTTAGCGCCCTTAAGATGAATGGTTAATTCAGCCAAATTCACATCTTTTATTTTTAAATTTATGGCTTCGCTTACCCTAAAACCCGCCCCATACGAGAGAGCGATAAGTAGCATGTGTTTTTTGTTGCTGATTGAATCAATTATTTTTTCTATTTCTTTCTTAGACAAGACGACGGGCAACTTGCTCGCCGTTTTGGCAAATTTAATATCCAGGGGAACATTATTTTTAAAAATCTCTCGGTAGAAATATTTTATGGCGTTTAAATAAAGATTGATGGTCTGCGAGGCCTGCCCCCTATCCTGTTTTTCCAGAAGGTATCTTTTAATCAGGCCGATATCAGGATCTTTTACGACATTTTTAATATAGCGAAAATAGTCCGCCAGGCAAATTAAATAGCTCTTAATAGTTTTTCGGCTATAGTTTCTAAGTTTAAGTTCGTTTTCTATTCTTTTTAAAAGCTCTTCCAATTTCATAGATTTTAAACTATAATAATATTAGCGAGATTATTTTAAATAAATAATATCATAATTTCGCATAATATACAAACTAAAGCAAATTCTAAAAAATTGTTCGTATAATAGAGAGTTATGCCGAAATCGCTCGCTCCCCCTCGCCTTCCTGCGGTCGGCTCGGGTCGCTCGCTCCTTTTCGGCATAATGGCTTCGCGCGACTTCGCATAACTCGGAATACGCAAAATGGCCTTTCGGCATTTCTCCGCTCCGCTGCGAAATTCCTTCGGCCACTTCGCTTATTCCGAAGCCATTGTACGAAATTTTAAAAAATAAACATTTTATCTTTTTATAGAGCCTTTTTGAAATTTTTTTGGAAAAGAAAAAAGCCCGCAAGGTTTTTATCCTTGAACGAGCTATTGGCGAGATGTGATGTAGGTGAAGTACTACAGGGTAGTCATCTTCACCATACGGGTGTTGGGGACCAATTCCCAACCATCCCCTGCTTTCTGAAGCTCCATGAACAAAGTTTCGCCACTCTCTGTTGTCAGCTCCATCATAGTACCGTTTTTGTCGGTGACTCTTGCGATACTTTCTTTGCCACCAACATTCAACACCACTTTAGTTCCGATCGTCAGCTCTTCCATCGCACTTCCTCCTTCGTGGTTTTTTGGAACAATTCAACGCCAAAATTAGCGTTCAAATTAGTATAGCAGAAAACAGACGGCCTGTCAAGCCCAGCCAAAAAATTTCAAAAAGGCTCTTTTTTATAAAGAATGTTTGTTTTTTAAAACATCGCACAACACGGCACATGCGGTTCAGAAATTTTGCGCAATTATATTTCAAGGAGTGCAAAATTTCCTCAACCCAAATTGCGCTGACGAAATGGCAAGTTTAGTGATATAATCAAGATAGGCGATAATTAACATTTAATTCAATAATTCACGGCGCAACTTCGCATGTGCCGATACGTTATGCCGAAATCGCTCGCTCCCCCTCGCCTTCCTGCGGTCGGCTCGGGTCGCTCGCTCCTTTTCGGCATAATGGCCATAACTCGGAATACGCAAAATGGCCTTTCGGCATTTCTCCGCTCCGCTACGAAATTCCTTCGGCCACTTCGCTTATTCCGAAGCCATTATGTGAAATAGCCAGAAATTTCTTAATTATTTTTTAGATTTTTTTGGCAATTTTTAACTCCTAAGTTATGGATTTTACTAATAGTTATTGCAAAAATATCATATTCTTTTGAAGATGTAACAATTAACACATTATTAGTTGTAATTGTAGTTGCTGGTCTGTATTTTTGGTATTTTATGACCGTAAGATCGCATGTAGCAATAAAAGTTGCCAAAAAGTTAGAGGAAGAGGAAAGTAATAAAAAGTTTAATAACATCGCCTAACACGGCGTATCTGGTTCGCGAGCTAAATAAAATTATTTTTTATGCAATTTATCAAAAATAATCTCATGGAACTAATTTCTCTGCTATTTTCAATTGTAGCTTTAACTATAACATCTGTTATTGTTATTAAGGGCTGGTGGAAACATCGAAATATATACGACATTGAACTACACGAATTATTTAGTGACAAAATTAATGAATATCAAAATAATAAAATTAGTGAAAAACTCAATTCTGGAGAATATACAATTCTGCATACGGAAAAAAATAATTCATCAAGCTTAATATCTACTGGAACAAGTTATCATATATTACTAGGGAAAATAAAAAAATAATTTTATTCTTAACGCTCGCTCACGCAAATTTTAATGCTTTTTTATTTTTCAATACGGTAAATCAAAAACCACCTCGCTTTTAAGATGGTTTCTGAGGTGGAGCCAAGGGGTATCGAACCCCTCAATTCCGAATGTTAAGTGCGGAACCCTCACCATGAGGTGGCCCCTCAACTCCACAAAAAAATTTTACCATAAATTTTACAAAACAAAAAGCCCGATCCCCGTTAGGGTTTCGGACTTTGGAGTTCAACAGATTCCGCACTTAACATTATTAGTATAACACAACAAGCCAGCTTGTCAATAGATTAAAAAGTATCTAACATTAGACAAAAATAAAAAAGCATTAAAACTTCAGATACGCCGAAACGTTATGCCGAAATCGCTCGCTCCCCCTCGCCTTCCTGCGGTCGGCTCGGGTCGCTCGCTCCTTTTCGGCATAATGGCGCGACTTCGCATAACTCGGAATACGCAAAATGGCCTTTCGGCATTTCTCCGCTCCGCTGCGAAATTCCTTCGGCCACTTCGCTTATTCCGAAGCCATTATATGAAATATGCTTTTCTTTTTACGGCTAATACCTAACACTTTTCTATAATGGACAAATTTTATTTTTAATTTTTATAGAGGGGTGTATATGGTGTTTTCTTCGCTCGTGACCTCACTCAGAAAACGATTTTAATATGACAAGAAAAATCATCAAATACGAAAAAGTCATGACACGTGATGCTCCGTTTATTTTGATTGCCGCATGGTATAAATATTTTACTGATTCTATACCTAGAGTTTTTGATTTTGAAGTTAAATTTCCGGAACCAATTTATATTTTTCAAAATGGCGCTGTTGAAAGTTGGCGCGCAACTCAGCTTTTCTTTGACACACTACCTAAGGCCATATCACGCTGGGCAAAAGAGCCCAAAAACACCAAGCGTCTTTTAGCTGAATTTGATAGGTATATCAAGATAGGCAAGAAGCTAAAGAAAGAAAAAGTGCAACCAATAAGCTCAGTGAAAAGCCTAAAAGCAGTCAATAAAATAAAAGAGACCCAAAATTTATTTATAGAGGGCATGGCGGGCCTCATTCCGGCTTATTGGTGCGTGACTTGGAATGAAATGGCGGTAAAACAGAAAAAAAATCATTATTTTCCAAAAAGATTTTAGACAAAGCAACTAAATTACGCCAAGGCGACACTTTTTTTGACGATGCTTGTGATCTGATATACCAATATTTACACATGATTGCTAAAGAAAAAAGCTGGCCTAAAAATTTAATGAAATTTTTTCTTATTCAAGAATTAAAAAAAGCGGTCATAGCTAAACAGAAATATAATTTTTCAGAGTTTAAAAAACGCAATGACGGTTGTGCTTATTTCGCCAATCAGTTGTTTACAAAGAAAGAAATTTCGACTGTTTTAAAAGTTCGCGGTTATAAATTGATTGATAAGAAAATATTATCTACCGCAACTCAATTGAAAGGGTTTTCGGCAAGTCCTGGGCAAGCTCGGGGTAAAGTAAAAGTGGTAATGAATCGAGAGCAATTAAACAAAATAACACCGGGAGACATTTTGGTTTCTCCAATGACCACGCCAGCCTATATGCCAGCTATGACTAAAGCTGCGGCTTTCGTTACGGATGAAGGTGGTATTATCTGCCATGCAGCTATTGTTTCCAGAGAGATGAAAAAACCATGTATTGTTGGCACAAAAAACGCTACTAAAATTTTACGAGGCGACGATTTGGTTGAGTTGGACGCAAATAATGGGATAGTTAACATCATTGAACGCGCAGAATAAGGAGTCTTAGCTTCGGGGCATTCACCCCCAAGCCCCTCTGCCCCTCGCCAAGACAAAAATAAAATTTGTTCATTACAGAAAAGTGTTTCCGCTAAGGCGGAACAAAAAGAAAAGCATACATCATATAACAAGGCATATCTGGTTACGGCTTTTTACAAAAGCCTCTACCCATATTTGCCTCCGCTACGCTACGGCAAACATCAGATATGCCGATACGTTATGCCGAAATCGCTCGCTCCCCCTCGCCTTCCTGCGGTCGGCTCGGGTCGCTCGCTCCTTTTCGGCATAATGGCATAACTCGGAATACGCAAAATGGCCTTTCGGCATTTCTCCGCTCCGCTACGAAATTCCTTCGGCCACTTCGCTTATTCCGAAGCCATTATGTGAAATAAAAAACTAATAAATTTTAACCACAAAAATTATGGTATTAAATTCCTTTAAGAAAAATATAATAAAAAACGCGATTATTGTTATAATCGCAGCTTCCCTGTGGCCTGTTATTGCGAACTCTATAAATCAAATTGGACTGGGACAAATAAGCGACTTTCTTCTTATAATCAGTATGTTGCTTGTAACAGTATGTTTCGCAAACTTTGCCTTTACTTATGAAAAAAGCAAACTTGACTCAATGGCAGGAAAGCTGCTTTCACATGGTGCGACTTTTACTTTTATACTACTAATAGCATTACTGCTTGAAAGTATTGTGCTGGCAGTTAAAATAATTTATCCCTCTTTCTATGCTATAATTTTTGGATTCGTTATATTACTTTATATTGGCATAGTGCTATACGACTTTTGGGATTTTTTGAGAGTTAAATAATTTATTAGTTTTTTACATCATATAACAACGAGTATCCGGCGGAGCAGATGAGAATAAATTTATAATTTTTCTGTTTATTGAAAATTAATTTTATTTTTTGGCAAATCAAAAACCACCTCGCTTTTGAGATGGTTTCTGACGTGGAGCCAAGGGGTATTGAACCCCTCTATCCGAATGTCGAATACGGATTCCTCACCGTGAGGTAGCCCCTTAAACTCCACATAAAAATTTTATCATAAATTTTACAAAACAAAAAGCCCGATCCCCCTTAGGGTCTCGGACTTCGGGAGTTCAGTAGAATCCGTATTCGACATTATCAGTATAACAGATTTGACAGGGTTGTCAAGAGTTAAAATAATATCTAAAATTAGAGAAAAATAAAAAAGCATTAAAACTTCAGATACGCCGATACGTTATGCCGAAATCGCTCGCTCCTTTTCGACTATGCTAAATACTTAACATTAACTTTATAAATATGAAACTAGGAATTATTATCTACTCAAATGACGCTGAAACTGTATGGAATGCTTTTCGATTCGCAAATTTTTCGCTCAAAGAAGGTAATTTGGTAAAAATCTTTTTGCTAGCAAAGGGAGTAGAATATGAAGCTCTTAATAGCAAAAAATTTAACATTAAAGAACAGGCGAAATTATTTCTTAGTAATAATGGAAAAATTTTTGCCTGCGGTACATGTTTAAAGAGCCGCGAATCGGAAGGCTCGCAAATGTGCCCTATTTCAACCATGAAAGATTTACACGAAATAGTAAAAGAAAGCGATAAAGTTGTCTCGTTTTAACGCGCAGACCGAAACATCGCACAACACCGAATATACGGCTACAATTAACTCAAAAAATGGCATAAGAAAATATTAAACTGAAGAATTATGAATATCAACGGAAAACATTATCGCACAATTTGGATTAAAGAAGATGATAAAAAGATAGTTCAGATTATTGACCAAAGAAGACTGCCGCATGAATTTATTATTGAAGACTTAAAATTTGTTGCCGATGTGGCCAGAGCCATAAAAGATATGCGGGTCAGGGGTGCCGGCTTAATCGGCGCGACTGCCGGCTATGGCATGTATATCGCTGCTCTAGAAGCGCCTAAAAACGGCTTTGATAATTTTATGATTAGCGCCGGGAATAAACTAAAAAATACCAGGCCAACTGCCGTTAATCTCGGCTGGGCGATTGACCGACAATTAAACGCGATTAAACAGTCAAATAATATTGAAGATAAAATAAAAATTGCTTTTGAGACGGCCAACAATATTGCCGATGAAGACGCGGAATATTGCCGAATGATCGGCCAGCACGGATTAAAAATAATCAGAAAACTAAGTAGGGAGAAAAAAGGGGAACCGGTTAATATTTTAACTCATTGCAATGCGGGCTGGCTGGCCTTTGTTGACTATGGATCCGCTACCGCCCCTATTTATGCGGCTCATGATACCGGAATTAAAGTCCATGTCTGGGTGGATGAAACTAGGCCTCAAAGCCAGGGAGCAAAGCTTACCGCTTGGGAATTGTTAAATTACGGCGTACCCCATCATATTATCGCGGACAATGTTGGCGGGCATCTAATGCAACATAAAATGGTTGATATGTGTATTGTGGGAACAGATCGGACCACTTATACCGGCGATGTGGCAAATAAAATCGGCACTTACCTTAAGGCCTTAGCGGCCAAAGCCAACCAAGTGCCTTTCTATGTAGCTTTGCCATCTTCAACTTTTGATTGGCAGATGCGAGATGGAGTAAAAGAAATACCGATTGAAGAAAGAGAAGCCGAGGAAGTGCTTTACTTGGACGGACTGCATGATGGTAAAATTGAAAAAGTATTAATTGCGCCAAAAGGCAGCCCGGCCGTAAATTACGGGTTTGACGTCACTCCTAGAAAATTTATCACCGGCCTTATTACCGAAAGAGGAGTCTGTAAAGCTACGGAAAAGGATATTCTTAATTTATATCCGGAGCATAAATGATTAAGTTGCCAGAGCTTACTTAAACGAGGCGAACAAAACTAAACAACTATGGATGAAGGTTATATTAAATTTAATTGTCACTGGATAAACGCTAAGCCGATCCCGCTAATTAGACTTCGTGAAATCAATAAATGGCGAAATAAATTATATCGCCGCGGATTGATTGGCGCCTATAATAATGGCGTTGGCTTTGGGAATATTAGCATGAGATGCAAAAATAACAACTTTATAATTACTGGTTCGGCAACCGGCAATTTCCATAAATTAACGGAAAAACATTATGTTTTAGTTAATGATTATGATCTGGCGAAAAATAGTTTAACTTGCCAAGGTCCAATCAAGGCCTCCTCCGAATCTTTATCCCACGCGGTAATTTATGAATGTTCGCTAAAGACCAACGCAGTTATTCATATTCATAATCTGAAAATGTGGAAAAAACTTGTTGATCGAGTTCCGACGACAAATAAAAATATTCCCTACGGAACTCCGGCAATGGCCAAAGAAATCAAAAGATTATTCAGAGAAGCAAAGGTTAATGATAAAAAAATAATTGCCATGGGCGGCCATAAAGAAGGCATAATTAGTTTTGGCAAAACCCTAGCTGAGGCGGGCAATATTCTTTTGCCTAATAGTCGCCCTAACTTGATGATATGATTAAGAGAAACAAAAACACCTGGCTGGCAAAAGTTAAAAGAACATTCACTGCCATGCTGCCTGTTGCTAAAAATAGAATGGGCCAATGCGTTAATTGCGGCGCCTGCTGCCGGCTGCCCAACAACTGTCTTTTTTTGAAGTTCAAACCCGACGGTAAATCATCTTGTTTTATTCACCCCCTAAGACCATTAAATTGCCGGAAATACCCTAGAACTAAAGCCGAATGGCTAACGGAAGACGCTTGCGGATTTAAATTTAAAAATTAAGCTAATTATGTTTTTCCACCGCTTTTTATTCTCACTTTCTCCGCTACCCAGGCCAATAATAAACCAATGGGCCAGCATAATTTTAAAACCCAATAAGCAAACGGCGAATGCCACTTTCTAAAATATTTCAGCATGGAATCGCGAAAATATCTTTGTTTTATCGCTAAATTTACCTGTTTAAAACTTTGACCGACCAAATCGATGCATTCGGCCGCGTTAGAATACCAGACTTCTGCGCCCGTTTCTTTAACGCGCCGGCAATAATCAACTTCTTCAAACCATAAAAAATATCTTTCATCCAATAGGCCGACTTTCTCGATGGCTTGTTTTTTTATTATAAAGAAACCGCCTCTGATAGAATCAACCGCGGCTGATTTAGTATAATCAAAATTCGACCAGAGATATTTATTTAAAATCGCCGGCCAGAGGTGCGGTATCTTTAAAATTATCGCCAATTGATTAAAAAGCGCCGGAAAACGGCGAACCTGCTTTACTACTCGCGCGTTTTCGTCTACCAACTTACACCCCGCCACCCAGGCCCGCTCATGCCAATTCAACCAGGAAACCATATTTGAGAGAGTATCGTCAAACACTCTCATGTCAGGATTTAAAAGCAAAATATATTTACCGCTGGCCTGTTTAATCGCCTGGTTGTTAGCCCGGGAAAATCCCAAATTATCTTGATTAACTATTAATTTCACCTGCGGATATAATCGCCGTACCATAGCGGCAGAACCATCTTGCGAATTATTATCCACCACGAAAACTTCAAAATCAGCATGTCGACTCTCAAACAATGCTCTAAGATTATCTTTTAATTTTTCTTTAACATTCCAGGAAACGATGATAATTGAAAGGTCCATATTGCCTTCACCAAAAAATTTATTTATTTCATAAATAATTCAACTCTTTTTACATCAACCTTAATTTCTAACTGCTCCCGCCTCTTTTTTATTGCTGGCAACAACTTCCACAGGACAACCAACTCTTTCAACAGATATGGCTCAAATAATAAAACAAAGGCTAAGCTTTTAAGCTGGTACCAGGCGGTGGCCAGCTTCACATTCAAAGAAAACGGCAAATCCTTTATTTTTAAAAGTAAAATCCACTGATTTAAAAACGACCATTGCTTGACTAAACGGCTCTTATTCCGGCGATTTAAGGCGATGTTTAAATTAGTCGCCCCTATCGCGGCAACGGCACGATTATGATAAGCCACGGCCTTTTCGGCTAAAACAATTTTCCAGCCGGCCAAACGCAAACGATATGATAAATCACAGTCTTCTTTATACATAAACATCAGTTCATCAAAATACTCTTTAAACTTTCCATTATCAAAAGCTACGTCGGCGAGCGCTTTTAGATTTAACAGCGCCGCCGCGCCGGTAAAACCGAAGACCTCTTTTCCACCCGCTAAGTCAGGTTGATCGCTTTCTCCCTGATGAGCGTCGGAAAAACGCTGTTCCTTATTCAGGGCCAGACCTAGACTATCTATTTGATTGGTTTTTCCCTTAACCGTGAAATCCCATTTGAAAATTTTCGGCGCCACCGCGCCGATCTTTTCGTCCGATTTTATCGCCGCCACCATTTCCTCAATAAAATCCGGCTCAAATATCATATCCGGATTAAGCGCTAAAAAATATTCAGCGCCACCGTCAATCGCCCGTTTAATCATTAAATTAAAGGCCTTGGCAAAACCAAGATTCTCCCCCGCCCATTTTAAATCAATTTCCGAAAAATTATTTTTTATGTATAGGGCATTTTCATTGTCTGGCGTCTGGCTATTATCAACCGCCACTATCTTAAAATCTTTAAAGGTCTGATTGGTTAAGCTAGGCAAAAAATACGGCAAATACTTGGCCGTGGCTTCGCCGTAGGTTATAAAACCAATATAAATTTTCCGCTGATTATTTTCCATCTTTTTACAATTTTTTCTTAACCAAATTTTTCAACTCTTCATTAAACTCCACGATAGCCCGATTGATTATCGGATCAAATTTTTCATATAATTTCTTTTCCTTGACATAAATCCCGGCTTCCAGGAGTGAGTCAAAAGTTCCCGCGTCCAGCCATTTGCCTCTTACCAGGCCAACCTCCAACTCGCCTTTTTCCAGGTACCAATTGTTGATGTCAACTATTTCCACCTCGCCACGAGCGCTGGGTTTAACTTGTTTCGCCGCCTTAATTACGCGATTATCGTAAATATAAAGCCCGGGAATAGCGTAATCGCTGATCCATTTTTTGGGCTTTTCCACAATCTTTATGGCTTTCATCTTAGTATCAAACTGCACGACGCCTAATCTTTCCGGATCTGATACTTTAACAGCAAATATTTTGCCGCCGCTTTTAAAATTCTTAATTTCTTCAGAAAAATCATCCTCAAAAATATTATCGCCTAAAATCATGGTGACATTGTCCTGACCGATAAAATTTTCGCCGACAATAAAAGCGTCGGCCAGTCCTCGAGGATTTTTTTGCACTTTAAATTCTAGGCGAACATCGCTTTTATCAAAGATTGACCCCAGGAGATTCAAAAAATTACCCGACTGCTCGGGCGCGACAATTATCAGAATATCTTTGATGCCAGCTTTTACCAAAACATTCAATGGATAAAAAATCATCTGCCGATCATAAATCGGCAAAAGTTGTTTTGAGGTAGTCGCCGTCAGCGGAAATAAGCGAGTGGCGCTGCCCCCGGATAAAATTATGCCTTTCATAATAAAAAGTTTAAAATTAAAAAATTATATGTCATTGCGAGCCCTGCATCGGCGGGGCGAAGCAATCTCTGGTTAGAAAAACTTTACTAATTTAATGCCAAAATCCTTTAAGCAAAATTTAAATTTATTAATTTAAGCATTTTATTTTATCTGTCTTTCTTGCTTATCAGAGATTGCCACGTCGCTCATTACTCCGCCAGCTGGCGGATTCATTCGCTCCTCGCAATGACAATAAAGACATTTTACACTTCCCCAGATATTCCCTTAACGCCTCTTTATAATCTCTTAACGGCGGCAGCTTGGTATTCAATAAAACCGAGTATTTCGGCCGCTTAGCTGGCTTCAATAATTTATCTCTGCTAATTGGCAAAACTTTAATTTTCAATCCAGCTATTCTAAATAATTCCCCGGCCGCCTCATACCAAGTACCAGCCCCGCTGTTCATTAAATGATAAATGCCATAACCTTTATCGGCTTGAACCAGTTCTTTAGTTGCCTTGGCTAGATCCGGAGAATAAGTAAAACAGCTAATCTCGTCATCAACTACTCCCAATCCCGACTTATTCTTGGCTTGTTCCAATATGATATCAAAAAAATTCGGCTTGGCCATAGCGCTGGTGCCGCCAGGACCGAATAATTTTGAAGTTCTGATTAAATACCATTTTAAACCCTTACCGCTTAATTCTAAAATTCTTTTCTCCCCGTGAAATTTAGTTTTCCCATAGCGGTTAAGCGGCTGGGGTCGGTCGGTTTCATTATAACCGCTCTTTTTTTTGCCGTCAAAAACATAGTTGGTGGAATAATGAACCAAGGTGGCGCCGATTTTCAGGCAAACTTCGGCTAAAAATTTCGGACCGTCAATATTTATCTTTTTTGCCGCTTCATACTCCTCGTCGCTGTCCTCGCATTTATCCACGGCGTTATAAGCCGCGGCATTAATCACCAATTCCGGTCTGATTTCACCGATCTTCTTTAAAATCAGTTCTCTGTCAGTTATATCAATTTCGCTCTTATCCCAACCCAAAACTTCGTTTCCTTTAACAAAAACCTTGACTAACTGCGCTCCCAGATTGCCTTTAGCTCCTAAAATTAATATTTTCATAATCTTAACAAATCAACGAATTAGCTCACGAATATTACAAATATTAAAATGTTTATTCTGTATTCGTGATATTCGTGAATAGATTTGTTGATTTGTAAAAAATATATTATTATAAATCTAAAATCTTCTCTAGATATTTTTTGACCTCCAGTTGCCGCTTTAAAGGATTTTCTAATTCTAGGCTAATTATATCGGCTAAATAATGTTTATATTTTTTTGCATAATCCACCTCGCTTAAATCATCTAACCAATGAGAATCATAGTGATAAGCATTTTCATCGGTAAAACGATTATGGATATTAACTTTTTCCGATTTAACGGCCGAGAGATGATTAACGCCAATTCTATATCGCTTAAGCAAATCTGGCAACTTCTCATACCCCTTAACTTTTTCCCTAAAGCCATGGCTCTCCCAATGCGCGAGATCGAGGCAAACACCGCCGCAATGCTTTACCGCCTCCTCAAAACTACCGTTCATCACAAAAAGATTCTCAATATAAATATTATCTTTATATTTTCCGTTTCTATCAATAAAATCTACAATTTCTTTCGGCGCATGAACATTAAAAACTTGAGTTTTATATCTTTTGACTAAATAATCCAATTCCCAATTTTCCATATCTTCTTCCCTAAGATGCGCATGCGGTATTTTTTCCAACTTAGTCTTGGCCAGTAGCTGATATAATTCTTTTCGTTCTGCCAAATTCAAGCAAGTTGGGAATAAAGCGATTTCTTTTATATCTAATTTATCAATTTCTTTAACTTTATTTTT
>LCCP01000016.1 GCA_000997945.1 Parcubacteria group bacterium GW2011_GWC2_42_12 | reverse complement strand
AAGTTCAACCACGATTTTTTCTAAAAGTTCGCGCTTGGTTTTAACAATACCCTTAGCCCGCAACACGGCCAGATCAATAAAGCCGGAAATCTCTTTATCAATCTGCTCGGCCACCTTTTCGCTATAATCTCTCTGCTCATGGATCTCCCGGCCCAAAAAGATCATCTCTTCTTTATCGCCGTAAGTGCGCGGTCCGAGCGAATCACTCATGCCATAATCAGTAATTAATTTCCTGGCTAAACCGGTGGCGCGGCGCAGATCGGAAGTGGCGCCGGTGGTAACTTCGCCGAAAATTTCCTGCTCGGTAACGAAGCCGGCTAAGAGCACGGCGATTTCCTCAACATATTCAGTCTTGGAATACATATGCTTATCTTCTAAGGGTAATTTCAAGGTATAGCCGCCGGCCTGGCCGCGGGCAATAATGGAAATTTTCTGCACCGGGTCAATTGAAGAGAGAAAATGAGCGACTAGGGCGTGGCCGGCTTCATGATAAGCCGTAATTTTCTTTTCTTTGTTGGATAAAATCCTTGATTTTCTTTCCGGACCCATCATAACTTTTTCTATGGAAGCGAAGATATCGTCCATGTCAATAATTTTTTTGTTCTTCATGGCGGCTAAGATCGCGGCTTCATTTAAGAGATTAGCTAAATCCGCTCCGGTAAAACCCGGCGTCCTTTCCGCCACTCTTTTTAAGCTTACTTCTTTGCCCAGGGGTTTCTTTTTAACGTGAACTTTTAAAATCGCCTCGCGATCGGCCAAATCCGGCTCGTCCAAAATTACCCGGCGGTCAAAACGGCCGGGCCGAAGCAGCGCGAAATCCAAAACATCCGGCCGATTAGTGGCCGCGATGACGATAACATTAGTATTAGGATCAAAACCGTCCATTTCCACTAAAATCTGGTTTAAAGTCTGTTCCCGTTCATCATGAGAACCGCCCAGGCCGGAGCCGCGCTTCCTGCCCACCGCGTCAATTTCATCAATAAAAATTATGCAGGGCGCGCTTTTTTTGGCTTTACGGAATAAATCCCTGACGCGAGACGCGCCCACGCCGACGAACATCTCCACAAATTCCGAACCGGAGATAGAAAAAAACGGCACATTGGCCTCGCCGGCCACGGCTCTAGCCAAGAGCGTCTTGCCCGTACCCGGACTGCCTAAGAGCAAAACGCCGCGCGGCGTGCGCGCGCCGATTTCGGAAAATTTCCGCGGATTTCTTAAAAACTCCACCACTTCTTTTAATTCTTCCTTGGCCTCCTTAACGCCGGCCACTTCTTTAAAAGTAATCTTATCTTTATATTCCCGGCCCACTTCTTTGGCCTGGGATTGGCCGAACATCATGGCCTTGGAATTCGCGCCCTGAACCGAACGCAGCATGAAATAAATAAACACGCTAATCAGCAAAAAAGGAATTAAAAACGGCAAAATCGCGCCCAGCCAATAGTCCAGGCCTTCGTTTTCCTTAACTTCAACTTTTATGCCGGCGACCTTGGCCGGATCAAGATTAAAATTTTTAATAATTTGCGAAAACGACTCGCCGGCTTCTTTCTTTACCACTTCCACTTTGCCTGCCTGTCCGGCCTGCCTGCCGGTAGGCAAGGTAGGCAGGCCTGGCTTTAAAGTTATCTTCATCTCACTGCCAGTAATGACTATTTTCTCCACTTCCTGATTATTTATTTGAGCCACTAAAGTATCAATACCCACGGTTTCGGCTTTCTGACCATTGCCGCTTAAAATGCTGAAAACCGCGGCGATTAACAAAAAAGTCGTAAAAAATATAAAAAAATTTTTAATTAAATTTTTCATTGGAATGTATAATATTTATTGCTTAATTATGTTAAAATTATATAATATTATGCTTTATTTTGCAACTCCATACATTAAAGTTCTTGCCTCTATATGTTCCCAAAATACTTCTTTTAATTTTATAAGTATTACCATGACTTAATAAGCCAAAATATGAGGCGATAGTCTCTCTCTTGGGGTTTGCCATAATTCTTTTTATTAAACGCCTTCTAGTCGCGGTTCGGATAACCTTATAATCCGGTAAGTTTACCCAACCGAGAAAATCAACGCCCGAAGCCACCGTTTTAATAAAAATCTTATCCGGATGCAATTCAAGTTTTAGCTGACAACGCAAAAATTCTTTAATCCTGACGATTTGCTCTTCTAACCATTCTTTATCTTGCGAGAAAATCACGAAATCGTCCGCGTATCTTATATAATATTTAGCTTTTATCCTGTGCTTAACAAATTGATCAAATTTATCCAAATAGATATTTGCAAAAAGCTGTGATGTCAAATTCCCTAACGGCAAGCCCACGCCAACCTGACCGGACGAAAAACTTTCTATTACCTCCGTTAAAAGTTTTATAATTTCCTTGTCGAGTATATGCTCCTGTAAAATATTTATTAAAATATTGTGATCCACAGTAGCAAAAAATTTTCTAATATCGCCTTTAAGTATCCAGCAAGTTCTGGTATCATTCCGGCTCGCCCGATAAGCAAACTCGCAAAACCTGTTAACCGATTTATGCGTGCCCTTTTCAAGCCGACAGGCATATGAATCGGCAATAAAAGTCTTATCAAAGAATGGATACAAAACTCTATAAATCGCGCGGTGCAATAACCGATCGCGAACACCTGCTTTATGGATATTCCTCGTCTTAGGGTCGGAAACCCGGAAAGCTTGATAACCGCCGTGCCGATAGCTATAATTAAGAAGATCATCATGGAGCGAAATAATATTATCCATTAGATACAAAGAAAATTCTTGCACATCTTTCCGGTTGCGCTTGCCCTTGATAAATTCCCGCCAGGCCTCAAGCAGATTATCTAAAGAAATAATACTGTCATAACTTTCCTTAAATTTTACTTTTTCCTTTCTCATTTTAATTTTTAATCTTGCTTTTATGCTTACCCCCCCCAACGGAATTTTAGCAGGGCCGATTTATCGGTTTTGCAAAAAATAACGGACGCTTACAAATTGTGGCTTAATATTCTGCCGCATTTCCCCAAACTTACCCGTTACTCTTTGGGAGAAAAAATCAATCTTTCATTTATTGAATTAGCGGAGCTTATACTAACGGCCGGCTTCGCTTCAAGGGAGATGAAGTTGCCAATCATTCAAAAAGCCTGCTTAAAGTTGGATGTTCTCAAATTTTTTATGCGGCTGGCCTGGGAATTAAAGGCGATTGACAATAAAAAATTTGCCCCTATTTCTGCTCCATTAGTTGAAGTCGGTAAAATGCTAGGCGGCTGGCAAAAACAGCTTACAAAAAACTCCTCCTATTAGAGGAGGAGAATAAAGACTCTCGCGGACAGGAACGCGGTAGTTCTCGTTCCACTTGTCATCAGGGTGATTCTGGTTGACGTTGACATTACGCTGGTCGCCGTTAACATTAAGAATCGCGTACCAAAACTGGCTCACAACTATTCAGCCAACCATCTATGCCACTGCCCTTTGAATACTCTCGGGGCTGTATCTTATTCGGGGCCTTAAGCCCGCCAGTTGGCTGAACCGAGTTTCTTTATTTTTGAAAACCGCTAAATATAACTTCTAGTTTAGCGATTTAGAGTTCAACCGCCCAAAGCCTTAACCTTGGACTGTTTCGTTTACTATCCAAGGTTATTCTATCTGAAATTTTCTAAAAAAACAATACGCTATAAACCTGTTCAAAGTCTGCCATAAATAAAAGAGAGCCAAGGATCAAAAAACCGGCAAAGGTCTAAGGATCCAAGGCTCCAAGCGCTTACTCGCGGACAGGAACGCGGTAGTGCCCGCGCCACTGGCCAACAGGGTGAGCCTGGCGGACGTCGACATCACGCTGGACGCCGTTAACAGTAAGAATCGCGTACCAAAACCGGCCAACGGCGTCCAGCCACACATCCAGGATCGGAGCTTCGCATTGCTCTTTAGGGAATTTTGCCCCGAGAGCAAAGAACTCGGTTGGAGGCAAAATCTTCGGGAAGTTGTAAATCTCCTCCGTCGTTCTGACCCGCCCCAGCGGAATGAACCGCGCTCTGCAATCAACCGGTTGAATGATCAGCGGGATCTTCTCCGGTGTTTCAGCCAAGCCCCACTTCACCGGGCAATTCAAGGCGTCAATCGCCTCTTTGGCCGACTGGGCGTTGCCGGTAACATGAAAAACTTTCCCGGTAGGCGTTGTAGTGACTTTGGGCACGACGACGATGTCGTCGTCGCTGATCGCCGCCTGCAAAGCAAGCGACACCCTGGCTGCCGGCCGTTGCCGTTCGTTAACAGCCTCCATGACGTGGCCAAACTGGCTAAGCAAAGCCGCTTGTTCATCCAATGTGTAATCAAACTTTTGTTTTAATGTGCTATTACTCATAACTCTTTTCCTGTTGTCTTTTTGTTTTTCTATTAACTCAAACCCTAACTACTCATCAGGGTTTCTAACCTCGGAATTGAGGGTAGAAGACGGTAGGTCTAATTAACCTAATATCTTCTAATCTCAAAAGTGGTTGATTTTCCATTATACTCTTTTTACCGCTCCTGTCAAGCTAAAATTTAATATTTTAGCTAATTTTAAACAACTGCTGATCAACTGCGTAAATGTTAAGAACGCCCAAACTAAATTCGGGCGTTCTTAACATCTATTTTTCACTACATTCTATTATTTACTAGTTTCTTTCTTCTTTTTCTCCGGTTTTTCTTTTTTTGCCAGACCTGCCTTTATCCCGAGCTCGGGCCGAGGGGAGCTAACCACAGGGGCTGGCTCAGAGATTTTTTCTTTTTTTACTTTTTTAATCTTAGCTTTGCCGACCCCTTCAATTTTTTCCACCACGACTTTTTTTACCTTGCCTGCTTTTTCTTTTGACTCCGCCTTGACTTCGAACTTAGGCTGGACAGAATCGACCGGATCTAAGGCCACCGGACCGACCGAGGCGGTTTCCGCTTTTTTAGTTTCAGCCGAAACTGCCAAACCTAAACGATGATCCTTGGGCTCAATAGAGACCACGGTAAATTCCTTCTTCCCGCCGATTTTATAAACCTCGTTAATCTTTTGGCCAGGCGTCAGGCCAAGCTGGCTGATATGCGATAGGCCATGGATGTCTTTATCCAATTCCACGAACAAGCCAAAAGGGTTAATTTTAAGAATCGTGCCGGTAACCGCCTGCCCGACTTTATATTTACTTTCCACGTCATGCCAAGGATCGGTTAAGAGCTTTTTGGCCGATAAAAATATTTTTGAGCCCTCAATGGAAATAATTTCCGCTCTTACCCTGTCGCCGACTTTAAATAAGTCCGCAGGGTCTTCAATCCTTTGCCAAGCTAGCTCGCTGATATGAATTAGGCCTTCTAAGTTTTCGCCGAAGCTTAAAAAGACGCCAAAATCCGTTAAAGCGGTAATAGAACCTTCAACCACGCTGCCGACTTTATATTTAGAGATGATGTCTTTCTGCTTTTCTTGCCAGGCCTCTTTTTCGCTAACCACTAATTTTTCATCCTTTTCATCCAAGGTCATAACTTTTATTTCAAAATCAGCGCCGATAAAAGATCTTAGCTTATCTAAAATCTTGCCTTTATCGCCGCCATTAACCCTGGGATAATTTTCCGGCGCCAGCTGCGAAACCGGTAAAAACCCCTGAATCTGAGCGAAACTCACGAGCAATCCCCCCTTGTTAACATCATTAACTTTAACTTTCAAAATTTTTCTGTTGGCAAAAGCGTCGACTAAGGTGCTCCAGGCCTTTTGCTGGCCCGCGCTCCTAAATGATAACTCCAACTCGCCGTTTTCGTTTTCTTCTTCAATAATAGTGGCATCAACTTCATCGCCCGGCTTTAAATGAGCGTATTCATCGGCTTCAAAATAAAGCTCGCGGCCGCGAACCACGCCGGTGGTTATGCCGTCAATATCCAATTTAACTTCCGCCTTAGACGCGGCTAAAACCGTGCCTTTGACAATATCCCCGACTAAGGGAATCTTTAAATTCTCTTTGTCCAAAAGTTTTTGAAAATTATCTCGGCTGGCCTGGTCAGCCAGCGAATCATTAGTTATTTCGTCTGTCATAAATAAAAAAAATCTTCTAACCTCTCTCAAGAGAGAAGTCCTCTAGCCACCTTATGCTAAAGGTTAAATTATAGGTGTTTATTTACCCTCGTTAAATCCCAAGCAAAATTAGGGCACAAAGCGCATTTAACGGGGTGAATTGTTTTGTCATTATACACTAAAGATTAAAAAAAGCAAGAGCCGCCATTTTCCTTAATCTGTTATTAAACTAGCTTCAATTTGCTCTAAATATTTTGCGCAAAAATTTTTTTCTTCTTTCGTACCTACCAACTCAAAGACTAATTTCGCGCTATTTAACAAAATAACCGTCTTCCCGTCATCAGATGATAATTTCTTAGCCCGACTGGCATTTATATAATAATGCCTTATTTCACATTTCTTCTGCCCGTCCTCTTCCATAAAAAAACTAAAATTCCTGGCGCCGATCGTTTTAAATCCCGGGGGCAGTCTAAATTCATAATCCAAAATCACATTATCAATAACTAAGCCATCGCTGTCTTCATCAATGATGTAAGGTGAAATCTGATGCACAACTTGCGAACTAATCCAATTCGAGCTTTCCTCTCTAATCATAAAATACCAAATCACAAAAATATTGGCGAAAGTGGCAATAAATAATATGGCAATTTTATTAAAATAATTTGATTCGTACATACTAATATTATTTTATCTTGTTTGCCAGTTTTAAGCAAATTTAAAAGACAACCCCAAGCGGGATCGTCTTTTCGTAATTGCTCTTTTATCTAAAACTCTTTATTGCGTCGGCGCGCAATTAGCGGCCGCGGCGCTATTATCGGCAGAGCCGGCGCCAAAGCCGGCCGCTGGAGCGGCGCTTGACAACTGCTTAGCGCATTCGGCCGGCACGTTATTGAAAGCCGCGCAAATGCCGGCTAAGTAGCTGGCCGCATCTCTGCCGGCGCTGGATTGAACCCCGTTAATCACTAAAGTCGGGCTGCCGCCAACGCCATAGCCATTGCTAAGGTCGGAATCTGCTTTATAATAACCTTTAGCTTTGGCCGCCACGCAACTGATTAATTTTTTCGCGTCAACTTTGGCTTGAACGACGCATTTACCGCTGTCGCCTTCAATAACGAAACAGCTTAAATAATTATTGTATTTAGCGGCCTGCTCTTCTCTGATACAAACCTGATTATAGGTTTCTTGCTCTTCTTTGTCGCCGTGCATAAAATAATGGACGAATCTGATTTTAGCGTCAACCTTATCGCCTAGCGCCTCGATGGCCGGAAGCAAACCTTTTTCCGCCTGTAAACCGTAAGGGCAATGGGTCATAACGAATAATTCAACTTTCGGTTTGTCGGTTTTAGGCGCATTAGCGGCCGGAGCGGCTTCACCGCTGGCTGCTGGAGCAGTGGCTTGAGCCGCCTTCTCCTCGGCAAACTTCGCCATATCAAGGCCGCTCTGAAAAAATTTAGATCCATCCTTAGACATGTAGGAAGTATAGTCCTGGCCGCCAACATCCAGACTGATATTAAAAACATCGCCTTCATCAGTAACATTTTTAACCGTAGCCGTGGTGCCAGGCGGCAATAGATTATCATTGATAAATTTTTCCGCCACGACCTTGGCCTCTTCCGAACCGAGAATTTTCTTAGCGCTGATGCCATTTTTAGCCAAGGGAATGGTACAACCGCTGACCAGCAAAGCTAATAACAAACTTAGAATTATCACTTTTCCGCCCTTGGTAAAAATTTTTGGGCAAATCATAAATTATTTTTATTAATTTTTAAAATAGTATTAAATAAGTTCTTGTCTATACAGATTAGCAAATTATCTTTTACAAGTCAAAAAACGGCTAAATTAAAACGCCTCTGCTTTTGACACTTAGGCAATCTTCCTTTAAAATTAACTTATATGAAACAATCTCAACTTTTCACTAAAACTGAACGCTTTGCTCCGAAAGACGAGGAAACAAAGAATGCCCAACTTCTAACCAGGGCTGGTTTTATAGAAAAACTTATGGCTGGAGTCTATAATTACCTGCCCCTGGGGCTCCTGACTCTGCGCAAAATTGAACAGGTGGTGCGCGAAGAAATGAATCGAATCGGCGGGCAGGAAATCTTAATGCCCATGTTGCATCCTAAAGAAAACTGGGAAAAAACCCAGGGTTGGAATAATATTGATGTGCTTTTTAAGATTAAAAGCCGGACGGAAAAAGAATACGCCCTGGGACAAAGCGAAGAAGAAGTGGTTACTCCGTTAGTCATGCGCCGAGCGCGCAACGAAAAAAATCTACCGCTAGCGGTTTACCAGATCCATTGGAAATTCCGCGACGAATTAAGAGCCAAATCCGGGCTCTTAAGAGGCAAAGAATTTTTCATGAAGGATATGTATAGTTTTCACGCTGACCAAGCGGACTTTGATAAATTTTACGAAATTGCCAAGACGGCTTATTTAAAAATCTTTAAACGGCTGGGCCTGGTCGCTAAAGTAACCGAGGCCTCGGGCGGAAGCTTCAGCCAGAAAATTTCTTATGAATTCATGGTGCTGACCGACGCGGGCGAAGATGATATTCTATATTGCGATAAATGCGTCTTCTGTGTTAATCGGGAAATCGCCCCCTCGACAAGCTCGGGGCGGGCAAAAGAAAATGAAACTTGCCCTAAGTGCAAACAGGGTAAATTAAATCGCGCCAAAGCGTCCGAGGTGGGTAATGTTTTTGACTTAGGCCAAAAATACGGTAAAGATTTTGATCTGGGCTTTACGGCTCGAGACGGGACTAAAAAATTTCCGATCATGGGTTGCTATGGCATTGGCATCTCCCGGCTGATGGGCGTGATCGTGGAAAAAATACACGACGATAAGGGTATTGTTTGGCCCGAAGCTATTACCCCGTTCAAAATCCATCTCTTATCTTTAGGACAAAATGAACGGGCGGAAAAAATCTATGATAATTTAATTAAAAATAACATTGAAGTCCTGTATGACGATAGAAATATAAGCGCCGGTGAAAAATTCGCTGACGCAGATCTAATCGGCCTGCCCTATCGGCTAGTGGTCAGTGAAAAATCTTTAAAAGCCGGCGGGGTGGAATTAAAGAGGAGAAGTGAAAGTAAAAGTAAGGTTATAAAAGAAAAGGATATTATAAAAAATCTAAAATAAATTACATACATAAAAACGAGGCTACAAGGTCTCGTTTTTATATATGTAAAAATATCTTACTTAAATACTTGCGCTGTAAAAACTTCCATTTCCGTATCTTTATCTTTATAACAATCCGGCGGCAGGCCGGCTTTCTGCCAGCAGAGCTGGCTTAAGAATTCTTCTAGCGTCCAACCGGTTTCGGTAGCGACTTGGGGCAGAAACACGCCACGATTTCTCCCCTGCCCTAAAATCACGCCATGCTTGCCTAACTCAATCTTACGCCAATCACTAATCGTCTCCGGCTTTGATAAAACGCTAATTTCATATTCCAATTTATTCAATTCGTCTTTGCTTACCGGCTCAAAACGCCCGTCTTCGCTACAAGCCGCTACGGCCATTTCCCTAACTACCTGCCAAAGCGGATCGCTCGACGGCACAATCTGGCCGATACAGCCGCGTAGTTGGCTATTTTTATTTAAAGTCACGAAAGCGCCATGTTTTTGATTTAATCTTTCATCGCTAACACTAAATTCCGGCACACGACCAGTCTTTACAAAACTTTCCACCGTTTCTTTGGCAATTTTCAATAATATTTTTTGCTCTTCATTATTTAACTCGCCAGTTGCCGTTGCCGCGGTCAAAGTGGCATTTTCATTTGTATTTGTATTTGCATTTTCCTTCTTACTTCTAACTTCTAACTTCTTACTTAAAAAAGCGACCGCTCCATACCCTACCACCTGACTTTTATCACCAATTAACACATCTCCACTGTTGGCGTATTTCAAAATTTCAATCTGGTCCCAACCGGCCAGTTTAGATAATTCCATCACGGTTTTCACCGCGTCAATGCCGCATAAAACGGTTTGCTCATTAGCATAGCCAGCGTTTTCCACCTCTGTTGCATATTTTTCCAGCTCTACTACATCCCCGCTCTTTATTTTTTCTAAAGTTCCTTGATCAATTTTATTAGCATCTTCAAATTTAGGGTAATGCGACATGTCCGTAGAAATCACTACCAAATCGTCTTCACCTAAATTATCTTTTAAGGCCTTAGCTAACTTTTTATAACTGCCGTCATCTTTGTTGCCAAATTCAATCGGCACGATTTTAAAGCCCGGCTCGAGCACGGTTTGTAAAAATGGCAATTGCACTTCAAGATTATGATCGACTTGATGCACCTCTCCGTTATATTTTATTGCCTGGTCAGCTTTGACCAGCTTATCAGCCAGTACTTTATCAACCGCCACCTGACCCAGCGCCGTTTGCCAAAAATTATTATCATCAATGGCTACGCCGTCAAAATAAGCTTTATGCGAATTACTGACAATTACGACCGTATTAATTTTCCGGCCTTGAAGCTGTTTAAAAGCATAGGTAGCTACCGTTCCACTATAATCGTAGCCCGCGTGCGGCACAATGATAGCTTTAATTTGGCCGATAACACTCTGCTCCGGCGCCTGATTTAAGAATTTCTCAATCTTTTCCGAAATCGCCCCGGGCTTGCTCGGATAGAACTGCCCGGCCACGGCCGGTTGTCTAATTTTTTTTGGCATATCATTATTTGCCTGTTCACTTGAACAGGCGGTTAAAAACATTAGAACCACAAACAAAATAATTATTTTATTCATGTTTATAATTTACTATCGTCATTGCGAGGAGGAGCGACAGCGACGACGCGGCAACCCCTGGTTAGAAAACGCTTTGCCAATCTAAAAATAAATTATTTAAGCAAGATTTATTTTGTTAATCTATGTTCTTTTCTTTTTATTGTTATTCTTGCTTGCCAGAGATTGCTTCGCTCCCTCCAGTCGCTCGCAATGACAAACAAAAATTTATAATTTATATCAATTCCAATATCTTCAATTCCAGCTCCCCGCTCGCGCTGTCCCAAACCGCAAACGACGCTTTGGTAAACACCCCGCCCAGAGTTCCCGGGTTAGCTGTAATCAAGCCGTCTTTTTCTTCAATCCAAGGATCATGAGTATGGCCATAAAAAACTATCTGACACGGCTTAATTGCTAAAACGTTTTTAATATACCAGGGCTCATGGCATAAGCCGACACTTTTACCGTCTATCTCCGTAACGCCGAACCGACCCAGATATTTGATATTATTATATCGCTTGACTTCGTTCGCTTCGTATATTTCTAAGTTGCCGCGCACCAAATAAATTGTTTTAAAATTTTTTGCCAGATAGGCCAAAGTCTGGCTGTTAACCACATCGCCCGGACAAATAGCATTATCAATTGCTTGTCCCCTACCCCAATTCAAACATTTTTCCAGATTGACTAAGTTGTCATGGATATCGGAAATAATTAAAAATTTCATATATTATACTACAAAATATCTTATACGAGCAGCCGCTTAAGGGCAGTGATTTTTGAAGCGAGGACTGTTTGAGGCCGGTACTCCGAGCCGAGTTCCGCAGCGAGAAAATCGCTACCCTTAAGCGACTGCGAGATCTAATTAATCGTCGCCCAAATTTCGTAAATCATGCCCAAAATAAATAACAGCGATAAAAAATAGGCCAAGGGCTTGGTTAATTTATTATTGATAACCGAAACCTTTTCCGGTTTAACCTTAATTTTTAATATCAGCCAAATTAAAATCAAGCCGGACAAACCACCGGCAACCGCGCCGCTAAAACTGATAACTCTAATTAAATCAGTCCAACCAATTAAATACAAAAAATAAGGCACAAAACCGGCTAAAAACCAGGCTAATTTATTATTTAATTTAAAATCCCACTCAAAAATCTCTTCCGTGGCTTGCGCGATTACTATATACGAAGTAATAATGGCCAACAAACCAAAAATCAAAGCCAAAGTAATAACCCCATCGTTTAAAATCAAACCTAAACTGGCCAAAGTATCTGGCGAAATTTCTGCGCCGACAATGCCTAAAACTACCAGGACAAAAAACAGCATTAAACCGGCGGCAAGGAAAGTCCCCCAACCAATTGCGCTCTTAATTTTATCTTTTTCAAATGACAAAAGGCGGCAAACTTCCGGAATGGCCGCGCCGCCGCTCACGGCAAAAAATATCGGCCCGTAAGGCAAAAAAATGCTTCGCCAATCCACCAGATGATAATTGGCCAGCTGAATATGCCCAAAACCGCGCCAAGCGATCAAGCCAATGACTACAACTAAAAAAGCGGTTAAAATTAATTCTACGCCGGCAATCATCTTAATGTCAAAAAACGCGATTAAAGAAACAAAAGCAAATAAAATTGTTGAGTAAAGAAAAATACTGCCGCCTAAATAGGGATTTATTAATTGATGCAAAAAAAGCCCACCCACGATAAGATAGGCCAAAATTGAGCCATACGCGCCGATTACCTCAACCAAAAAAGCGAATTTCTTGCTTCTTTTATTAATATATTTTTCTACAAAACCCGGTAGCCGATGCTTATCATTGGTTGATAAAACCGCTTCGGCAAAAAGCAGATGCAAAAAATATTGGATTATGGCCAGACCGATCATGTAAATGAATAACGGCATAATCCCGGCTTGATTTATGACAAAGGGCAGGGCGAAAAGACCCACGCCGATAACCGTACCCATTAATGTCGCGATTGCTAAGAGATAGTTTTTTGACATAAAATTAAATTGTCATTCCTGCCCACCTTGCAAGCAAGATATTGCGGGCGTGGCATTCCCACTTTTAATTATAGCTTAAACAATGGCTAATTACCAAAAAGGCGTAATAAAAAAAGCGCGCCACATTGAGCAGCGCGCTTGGCGTTAATGGTTGCGGAGGGTGAATCGCCACCCTAGGTAGCGGGCATTACTGCCGTTTCGGAGACAAAAGAGCGATTACCACTCGCCGGAGTTGCTGCTGATACAACTGACAGTACGGTACGAATTCGTCTCCCAGTTTCACTAAGTTAGTGTGATCTCCTGGCTTGAAAAAGTGGCAGATCTCACCTAACCTGCCTTTAACTTTCACACGATCTTCATCATCCTGGACATAGAAATAACGATATTCTACATCCAAGTAATGTAGACTGGGCGGTGCTGGAAGTAGGGACCACTTTGGTCGAGGTGTCCAACTGTTATCAAAGAAGAAATGGCGTTCGCAGAGCCAACTGAAAGAAACCTTAATTCTCCTGCTAGCCAACGCCATACATTCTTTGACCTTCCCTCGAAATACCCAATCAATCGTCTTCATCTGAAATTGCCCCCCGATAAATTCATCATTCAGCTTTTTTTCTAATTCCCCGGGGTCCCAATAGTAGAGATGCATCTTATGTCCTTTCGCTTTAGAACCTGCTCGCCATTAGCCAGCCGGTTCGAATTGTTTGTGCCGGGCTCTTCGCCGCAGCGAAAATTGTTCCTAATTAAAAAGAGCGTTGTGCCCTCCTAAATTATCTAAACATTATCACAGAGCCGAATTTATATCAATCGCCATAAAAAACACCCCGCAATATGCGGGGCTGTTTTTTGTTTAACCGGTCTATTTTCGCAAATTTATTTCATAATTTATCTGCTCAATCTTTCGTAAATGCCCCTTGGCTTGATCGTACTTAGTCCTTAAATAGCTTCTCATATCAAATTCCACGAGCTCGGCCATAATATCATCGGCAATCTGATGAATCTTTTTTACTTCCTTAAACTTGCCGTCAGTGGCCATTTTTATGGCCCGACGGACTAATTCGCCGATTAAATCGCTTATGCCGCCAAGGTAGCTTTCATAATCTAACTGTACTTCTTTAATTTTATCAATTTTCTTGCCGGTCATCACTAACCAAAACATTTTGGCTTCAACATACTCCTCTACCGCCGCTTTATATGAACCCTCTTCCGCCAAACGAACTAAACTAAATTTATTTTCTAAACTTACCCGCTTCATCCAGATCATCGCGCTGCAAAGAAAAAATCGCCTTTTTAGCGTCATGCAAAACCGCGTTAGATAAACTGATAATCTGCCGGCATTCGCCGGCATGATTGTCAAACTCTTTTTTCAATTGCTCAATAAATTTTTTGTTAATCATATATGGCTTTAAATGGTTTCTTCTGGTCTTAATTCTTCTTTTGCTCGTTTCATCCTTAACCGAATCCGCTCTAAAGCATCTTCCTCAGACATCCAATTTCCTGAAGGTTCCGCTGATACCTGCTCTAATTGTGCTTTGCAAAAATCGGCGAACTCCTGAAGTACTACTTCTTTTGTTCGCGGCGTTTCTATGCCTTTTTCAGGTGTTGACATAAAATTTATTGTTATTTAATAAAAATAGTTCGTAATTCATTATTCAATTGCTATATCTATTCCGACACTCTAAAGACTTCTTCCACGCTGGTAATTCCGTCCAAAGCCTTTAGTAATCCGTCTTGCGCCATGGTAACCATGCCATTTTTCCTAGCATTATCGCGCATGTCATATTCGCTGGACTGGCCGCTTAAAATTAATTTTTGCATCTCCTCATTCATGGTTAAAACTTCATAAACGCCGATTCTACCCCTAAAACCCAAGCCCTGGCAGGCCTCGCAGCCAGAACCAGCGAAAAATTTTAAATTATTAAAATCAATGCCTTTTTTATCCGGCTCGGCCAGCTCGTTGAGTAGTGCCTTAACCCGCTCCAGAACATCACTCTCTAATTTAATTTCCTGCTTACATTTTTCACAAATTTTCCTAACCAATCTTTGGCCGATCATGGCGTTTAAGGCCGGGGCTAATAAATATGGTTTAGCTCCCATGGACAGGAATCTCGGAATAGCTCCGGCCGCGTCGTTAGTATGAGTAGTGGAAAGAACCAAATGGCCGGTCAAAGACGCCTGAATGGCGATCTCGGCTGTTTCTAAATCACGAATTTCGCCGACCATGATAATATCCGGGTCCTGGCGCACGATAGAGCGCAGCCCTTTGGCAAAAGTATAATTGGCGCTGGTTTGCGACTGATTAACGCCCGCCAGTTGATATTCAATCGGGTCTTCAATGGTAATAATTTTTGTTTCCTGATTATTTAGTTTTTTTAAGACCGCGTAAAGAGTCGTGGTCTTACCCGAACCGGTCGGTCCGGTGGCGATAATCATGCCGTTAGGCCGCTCCACCTCTATCTTTAACTGTTCAAAAGCTCGGCCGCGCATGCCTAAATCTTTAAATTCCAGGCCAACCGAGCTTGATCTTAATAATCTCATAACCACGCTTTCACCGAAATTAGTCGGTAGAAATGATGCTCTGATATCAACCCGATCGTTCTTCATGTAGATTGAAAACCGGCCGTCTTGCGGCTTATCAATAACGTTTATTTTTACTCCGGTTAAAAGTTTCAAGCGTGAAATTATTTTTCCCCAAGCCGATTTGTCTATCGCGGCCGCGTCATGCAAAACTCCGTCAATCCTAAATCTAACCTTAATGGCTTCTTCCCCGGCTTCGATGTGAATATCGGACGAATTGGATTTTATGGACGCCGCCGTAATCATGGTCACGACTTCCGTAATTGGCGCTTTATTTATTTCCGCCTGCAAGTCTTTCAGACTGGAAAATTTTTCTCCATATTTATTTAAATCTTCCTCGGTAATTTTTATGCCTCTGGTAACTTCCCTAACCTTAGGTATGGTTTTATACATATCCAAGCCATAATTAAAACTATTGGCCGTAACCAAGTAAACCTTCGCGTCAGAAAAATATTTCTCCTTAAGCTCGCGCGCTTGCGCCTCTACCGCCGAATTGGCCGGTTCTAAACTGGCTAAGCGGATGCTCTGGCCGTCATAATAAAAGCATAAAACACCTAACTCCCTGGCTTTAGTTTCATCAATCAAAACCAAAGCTTCGGGACTCAAAGGAAAACCGACTAAATCAACATAAGGCCAGCCATTGGCCTCGGCTCTTTGCTTAGTCAGCCGTTCCAGTTCTTTAATTTTCAGTTGTTTTTGCTTAACCGCGAATTTTGCCGCCGCGCTTTCCTCATCGCCCGATTGCCCGGCCGCGTCGCCGAATAAATCCGTGATTGATTGGTTAGTGGACATAAATTCTCTATTGTCATTGCGAACCGCGCTTGTACGGAAGCGCGGCGTGGCAATCTCATTTTCTTTTTATATTTGTATTATAGCAAAAAAATCATTATTTTAACATTAACATGCGGAATGTCTCAATAAAAGCATAAAACATCTTTTAATTTTCTAAAGCGTCTTTAATAAGAGCTGATCCCTTTTTAAAAAAATTTCCGCTATTTTTAGCGTCCGCAATTGACTTACGCAAAATTTCCGCGTTGCGCAAGGCCAAACCGTTGATATCCCTTAACCTTATTTTTTGATTTAAAAATTTATCAGTAGATTTCATAACATTCATAATCACAATTCAAAAACATTGCATTAATACTTTATTTACCTCTAAAATTAGCTAAAAAAAATATTATTATAGTAATTTAATTGATTTTAAATTAAATATATGCTATTAATACAGTTAGTTGTAGAGCTATCTGACATCAATTGCAGAATCCTGCCTCACGGCAGGATTTTTTGCTGGTTTTAATTCTATTCTTAAAAGTTCATTTCGAAAATCAACAATATCAAAATATAAAACGAAACTAGAACCTTTATTTAAAAATAACCGGCCTTTTAATTATTAAATCCTGCTCCGGTTCATCAGACATCAAATTTTTTATAACTTTTTCCGCCACCTCATCAACTTGCATATACTCCTTAATATCGTCCGGATATTTTTCTTTATAAATATTTGTTTGAATTCCGCCCGGATAGACGGCGTATATTTTTATATCGGAATTAGTGATTTCTTTTCTAATTGACTCGGTTAATCCTCTAATCGCAAATTTAGACGAGACATAAGCGGAGAGCAGGGGTTTACCTTCAAGCCCGGCAGTAGAATTTATATTGATAATCAAACCCTGGCCCTGTTTTTTCATCTGCCGCAAAGCGATCTGACAGCCGTAAAAATAGCCGAAAAAATTTACATCAAAAAGATAACGCAGTTTTTTTATACTAACCTCTTCAACCACGCTGGGAGTAATTTGAATTCCCGCATTATTAATCCAAATATCAATCGCTCCATATTTTTCAAGAACATATTTAGCCAAATTTGATAAATTATCATAAACGGTCACATCGGCCAAAAAATAATCAATCAATAATTCTTTGGCGACATTTTTCAAATCTTCCTCTTTTTCGCTGGAAATAATTACTCGACAATCTTTTTTTACAAACAGCGAGGCCAAAGACTTACCCAAACCCTGGCTGCCCCCGGTGATAACTACAACATTATTTTTTATCAACATATATTTAGACGGCTACAAATAATGAACAAAGTTAGAATCTACTTTCCCCTCTTCACCCTAATCAATCCTGAAGTAGTAATAACCTCCATCCACTTTTTCTCTAATTCATCCAAAAATAAATTCATGCCTAAGGAGTTAAGGTGGTATTTTTCCGCTTCTTTGCGATGCTCTTCCGCCATATGCATGCCGATAATCGTACCGATGCCGGCTTGAGCCATTTTCTCGTAAATTTCCTTAGAGCCGCTGGTGCCGCCGGTAAATTCGCTGACCACAATTTTACCGCAGCTATTTTCCGGCGAACCGGTAAAAATTTTTGGTCCGGCATTGTATTCTATGGCCGCCTTAAATTCAGGAATTTCTTTAAGCATCTCAACCGCTTCGCCCACGGTTTCCGGATTATCTTTTTTAATTTTTTTTATTAGAAAACTCGCGCCCAGATTATCGGCCGGCGTATGCACGCACATATAATCCAAACCTAAAATTCTGGCCATATCTACCGCACGGTTATGATTCTGCGGTGAAACACCCCTGGCCACTTCGGCGATTCTCGGTTTAATTACCGACTCGGCAATATTAATCGGCACGCCGTAATCGGCTAAAACCTGGGCTTGCAAATCCATGACGCTATGTAAATCGGCTAAAGCCTTGCCTTCCGGATGATGCGCGATAACTAAATCAACGCCCAGTTTTTCCGCTAACAGCAATTCCGCGCCTTCCATATCTATACCAACCAAGGCTTTTTTAATTTGCCCTTTTTTCAAATCAACTAAAATTCTGGAATCGCTATAGGGATTGGCTAATTTCTCTAAATCGAATTCGGTCTTTTCGGTGGGGTTCATTTTGTCATATTTCTCTTTAGCGCGCGCCAAATACTTTTTAACCTTTTCCGCGCCTCGTAAATCGGCCTTCATGCCCATAGCTACGGCTAAATCGTAAATCTGTTTTGTTGTCATATGGTTCATATTCTGTCATTGCGAGGAGCCCGTAATCGGGCGACGAAGCAATCTCTGGTTAACATCCGAGTACCTGAGATTGCTTCGCTCCTCTCGGTCGCTCACAATAACATTCAAATTTATAAATTATTATTTTTATTATGAATTCATATCTCTCAAAGCTCTTATCCTTTCTTCAACCGGCGGATGCGTCATAAACAGGCGGGTAAAAAAACCGATTTTATGCGTTTCATCTTCTTTAAACGGCGAAACAATATATAGGTGCGCCGTAGCTCGATTAGCCGCTTCTAATGGCTCGCGATCAGCCGAAATTTTTTCAAGCGCCCTGGCTAAACCGTCCGGATAGCGAGTTAAAAGCGCGCCGCCGGCATCAGCTAAAAACTCGCGCTTGCGGGAAATCGCGAATTGCATTAAATAGGCGAAGAGCGGCGCCAAAATTGATAGAATAATCGCCGCGATCATTAAAATCAAACCCAACTGACCGCCGCCTTTATTATCGCCTCTTCTGTGGCCGCCAAAAAATGACCATCTTCTAAACCAATCGGCCAATAATACTATCATGCCCACCATAACCGTCACCAAAGTAGCTAATAAGATATCACGATTGCCTATATGCGATAGCTCGTGGGCGATGACGCCTTCCAGTTCGGACTTTTCCAATTTTGAGAGTAGCCCGGCGGTCACAGCCACCACCGCGTGCTTAGGATCGCGGCCGGTAGCAAAAGCGTTCGGCGCCGTATCATTAATAATATATATCTTTGGCGTGGGCAGACCGGCCGTAATGCAGAGATTTTCCACGATATGATAGAGCTCGCGATTGCTGTCATGATCTATTTCCCGCGCGCCGCTCATGGCTAAAACCATCTTATCGCTCCACCAGTAACTTACGAAGCTGGCAACAACACTAAAAATTACGGCGAAATAAAGAATCGCCTGATCGTCCATGGCGTAGCTAAAAACATAGCCAATTACAATGATGGCGATAAAAAAGACGGAAAATAACAACCAGGTTTTTCTCCGGTTGGAATCAATTTGAGTATATAAAGTCATATAAATTCTATAACTTTACATTCACTACTTCTCTCTCGGACGCGTCTTCAACGCCGTAAAATTCTCGTGATTTAAAACTTAATAAGCCGGCCAAAAAATTGGTCGGGAAAACTTGCAATTTGGTATTATAATCCCTAACATTGCCGTTATAAAATCTTCTGGAGGCCTGAACCTTATCTTCAGTATCGGTTAATTCGCGTTGTAATTCCAAAAAATTCTGATTGGCCTTTAAATCAGGGTAAGCTTCTGATAAAGCGAACAGGGATTTCAAAGTTCCGGAAAGCATATTTTCCGCTTGAGCCAAGGCCTTATTATCGCCGCCGGCTTGCGCCTGCATGGCCTGATTTCTGGCCTGAATCACTTTATCAAATGTAGCTTGCTCGTGCGCCGCGTAGCCCTTAACCGTTGCTATTAAGTTAGGAATTAAATCATGGCGCCTTTTCAATTGCACATCGATATCCGACCAGGCTTCGTCAACGCGCAATTTTAAACGAATTAAGCTGTTGTACAGGGCGATAATCGCGAAAACAACGACCGCAATAACCGCTAAAACGATCCAGAGAAATGTAGTCATAAATTTTGTATGTCATTGCGAGGAGCGCAAGCGACGAAGCAATCTCACAAACACGAATTTAAATAAATTGAAAATTTTATTGCTATTCATCGTGCCTGAGATTGCTTCGCTCCTTTCAGTCGCTCGCAATGACAATTATTTTTGTTTATTATTTATTATCAGTACTTACGCAGTTTATTAGCAGTTGGCTTATATTAGATATTTTTTAAGCGCGTAAGTTCTGGTATTATATTAATTTCCAGCTTCACCTTCTTGCCTCTGGCTTTAGCCGCGTAATAACCTGTCAGTAATGAAGCGATATTTATAATTTCCTCTTGACTTTTACTCTCGCCCAATTTTAACTCACTCATCTTCAACTCTTCCGGCGCCTCAATTTCTTGCATTTCATTCTTAATTCTTACTTCTAACTTCTTACTTCTAATTAAACTCGTTGGTCCGGCGACTAAGGGCGCGAATTTTATTAAGACATCGCCCGGTCTGACCAGTTTTTCTAATTGTTCATTATCTTCTTGATCACGACCAACAATCAGCAAAACATCCTTTTCCTCCCTATCTTTCAGCCAAAAAAGCCGGCCATATTTTAACAATTGTATATCTAAACCATCGCCATCAGGCCAATATTCAAATAATTTCATCAATTTTTCGCTAAATACCGGATCGGTTAAAAGGCAACCGCCGCCCGGACTGGCAAATTCTTTTATACCATACTTTTTTACTAATGCCAATTGCCGCTTTCTTGATCGGCCGCTCAAATCCAATAACTTTCCCCGACTTACAAGACCTGCTTTTTCCGAGTCGGATTCAGGCAAGAGTTTAGCCGACAACGGACGAATCAGCCGACCGGTTAAGCCCGACTCTTTTTCCACGGTTTTCAAAGCTTTCGCGTTCTGCGACATAGGCCGCTCGCCTAAAACTTCGCCGGTGGCCACGAAATTAAATTGCTCACCCCCCTGACAAGGGGGGCAAGGGGGGTTAACCATTATTTCTTTAGCTTTTTTAAGCATCAGGGCATGACAATCAATGCAGGGATTCATGTTCTTGCCATAACCGTGCTTGGGGTTTTTCACCATAGCCAGATGCTCAACGGAAAAATCAATCTCAATTAGCTTCATGCCTAATTGCTCGGCTACTTTCTTCGCCTTGGCCGTGCCGAAAAAATAACTTTTGAAACTCAAGCCGGTAACTTCAATGCCTTGCTCCATTAAAATTCTGGCCGCGAGCATCGAATCCAATCCGCCTGATAATAGAACCAGGGCTTTTGCCATATAAATATATTATTTAAACCCAATTACCTGATAACCATACTTTTCCGCGTCGGCTTTAGAAAAAAACGTTATGTTTTTAGTTTTTAAAATATAGCCAACCTCTTTTTCAATTTGCCGACCAGTATAATCTTTTGTTTCCGGATCCCATTCACGCAAAATTAAAATATCTCCGGGCTGGCACTGCCAATCCGCCAATCGTAATTCAAAATTTTTTTCGCCATTGAGTATTTTTTTAAAATGCTCCGGCTGGCATTTTTTTTCGATTTTCGTAAAGTAAATTGCGACACCGCTGGGCGTTAAACCCTGCGGGTCGCACACAAGGTCCTGCGGCAGAGACCGCAGGGTGTTCTCTTAATTATAAATTATTTTTTTATCTTTTTAATTCTTGTTGAAATTTTCTCCTGTTATCGCGCACATCCTCATCCCATTCAGCTCTTGAATATGAAAGATTGGATAATTCCACCTTAAAATCATCTTGAAGATGTCTGATTGTCGCGCCAACGCAACCAACCCCTTTAAGTTTGCCATCGTCTGTCATTTTTACTGCTTCCATGAGCATACCACCAATTAATATTTTTTTCACACCAAGCTGTTTTAATTTAGCTGTCAATACTGACCAATTAGCGTCAGATTCGTATTCCCTTATGTCTCCGTCATCATTTGCAGACGGTTTAATATCAATCTTATTTACCGGCGCTGGCTCCGGGCTATTGCCCGCCCTTGTAGGAATAATATAAACATCTCTAAATTTTGGGTGACCAGACAAAAACTCCGAATTAAATTCCTGTATATTCTCGGCTAGTACTGGTAATTTTTCTTGACCTTCCATTATCATGAGTGGCGGAACCTTCGCCGGATCGTTAGTGGCTAAAATATTTATTGCCCTATTAATAGCATTGAGTTTCTGTTGAGAAAATCCATCCTCTTCTTCGTCGGCTGTTATAAAATATGGGTGTACAAAAAGCCTTACTAAACCGTCGAATTTCTTAATTCTTTCTTTCAAAACTTCTAGCCGGGTTTCGTCTAGCTCAAAAAAATTATGTAAATACTCCGGCAATTTTTCATGATTTCCCGCCAATAAAATTTCAGTTCGCATAATTTTTAATTTTACTGATATCTAATCTAGCATTTTCTCCGTTTACTTTAACTTCCTTGCCTTCAACCTGGCCTTCCGCTATCTCTCCGCTCAAAGTATCCTTCTTTAATTCATCAGTCATCTGGCTAAAAACTTTTTTCACCAATACGGAATCGCTGCGCCACGACAAAACTATTTTATCCTTTATGGTTAAACCGGTATTCTTACGCATATTATTAACCAGACGCACAATTTCCCGTTTCAGCCCATCCAACTTCAAATCATCAGTTAATACTGTATCAAGTTCCACCTTTAATTCACCTTTGCCTTTTTCCGCCACAACCTCCCTAACATTTAATTCCTCTTTAATTAAATTTAAATATTCTTTATTTAATTCTAACTTCTTACTTCTAACTTCTAGCTTCTGCAACGCTTGCCTAACCTTTATGCCGGCTTCATCTCTCTTGGCTAACCCCAGCTCCACGATTTTTCTGACTGTTTCCATCTCTGCTAAAACTTTCTCGTCGATCCACTCTTTTCTAATTTCGGGCCAGGTTTCCAGATGCACCGACTCGGCAGTTTTTGCGCCCAATTCCTGATAAATATGCTCGGCCATAAATGGCATGAACGGCGCCATGATTCTGGCTAGGTGATATAGAGTTCGTCGCAAAGTTTTTAAAGCTCTTGTCTTATCTTCCTGATCATCGCCCTTAAACCGGTCCCGGGAACGGCGCAGGTACCAAGTTGACAAGTCATTAATAAAAATCGGAATCTCGCGCACGGCATGTAGATTGTAATTATCCATTTTTTCGGCAACCGCCTGCTTGGTTTGCTCTAGCCGGGAAGTTATCCATTTATCCAAAACATTAACCAAATCTTTTTTCTCTAAATCGGCCGCTGCCACTCCTTGAGCGAACATTTTGTAAAAAGAAAGAACATTAAGTAAGATATTAAAAAATCTGGTTTGCTCGGCCAAATCCTTTTCGGAAAAATTTATATTATCCGCTTTCATGACCGGCGAAGCGCAAAGGTAATATCTTAGCGCGTCCGCGCCATACTTATTCATCACCAACAGCGGATCCGGATAATTTTTCAATCGCTTGGCCATTTTCTTGCCATCTTCGGCTAAAACAATTCCGTTAACGATAACATTTTTAAACGCCTCTTGGCCGCGAATCGCCGTAGCGATAACATGAAGATAATAAAACCAAGCGCGAGTCTGGTCATCGCCTTCGGCGATAAATTCGGCCGGAAAATTCTTTTCAAATTTTTCCTTATTTTGGAAAGGATAATGCATTTGCGCGTACGGCATAGAGCCAGAGTCAAACCAAGTATCCAAAACATCCGGCACCCGTTTCATCGTTCCATCGCATTTTTCACATTTAAAAGTAATTTTATCTACTATGTGTTTATGCAAATCGGTAATCTTTTCTCCGCTCATCTTTTCCAGCTCGGCCGCTGAACCAAAAACCCTTTTTTCGCCGCATTGGTCGCATTGCCAAATCGGTATAACGCTGGCCCAAAATCTCTGGCGCGAGATTGACCAGTCGCGCGCGCCTTCTAGCCAGTTGCCGAAACGCCCTTCCTTAATATGCTTGGGCGACCAGTTTATTTTTTTAGCTAACTTTAAAGCTTTATCCTTAATTTTAGTCACATTAACAAACCATGACGAGGTAGCGTAATTAATGAGCGGCGTCTCGCAGCGCCAGCAATGCGGATAGCTATGCTCATATTTTTCTTTGGCAAATAATAGATTATGCTGCGCTAAATATTTTATAATCTCCACGTCGGTTTTCTGCGTATCATCGGTTGGCTTAACATTCAGGCCGGCAAGATCCTTAACCTCCGCCTTAATCGTGCCGTCCATATTAACATGCTGAATAAACGGCAGCTTTTCTTTTTTGCCTAAGTTCATATCATCCTCGCCGAACGCCGGCGCGATATGCACTACGCCCGTCCCCTCTTCGGTGGTAACGAAATCAGCCGCGTAAATTTTCCAACCGTTCTGCCTGTTTTCTAATTTTTCATTGCCAAAATAATAATCAAACAGCGGCTTATATTTTTTGCCAACCAAATCTTTGCCTTTTAATTTTCTTATTATCTCGTACTCGCCTTTTATAATTTCTAATCTATTTTTGGACAAAATTATTTTTTCCCTGATTCCTGATTCCTGATTCCTGATTCCTAAAACTACATAATCAACATTTTTCCCAATCGCTAACGCCACATTACCGATTAATGTCCAGGGCGTAGTGGTCCAAGCTAAAACAAAAGTACCCGGCTCATCCGCTAATTCAAATTTAGCAGTCGCGGACAAATCTTTAATATCTTTATACCCTTCGGCTACCTCCTGCTGCGACAAAGTGGTCTCGCATCTGGGGCAGATATGCATGGAACGATAACCCTCGTAGATCAATCCTTTGTCCCATAACTGCTTAAACACCCACCAGACCGATTCCATGAAGTTCAAATCCATGGTCTTATAGGCATTATTCATATCTGCCCAGCGGCCCAAGCGCCTGATTACTTTTTCCCACTCTCCGACATAGACCAAAACCTTAGAGCGGCATCTTTCATTAAATTCAGCCACGCCCATCTTCTCAATATCTTTCTTACTCTTAGATCCCATTTCTTTTTCCACTATATTTTCAATTGGCAAGCCATGGCAATCCCAGCCCCAGGTTCTTTCCACCCGATAACCCTTCATAGTCCAATATCTGGGCACAATGTCTTTCATGGTGCTGGCCACGATATGGCCATAATGCGGCGTGCCGGTAGCAAACGGCGGCCCATCATAAAAAACATAGTCGCCTTTGGGTGCTTCCTTCTCCACTGATTTCTTAAAAATTTCCTTCTGCTCCCAAAAATTCAAAATTTCCTCTTCCATTTTAGAAACAAGGCTGCTATTAGTTTGCTTTTCCATTTTTTCTTTTACCATAAAACGATATTTGTTTAATTATTTTAGCCCAAATTAAACAAAATGTCAAAAAACTTTATATAAAAATAAAGTGATAAAATTTTTTATCATCTAAATTATATAATTACATTTATAGATTTATATTTTTATGCCGAGGCAAAGTAAAGATATTACAAAAAATTTACCAGCATTAAAATAATTTAATGCAACCTTATTCTCTAAAAATTAACAAAAACCCTTGCTATTATATTTTCCCGTGATATAATTAAAGTATGATTAAATAAATTTTACATAACCGGCAAAAATTCTTCGGAAAAATTTTGCCATGACGAAGGGAGGTGAAATAAGATGGCTAAGAAAAAAGCTAGACGCAAGGCGAAGAAACACGCCAAGAAAAGAAAGACTACTCATCGCAAGAAGAAGACCGCCAAACGAAGAAGGAAATAATTTATAAAGTTTTGACTTTATAAATAAAAATAGCCCTGAACATATTGTTAGGACTATTTTTATTTAACCAATAATTCTATTCAAACAAACTCTTCTGCTTATTTTTTCTTTTCTCCTGTTCGCTAAATATTTTAATTTCGCCGTATTGGCCGTCAAATCCTGGCTTAATAATCAACTTGCCTTCGCGCACCCGCTTAATGCCTTCTACTACGGCCGCGTCGGCCATTCTGGCTAGATCTTTTAGCCGAATATTTAATAAAATATTAAGTTCGTTGCCGCCTTGTTTAACTAAGTTATTATAAGCTATTTGCACTTTGCCGGCGTGCCTGGATTTAATATCCATGGCCTCGGCGATGATTTTATCAAGCTCAACTAATTTTTTAAAAGGCGCCGTGTTTTCGCCCTGCTCGCCCAGGGCCCGATCCGCTAACTCATCAACCCGATTCATCACGCCAATAACCAACGGCTTCTTGCAGACTGGGCAGATGCCCTTGTGTTTTTTAGTTTGCTCCGGAGTAAAACTTACCTGGCAGGTTCGATGGCCGTCATAATGATACATGCCTTCTTCCGGATAAAATTCAATCGTATATTTTACGCCGGCCTCATTATCGCTCCGGCTAATTTTTTTATTTTTAATGATATTATAAATTTCATCATAGGTGGTCTCCTTCATTTCAAAAACATTGGCTTCGCGCGCGATGTTAGGCAGAGAGTGCGCGTCCGAATTTGACAGAATAGTAAATCTGTCCAAAGCGGACAAACGCCAATTCATGGCCGGGTCGCTAGACAATCCGGTCTCAATAGCATAAACATCCTTGGTATATTCATGAAAACATTCCTCCATTTTATCAAAACCTGACTTTGAACCGAAGACTGCGAACCAGGGCGTCCAAATATGCGCCGGGTAAATTAAAAACTTTTTATCAATGCCTAAGCATAATTCCATCAGATCCGGCGCGCTTAATCCTAGAATTGGCCGTCCGTCAGAGCGGATATTAAAATTTTTATCCAGATAATTATTCAGTTCTTCAGCCGCTCTTATACTAGACGCGTGGATTACTATATGAATCCGCCGGGCCTTGCCGCCGTCTTTATAGATTAAGGCCACTTCAGTTGATAAAATAAATTTTACCTTATCATCTTTGGCGCTTTTCAGTTTATATAATCCGCTTTTACTGCCCCCTTGATAAAGGGGGGTAAGGGGGATTGTTTCTTCCAACTTATTTTTAATATCAGAAAACCAATTCGGAAAAGTGAAATCTCCGGTAGCGATAATATCTACCCCCTTAAGCCGGCAGGCCGCGTCAATATTTTCTAAGGTCAGTTCCGGCGAGCAGGAACGGGAATATTTTGAATGGATATGCAAATCTAAAATTTGCTGCATAAAAATTATATCAAAGTTTCAGCCATAGCTAATTCCTCCGGACTATTTACGCCCATGACCTCTTTAGGGTTTAAAAAAAAAGTATTAATCTTTAATTTCTGTTCAAAGGCCAATTTTACCAAATCGGTTAAATAATATTCCTCTTGCGCATTATGATTATTTAATTTTGCTAAATTTCCCCATAACCAATTAGTCGCTAAGCAATACATGGACGGATTAACTTCCTTAACCAATTTAACTTCATCCGAAGCATCGCGAAATTCAATGTTTTCTTTAACTTGGCCATTCTTACCTCTGATAATCCTGCCCCAATAATAAAAACATTGGCGCCAATCTTCAAAATCATTTACTTTAGTTGTCATCATGGTAATTACGCCATTATGATTCTCGACCAATTTTTTAATAGTCGTTGCGCCAACGAACGGATGATCGCCATAGAGGCAAATTATATGATCAACCGCTTTATCAATTAAACTCTTAGCGCATGATAAAGCATGGCCGGTGCCGAGTTGCTTGTCCTGGATGGCGTATCGGCAACTATATTTGGCTAGGGCCTGACTGATGATTTCTTTATTATCAGGCGAAACCACAATAATCGGACTAGAATCAACACCTGATTCAATACAAGATTGAATCAAGTATTCAATCATCGGCTTCCCTTTTAATTTAACTAAAACCTTAGGCAATTCGCATTTCATGCGCTTGCCTTTGCCCGCGGCTAATATGACAATCTTCTTCATAATTATTTATAATTTATTAATTCTACCAACTTATGAATCGGCCAATTATGTTTAATGTTTTTAACGTAAGGACCATCTACCAAAAATACTTTCGCTTTTTCGCCAATGATCTTAATCATTTTCTCTGTTTCCTTAGCATTGTCATTAACAATTAAAACTTCTTCTTCGGTGTTTTTCAACGACCTTAAATATTCGCTGCCGGCCTTATCCTCCTCTTCAAAAACAATTTGTGTAAAATACCGGCCAATACTCAAGGTTCTTATTTTATCTTCATGCCATTCTTTATTACCGAAAGTTAATAATATCAATTCGGCTCCGCCATCTTTTAATTTCTTTAAAATTTTAGCCACTCCTCTAAATAAATAATTATCCATCATACCAAGTAATTCTTTCAGGCCTGACTTTATCTCTTTTTCTGCGTAGCTATCGATTTTGCCCTCATCTTTTAGTATATTTAAGTATTCTCTAGGATCAAAATTTATACCCTGATCCTTAAAATATTTCTTATAATCAGCGTAAAAATTCTCTTGAACGAAAATGTCGGCCAAGGCGTCCTTAAATCGAACAGTATCTAGCAGAGTATAATCTAAATCAAAAATAATTTTCATAAAAACTACAAATTATAAATCACCTCGGCCAATTTATCACTATCATGCCTGATTAACGACCTAAAATTACCTAGCGCGTCATTTTTTTTCGCCCGCTTAAATTTATGGCTTAATAAATTATAACTCAATAATTTTATCTTAGGCAATTTCTTCTTAAAATCCCCTAGCTTTACCACGGCTTCGCCATTACGGGCGTACTTTTTCAATAATTCTCGGCTGGGCAGTTCTTTATTATAAATCACATGGTCAATCACGCCACGGCTGAGATATTGCTCAATTACCCGGATATAGTCAACTAAAGTATAACCATCGGTATGGCCCGGTTTAGTCATGAGATTGCCCACGCAAATCACCCTGGCCTTGGTTTTAGCCAAAGCTTCGGGCAATCCTTTAACTAAAAAGTTAGGAATAGTGCTGGAATAGAGATCGCCCGGATTTATAACAATTTTGTCAGCCTGGCTGATAATCGGTTTTAGACTCGGATTAATTGAAGCGCTGGGCTCTAAAGCTAATTTTTTTAAATTAATTAAATTCGCAGTGTCACAATAGATTTTATTTTCGCCACAAATCTTTTTCCCATTTTTTAAAAGGGCAACCAACCTAACATTTTTCAAAGTTACCGGGAAAACTTGGCCTTGAATTCTTAGGATCCGTCCGGCTTCTCTGATGGACTGATCCAACCCGCCGGTCACTTTTTCCAAAGTTGATAAAAAGACATTACCGAAGGTGTGTCCTTTAAGGCCGCCCTGGCTATAGCGATAATTAAATAATTTTCTTAAGGTTTGGCTGGATTTTGACAAAGCGACTAAACATTGCCGAACATCTCCGGGCGGCAAGACTCCCAGTTCGTCGCGCAAAACGCCGGTGGATCCGCCATCGTCAGACATGCTGACGATCGCCGACAGTTCAATAGAATATTTTTTCAAACCTGATAAAACCATAAAGCTACCGGCTCCGCCGCCGATAGTAACAATTTTCTGTTTGTCCTTCATAATAAATACGGTTAAAAATTCATTCTAAACTCCTTGCCCCAATCTTTAAAACCCAGCCGTTCATATAAATCATGGACTTTTGACCTCTCGTACCTGCTAGCCGCTACCATTTTATAACATTTATACTCCTTGGTTGTTTTTATAACTCGCTCAAGCAGCTCGGTACCAATACCTCGTCCCCTTAAATTTTCACTGACAAAAACATCTTCCAAAAATCCAAACTGCTCTTGATGCAAATCGTTTTTTAAAATATAGAGATAAGCCCGAGCTACTTCCTTACCATCTTGCTCAATAAAAAACCTTATCCCGCTAGCACTAACTTTTTTTTGTTTAATTTCCATGTATTTTATTCCACGGTTACGCTTTTCGCCAGATTCCTCGGCTTGTCAACATCTCGACCATTTAAGATTGCCATCTGATAAGCAAAAAGTTGCAATGGTACGGTAACTAAAATCGGCGTTAACATTTCTAAAGTTTTAGGAATATAAATTACCTCGTCAGCCGCTGCTTTGATCTTTCCATTGCCCGCGGTAGTGATGGCGATAACTTTCCCGCCACGCGCTTTTATCTCTTGCAGGCTGGAATAATTCTTTTCATAAACGCTATCCAGCGGCGCGATAACTAAAGAGGGAAAATTCTCGTCGATCAGCGCGATCGGGCCATGCTTCATCTCGCCGGAGGCGAAACCTTCAGCATGCACATAAGATATTTCTTTTAATTTAATGGCGCCTTCAAAAGCAATCGGGTGATTATATTTTCTGCCTAAAAAAGCAAAATTTTTAAATTTATAATATTTTTCCGCCACTCGCTTGATCTCGTCATTTAAAGCTAAAACTTGCCTGATTTTATCCGGCAAAGCAATTAACTCATTAATTATCCTCTGCCCGGTGGCCAATGACATCTGCCTTTGCCGCCCGAACATGACGGTAAATAAAACTAAAATCGCGATCTGCGAAGTAAAGGCCTTGGTTGAAGCCACAGCGATTTCCGGCCCGCTATGGGAATAGACTCCAGCGTCGGTTTCGCGCGCGATTGACGACCCAACCACATTCACCACGCCTAAAGTCAAACAGCCTTTTTCTTTGGCCTCTTGAACCGCGGCCAAAGTATCCGCGGTTTCGCCGGACTGGCTAATGGCGATTAAAGCAGTTTGCTCGTCTAAAACAGCTTTCCGATAACGAAATTCATGAGCATAGTCAACCTCCGTCGGCACGCCGGCGTATTCTTCCATCATATATTCGCCGACCAAACCGGCTAGCCGAGCCGTACCGCAGCCCACAATAATTATTTTATTAGTCTGCCTAATCCTTTCCGCCACGCCCTCTAGACCGCCTAATTTTACCCTGCCTGCTTCAGCCATAAAACGACCTCTTAAACTATTAGCAATTGACTCCGGCTGTTCAAAAATTTCTTTCAACATAAAATGCGGCCAACCGCCTTTTTCCGCGGCTGCTTGATCCCATTCAATTTGATCAACATTTTTATCAACTTGATTATTATCGGCGTCAAATATTTTAAAATCCCGATCGCTAATCTCGGCGATCTCGCCGTCATTCAAATAAATAACCTGTTTGGTGTGACGGATAATAGCGGCCGCGTCCGAGGCGATAATAAATTCGCCATCAGCCAGGCCAATAACTAAGGGCGAACCGCGCTTGGCCGCCAGTAGTTTATTCGGCTCATCGCGATGCAAAACAGCTAAACCATAAGTGCCTTTTAAAATTTTTAGAACCTTAATTAAGGTAGCGGTTAAGTTGCCGTCGTACAAATCTTCTAAGAGGTGCGCGATAACTTCCGTATCGGTCTCGGAAATAAATTTATGTCCCTTAGCCGCGAGGCGCGTCTTTAATTCCTGATAATTTTCAATGATGCCGTTATGCGCCAGCCAAATTTTACCCTGGCAATCCGTCTGCGGATGCGCGTTAGCTTCGGTGGGCGCGCCATGGGTAGCCCAGCGCGTATGAGCAATGCCTGTGTTAGCCCTCTTTAACAAAGGGGCCCGCCTGCCACTGCGAGGCACGAGCGGGCAGGGAAAGGGGGATTTTATTTCTCCAATTTTTTTCTCCAACTCCACGATTTTCCCTATCGCCTTAGCGGAAAAAACTCCGTCGGCGGTTTTAACCGCCACGCCGGCGCTGTCATAGCCGCGATATTCCAGCCGTTTCAGGCCGTCTAATAAAATTGGCAAAGCTTGATTTTTTCCAATATAACCAACGATCCCGCACATAAAATTGAGTATCAAAAAAGCTAGTAATCTAGCTTAATTTTATGCCTCTATTTTATCACTTTTAATGAGTTCTCGCAACCGCCTTTATTTAACAATGTTTTTTGCCTGCCCAACGCTGAAGTTATTAATATTGTCTGCCGTTACTTCCATGATTCTTCTAATTGCTTCCTCGCTGTAAAAGGCGATATGCGGAGTAAAAATTACATTTTCGCGAGAAAATAATATATGATCCTTGGCCAAAGCCAGCATTTCTTCGGCAGTTTTTTTATCAAACGCCAATTGCTTCTCTTCCATCACTAAATTTTCTCCCTCTAAAACGTCCAGCCCGACGCCGGCTAATATCTTTTTATCCAGCGCCTCAATTAAGGCGCCGGTTTCAATAACTCCGCCGCGCGCCGTATTAATTAAAATCGCGCCTTTTTTAATCTGGCCGATATTACTTTTATTAATTAAATGATGAGTGGCCTGATTATCTGGTACATGCAGACTGATAATATCAGAATTTCTCAAAAGTTCCTCCAGACCGACATATTTAAAACCCAAAACATCGGCTTGCCAATCATCGCGGTTGTTGTCATAAGCTAAAACTTTCATATCAAAGCCCCTGCCCATTTTTATGAGATGAAGGCCGATATGACCAGCTCCGATTACGCCTAAAGTCTTGCCACGCAAATCAAAACCTTTAAGCCCTTCAATCGTATAGTCGCCGCGCGTGGTGCGCAAATAGGCTTTATGAATATTACGCGATAAGGTTAAAATCAAAGCAAAAGCATGTTCGGCCACGGTATTCTCGCCGTAAAACGGCACATTGCAAACCGTGATATTCTTAGAACGGGTAGCGATTAATTTTAGATTGGGTAATTTGTTTAAAATCTCGGCCGTCACTTTTGAGGTGATAAAAACCGAGATGACTTCCGCGCCGCCGGCTAGCTGGCAATTTTCCAAACTAATCGGCTCTTTAATAAATTTCAAATCATGGCCTTTTAGGGCTTTGTTAAAAAATTTCTTTTCCCAGGATTTGGTCTCAAAGATGATGATCTTCATAAAATTAATAAAATTTATCAACTATATTAACTTTATCACATTTTCCCCAATTAAAAAAGCACCATGGTTCCGGCGCTGACCTACTCTCCCGGGACTTAATGTCCGAGTACCATCGGCGCTGGCGGGCTTAACTTCTGAGTTCGGGATGGGATCAGGTGTGGCCCCGCCGCAAGTAGCACCAGAACTATGATGCTTTTTTATTGAGTGTTCGTTTTCATAAATCACCCTCAACGAAATTCACAATCTTTTCTTTTTAATTTACGCTTTTCAAAACAAAAATGTGGGAAAATCATACGGCTTATTAGTACCCCTCGGCTGAAGTCCTTGCGGACCTTACACCTAGGGCCTATCAACCCAATATTCTCTTGGGAGCCTATGAAACTTAATCTTGAAGACGGCTTCACGCTTAGATGCTTTCAGCGTTTATCCTAACCGAAGATAGCTACCCGGCGATGCCCCTGGTGGGACAGTCGGTACACTAGAGCTTCGTCACTCTCGGTCCTCTCGTACTAAAGAGTGTCCTTCTCAAGTTTCCACGACCATAGTAGATAGGAGACCGACCTGTCTTACGACGGTCTGAACCCAGCTCGCGTGCCGCTTTAATGGGCGAACAGCCCAACCCTTGGGAGCTCGACCTTCCATTATTACTAATGGGGTAAGACTATACCATCACCGTAGTTCTGTTTGTCGCCAAACAAAACTCTTAGGTGCGAACCGTGTGATAAGCGCGCAAATTCTTTAAACAAACATAAGCGCCTATCTCATCTTGTTAACCAAAAATTAACAAGAATCAGTCGTTACGGGAGCTATTAACTTGGATCATTGCCGCATAGTTTCTCCGCCGGTTTTTGGACCGAACATTAAACGCGGACAATGTATCTGCCAATCGAGCCATGGCGGTTAAATCCACCAAGGTCTGCTTGGGATGATTTAAAATCTCCAAAGCAATTTTTATCTGCTTATTTTTAGTATGTGAATATGGAGCCAGAGTCTTTAACAGCCGCTTGGCTGCTATTTGATCCCTAACTATCCACTCATGGCAACGGACATTCTTTCTGATATAACCGATACCGGTTAAAGCCAAAAGCCAAGAGACATCATTGCGATGATGCTGCGTGACTTTAATTTCTATTCTAACCCGAAAACCAAAGCGTTTTTCGCCATGACGTTCGAGTAAGGCCATGATTGCTCCATCTCCATCGATAAAACCAGCGAGATAACTCGCTTGTACTTCAGTTAATAACTTTCCCACGGGGTTAACCCTCATAAATTTATTATACCTGGGGTCTGCAAATTATGCAAACCCTAATTAATATATTTAAGGGCCTTCACCGTTTTGGATTCGTTTATTACCCTATCGTTTCCGATAGGGAGAGAAGATGACGTTTTCTCCACCCCCAGGATGCGACGAGCCGACATCGCTGTCGGTATTTTTCTGCGATTACTCGCAGGATCGGACTATATCTTCATCCTGTTAAAATTCCAACAGGAGTTGGCGTGTTATAGCGCTATAAAATTAACCGCAACGCTATAAGTTCTTTTTTAATGTAAAAAGAAACAAGTCTCTAGAGGGTCATAACTCAATAATGCGCAAATAACCATCGCCTAAAATCGAGCCGATGATTATTGATTTTTGCTCTTGAGTTAGACTTCCCACGGTATTGTCCATAATTATATTATAAACTAAGTAAATTATGGAGTCCACCGTTATAAGCCAATTTTATTCACTCGATTACTCGAGATGGCACCCCGATATGTTAAGGTGCCGAACCTTGCCGTCGCTGTGGACGCTTGGGCAAGACTAGCCTGTTATCCCCGGAGTAGCTTTTATCCGATGAGCTTCCGCCGTCCTATATCGCACGGTCGGATCACTAAGTTCCGCTTTCGCGACTGCTTGACTCGTAGGTCTCGCAGTAAAGCTGGCTTGTGCCTTTACGCTATCTCCCGGGTTTCCATTCCGGGATAGCCAACCTTTGTAAACGCCTCCGTTACCTTTTGGGAGGCATCCGCCCCAGACAAACTACCCACCAGATACTGTCCCCAGTCCGGCTTCACGGACAAGGGTTAGAATTAAAAGCACACAAGGGTGGTATCTCACTGGCGTCCGCCTTGCGGCGAACTCCCACCTATTCTGAACAAGCGCGCCCCTAACTCAATATCAAGCTATAGTAAAGCTTCACGGGGTCTTTTCGTCCAACTATGGTTAATGAGCATCTTTACTCATCTTGCAATTTCACCGAGTCCTTCGTTGAGACAGTATTCAAGTTGTTATGCCATTCGTGCAGGTCGGAACTTACCCGACAAGGGATTTCGCTACCTTAGGACGATTATAGTTATCGCCGGCGTTCATCCGCGCTTCGGATCAAAGCTGCCCGCGCTCCGCTAACGCTCCGCTAAATGTAAAATGTAAAAATCAAAATGTAAAATTTTGGTGTCGCTCCGCGACGATTTATTAAATCGCGAGCGAAGCGAGCTCCATCACCTTGCAAGGGAAAGGTGTCGGAAAACCGCTAAGGTTTTCTGACATAATAAGATAAGCGGAAACCCCATCCGCTTGCGGTGGGGTAATTCATTTTTAAATTTTTAATTTTTAATTTAGCGCTGAGCCTTAGCGAAGCGCGATGACTTCTCCCCTTAACGTTCGGACACTGGCCAGGCATCACCCCCTATACATCCTCGTTAGAGTTAGCAGGGAGCTGTGTTTTTGTTAAACAGTCACTTGAATTCTTTAGCTGCGGCCCCCACCATTTAGCCCTCTTTTAAACAAAGAGGAAAGAAGGTTGGATCAAGCTTGAGTAAATAGGAAACAACTAGTTCTTTGTTGTTTCGGGGTATCTTCATTTCCTTATACGGAGGTAGGCGCATAAACCCCAAACGATCTACCATATGTTTTCGTCCAGACTTCTGGACCAGTATTTACTTTTGCTTGACCCAACCAAATTTTTTGCTTCAAAGAGCTAAATGGTGGGGGCAAGTCTTATTGCGAACTTACGACCGCTATTTTGCCGAGTTCCTTAACGAAGGTTCTCTCGTACACCTTAGTCTACTCGACTTATTCACCTGTGTCGGTTTGCGGTACGGTTGCCATAATCCGACTCGCCTTGCGGCGACCCTAGAGGTTTTTCTGGGCGGTTTGGCCATTTGAATTGACTCCACCAGAGGCTTCGTCTTTTAACGACATCGGAAAACATTGATCCGGATTTGCCTGGATCTATTGCCAACGCCATTAACGCTCATACCATAGAAACGCTCAAACTTTGAAACCGCGTCTCCCCATCGGAAGATTACGGCAGTGCTGGAATATTAACCAGCTCATCCATCGGCTACGCCGGCATTACACCGGCCTCGTCTTAGGACCGACTAACCCTGGGTCGATTTGCGTTGCCCAGGAAACCTTGAATTTTTGGTGGGCAGGGTTTTCGCCTGCCTTTATGCTACTCATGTCAACATTCTCTCTTCTAAATCCTCCACTCCGCCTCACGGCGTGAACTTCAGCGGATTTAGAACGCTCCTCTACCGCTCTCTGCCCGAAGGCAGAAAACCCGCAGCTTCGGTAATATGCTTAGCCCCGATAAATTTTCGGCGCGCGGCAACTTGACTAGTGAGCTGTTACGCTTTCTTTAAAGGATGGCTGCTTCTAAGCCAACCTCCTAGTTGTTACAGTCGCAACACCGCCTTTCACACTTAGCATATATTTAGGGACCTTAGCTTGCGATTAGGGCTGTTTCCCTTTAGACTGATGAACCTTAGCGCCCATAGTCTGACTCCCGAGCTTAATTTTCTGGTATTCGGAGTTTGGTTAAGAACAGTATCTTGCGACCTATCCTCATTCAGTGCTCTACCCCCAGAAAGAAACGCTCGAGGCTAGCCCAAAAGCTATTTCGAGGAGAACCAGCTATTGCCGAGTTCGATTGGAATTTCACCGCTAACCACAACTCTTCCCCGAGTTTTGCACGGCTCGTGGGTTCGGTCCTCCCCCTCGATTTCTCGAGGGTTCAACCTGGTCATGGCTAGATCACCCGGCTTCGGGTCTTGTATATGCGACTTTCTTAAAATTTAGAAAGAAGGTTTTTAAGGCCTGCTTTCTAAAAAGTAAGAGACGGGCTATTAACCCTCGCTTTCACTTTACATGCTCTCGTTTAACGAGATTATGTGAGCCACATACAGCAAACTCGTTGACTCATTCCTCAATAGGCACGCCGTCACGGTGCTGCACATTAAATACTATTTAAGAATATTTTGTATTGAATAGTGGGCGGGGATGGCGAATTCTGTCCATCCCCTAATGGTTTCGACACAACTGTTTGTGTCAATGCGTCCTGTCCGGTTGCCCAGACTAAGCAGCCCTACGAGAGACCTGAGTCGCAATCGCTTGCGATAAATCCTCGCGTTCTCTGCTATTTGACGGACCTGACTTTATGTCAAAACCACTATTCAATACAAAATAAATACTATTCAATGTGCAACACCGCTCCGACTCTTTGTAAGTATATGGTTTCAGATACTATTTCATCTCCCTTACCGGGATGCTTTTCACCTTTCCCTCACGGTACTTGTTCACTATCGATCTCAAGAAGTATTTAGTCTTGGGTCATAGTCGACCCGGTTTCGTACGGGATTTCACGAGTCCCGCAGTACTTAAGAATGTTATCGTAGAGTAATAACTCCTTTGGCTTACGGGGCTATCACCCGCTCTGGCGGAGCTTTCCAGCTCGCTTCAACTAGGAAAGTTACTTTATTTAACCTCTACCTTACTCTTCTAGGAAGTAACAACAACTATCTTACAACGCCTTAAAAACATCTGGACCTAGATCCTTCTGCCTAAGTCGTGCCTCGCTGCCGTTCAGCACTCCAATTATCAATTAACAATTACGAATTACGGATTAAATTCAGAATTTTAATTCGTAATTGATAATTCGTAATTTTTAATTGAGTGAGTGCCGAACGCTAGTGAGGCACGAACTTAAACGCGGTTTAAAAGGTTTAGACTGATCCCCTTTCGCTCGCCACTACTCGGGGAATGACCGCGCAGAGCGCGGAAATTCCAAATCCCAAGCACCAAATCACAAACAAATTCTAACATTCAATTGACAATTTCCCAACAAATTTTTTGAATTTTGTATTTTGAATTTAGATATTGTTTGGAATTTGGGATTTGGTTATTGGAATTTCCGTGCTTTGCACGGTATATTATTTTCTTTTCCTCCGGCTACTAAGATGTTTCAGTTCACCGGGTAGTCGTCTCACCAACCTATGTATTCAGCTGGCGGACATTCCGATATGAATCGGAATAGGTTTCCCCATTCGGAAATCCTCGGATCAAAGGTTGCTTGCCACCTAACCGAGGCTTATCGCAGGCTGCTACGTCCTTCATCGTCTTCTTGAGTCAAGGCATTCACCATATACCCTTAATGTGATTTTCCCACACTTTTGTTTTAAAAAAGTGTTTACCCCGTTAAATTTTTATATTTAACCGGGGCGCTCTCTAATAACTTACTTATCAGAGATTATTTTTGTTTACTTATTTAAGATGCTCAGTTCTCTAATTTACCCTGTCAAATAATTTTGCCTTCGGCAAAATTCGTCCCGCTAAGCGGGACAATTTGACAGGGTGAACTTTTACTTTATTTTTATTTGACTAATTGTTAAGGTCCGCGCTAATTTCATAGCTTATAATCCATAACCCAGTTGCGAGTTACAAATTGCGAGTTACGAGATTTTCAAAGTAAACAAAAAACCGCCCATCAGCGGTTTAAAAAGTGGCCTAAAATCGGCCGAGCTTAACCGCTTGTTAGTTTAATGGTAAACAGTTGATTTGTCATATGGTATGGAAGATTAACCCCGTGAAATCCGCCAGATGGCGGTGCGAAGCAATTTCACGAGGTGAACTAACTGGTATTATACAGGATAGATTATATATGTCAAGTGGCTATAACAGTAGCTATAAATAACTTAATTTTACTGTATTTTTACTCAGCTTTTATTCCCCTTACAAAGAGAACAAAATACTCTTTATTCATAAATTTGCCCTTCGTCTAAAATACTCTTTATTCATAAATTTGCCCTTCGTCTTCTGTTTGTTTGGTATTGATATTAATCACATAATAATATAGACAATGGGTGCCACAGCCATAATAAACAATTACATGTTTATTATCTCGCCATTCCCAAGAAGAAGTATGCACATCGCCGCGATAAACTTCATAAGCCGTTTCATTTTCTCCTTGCTTAATCATCAATTTAACGTAATTTTTATAATATTCATCCTTTTCTGCGGGTTTTGTTCCGTCGTCTTTATTAATATCCTGAAAATAGCCTAACATTTTGTTGTCATAAAAAATCTCCAAATGACTTTTTTTGTATTGATCAGAGGTTAATTGTTTTGATCCTATAATACCGCCTTGTTCATTCAAATATAATACATTTATTTCTTCAGTTTTGGGATTGATAAAATATTCCCGGTATTGAATATTTTGCGCCGCGTCCTGCGCCTTTACTTCCGTTTTTAACTGTTGAAACATCAACAAACCGGCCGCCATTACCGCGATTAACAATATAAACGAGAATAATTTAATAAACCCGCCTGGATTATTTCCTGTAATGTCATAAAATAAAGTATTGTCGATTTTTATCTTAAAATGAGCCTTTTTATCTTTAGTCCAATAGGGCGGAACGATATAATCGCTATAATAATGATTAGCGCCGTCGGTTGGGTCTTGGGCTTCACCAGCTATAACCTGACCGGCAATTTTATAACATTCATGCCAAGCCGCGATCTGCGTTTTATCAAAAAAGGGATTATACACATAAGGCAAATTTTTATCGCTTTTGTTAAAAGCGCTATACTGTTTTGGCTCCAAAATTACATCTTGGTAATTATCTCCCCACCTTGTGTCTATCGCTCTATTTTTTATACTCCAGCCCACCGCGATTTTTCCTTTTTCCGACAAACTTCTGGCTTCGCCGAAAATTGCTCTGGCTAAAATCATTTGTTCGGGGTCATCGTAAAAATCCCCGGTCCATTCCGGATCATCAACCGTAGGCGCTTTTACGCTTTCCTCATTTATAGCTATCTCAATTTTTTTCAAAAACGGAGTTTCATCCGCCCATAAATCAATATAGTGTATGCCATGATTAAAATCCACGGTTTTCTTAAACTCTTTTTCCTGGCCTTTCAAAATTTTGCCGCACCAATACCAGTCTTGATGTGATTTTTTTTCGCCAGTTGGCGGATCATTTTTTTGCGTTTCGCCGTCAATAATTAATTTTATATCGTCGTCATCTCTGTCTTTCTTGCTCGCTTTAGCCAAAATAACTATGTCTTTAATTGATAAATTAATTAAAACAAAGCTTAGCCAAGGTCGGCCGTCTCCTTTTTCCGCCGGATTATTATCTACCGGAATATAAATTATCTTATCTGTTTCTTCCAACTGCGAAATCATGATACTTTTTAAATAGGGTTTCTGGTCAGGCGTAAAAGACAAAACATGTTTGCCCTTTTTTAATTTAACGATAATTACTACTGTTTTTAACAAACCTTTCAATTCATTGCCGTTCCAGGCCGCTCTGACATCAGTCAGCTCACTAGTTGAAGTAGAAATTTCTATCTTATCCAAGATTAAAGCTAAGTCGCTGTCTTTAAAAAAAGACCTTAAACTTTTAACATTCTGCCACCAGCTTGTGGCGCTGGCGATTATTTCTATTAAATACAATCCATCTTTGACAAGGACAAAATCATATACAAACAAGCCGCTGATTTCTCTATTTATTTTTTCCTCCTTAATCAGTTTCATAAGCACATAGCTATAGATTATGCTTTAATCATGGCCTAATTTATTTCTTCATTTTTAAATTTAGAAAAAAACAAATTATTTTATACCTCGCTGATGACAATAATTTTTTCTGATGTCTTTTGATCCATAAATCAATAATATCATAAAAAGTTCCTAATTCCTAATGAATTAGGAACCTAATCATTGATTATTTGAATTTAATTGTGTCAAGCGGATATAATTGGCCTAATTTTGCTATCTTCTCGCTCCCGAATACGCTATCGCCCTAACAATATCCCAAGCGCTCGTAGATTTTGGCGCGTAGCCGTAAATCGCCCTAAAACTTTTGATAGCCGCTTTCTCGCTATTGAGGTTTCTCTTAGCCGGCCTTAGACCGTAAGAAATAATAGTTACGGCCGCATTATCGTTAGAATTATTTCTCTTCGCGCTTCTTAAATATATTTTCTTAAACGCCGCCTCGGCGTTAGCTTCGGCCTTAGTATTTTTCTGGCCTGGCCATCTGCCGCTGGCGATCTTTAAACAATCGCTCCAGTCGGTTTCGGTTTGCGGCGGTTTGCCGAAAGCAGACTCAAAACTCTTAATCACTCCTGCTCTTTCGCCTGAACCCAGAATTTTAGTGGTCGGTGTACCATTATTAATAAAATTAGTTTGACTGATTATCGGCTTGTCCTTGGCTAGCCGAAGGGCTTCATTCAAAATCATTTCCACGGTCGCGGAGATTGGCTGATTCTTGCCCCCTTGATAAAGGGGGTTAGGGGGATTATTAGTATTATCCGCCGGCGCAACCGGTTTAGATAATTCTATCTTAGTAATTGGCTTAGGGAAAAAGATTACACTGCCGCTGCTGCAACCGACGCTGAAGGTTAACGAATTTGAATCCGTGGTATTCCCCGCGTTATCAGTAGCTCTCTCTTAAACGCGGCTGATATTTTAGAGGTCATAAAGATTAAAAATAGATGATGGCCTACTAATGATGTAATTATAGCTGATTCTATTAATTTGGGCAAAAAATTACCTACTAATAATTGACTTCTTGCCTTGACTTAATTTTTTGAAATTACGCTTTGAAACGACCGACCTACCCAATTCTTTTTCCAGCTCTTTTCTGGCGTTCCCGGCTACCTTCCCGCCCCTGTCAGCGTCCGCTTTTAATTTCGGCACTCCTTGAGAATCTTCCGTTCGATGGATTTCAGTGGTTGATCTCTCACCTAGCATGGTAAAAATCAATTCAAAATCATCCATATGGTCGCGCAGATTCTCTTTTTTAAGATTTTTATGTTTCTTATATTGGCTGGGCGTTACGCCGAAAGTGGCTTTAGAAATTTCCGCCGTCAGGATTTCATATTCTTTTTGTTCTCTGACTCCGCGCTTCTGCCATTCATCGGTTAACTCTTCGCGGATAGCAATGCCGCGCATTCGTTTCTCTATCCAATCTTCCGAATAACCTTTTAGTTTATACAGCGTCCTGGTTCTCTTGGTTGCCAGCTCCGGGTTCTCTATCTCTTGTATTCGTTCATAGCCGACCTTGGCTAACCAGCGCTTGAACGGCTCGGCCTTGGGAGATGGGACGGACTGGATAATGCGCAAAAGGCCTTCGGCGTTGGCGCAGTCGGTTTCGCGCATTTTCCCGTCTGAAGCTAATAATTTCAACTGTTCCCAAAACGGGAACGGTTGAGATAATTCTTTATCTCGATCTTTTAACTTAGCCCAGTAAGTTTTTGGAGTCGGGCTATCGGTCAAGGTCTCTACCACATCAACAACCGAAAACCACCATTCATTATGATAAATAACTTTTCTAATTTTCTTGCCCTTAAAAATCGCTATTTTAGTTTCCTCCTTCATAAAATTATTATATCGCTAAATAATTTTAAATTTTTCTAGTAATTCCGGAAATTCCCTACCGACCTAACCGGCTGGCGTAATTAAAAGAATAAAAATAATTTTTCCAGCTTTTATCGGTTGAGTGATAATCATTATTAAACGCGAAATAATCAGCCAAAATTTCCCTCACTCTAATAACTTCTCTAAGCCGCTTAAAATTCTTGCCGTCAGAAATAGTCAAATCCAAAAGTTCCAGCGCTCGCTCAAAAGCCAACTGGGAATATTTCTGGTTGCCTGTCCTTTTCCAGCGCATCGCCCGTTCCACTTCACTGCCGATATTGGCCATCTGTTCAAAAAATGTTAGCTCTGCCCAGCGTCCAGACGCTAATTGTTGATGCTGATAAATCATTTTGAGATTAATTTATTGATTATCTCT
>LCCP01000015.1 GCA_000997945.1 Parcubacteria group bacterium GW2011_GWC2_42_12 | reverse complement strand
GTTTGGTGGGTTTTTGTTGGTATAATTATTTTAACCTTAGTCGCGTCAATCATTGATTTCAGCGGCTACTACAACCGAGCGGTGGATAAATTTAAAGCGCCTTTTCCTAAAGTTAAGGAAACGCCTTTTAGGTTAGGTCTGGATTTGCAAGGTGGCACGCAATTAACCTATCAGGCCGATGTTAGCGCCGTATCCTCGGCTGACAGAGGTAACGCCGTCGAAGGCGTACGCGATGTAATCGAAAGAAGAATAAATGTTTTCGGCGTTTCCGAGCCCAATGTACAAATTAACCGGACTTCGGGCGGTGATTATCGGATTATAGTGGAGCTGGCCGGCATTAAAGATATTAAGCAAGCTATAAAGAATATCGGTGAAACTCCGCTTTTGGAATTTAAAGAGCAAAACAAGGAAGTTAGAAAGATGACGACCGAAGAAACTAAGCAACTTAATGATTATAATAAAGCGGCTGAAACGCGCGCTACCGAAGTTTTAGGTAAAGTAATTTCCGGAGGCGACTTTAAAGCCCTGGTTAGCGCTTACAGCGAAGACGCGAAAACCAAAGACAATGGCGGAGGGCTGGGCTGGATTACGGAAAAAGATAATCCGGAGATATATAATTTAGCGAAAAATATTGTCGTAAATAAGACCAGCGCTGATCTAGGGCGAGTTAGCGGCGGGTTTGAAATTATTAAAGTAGAAGGCAAGAGAGATAAAATTAATCCTTTTAATAATGAAGCAGAAAAAGAAGTTAGGGCTTCGCATCTTTTAATTTGTTTTACCGGCAATACGGACTGCGAAAGCGGTTTCACTAAAGAAGAGGCCTTGGCGAAAATTACAAAATTAAAATTAGAAGCCGCGCCGGCGAATTTTAAAGACTTGGTCAAGCAGAATTCCACCGAGCCGGGTGCGCGCGATTCGGCGGGCGACTTGGGTTGGTTTAGTTTGGGCGCTATGGTCAAACCGTTTGAAGAGGCGGTTTTTAAGCAGGCGGTTGGTACGATCTCCGATCCGGTAGAAACCGATTTTGGCTGGCACTTAATTTATAAACAAGAAGAAAAAAAATTGGCAGAATTTAATTTAAGCCATATTTTTATTAAACTTAAGACTGAAGAAGATATTATCGGTAAGCAGAGCGAATGGAAGAACACCGAGTTGACCGGCAAGAACTTAAAGACCGCGGCGGTGGAATTTAATCCTAACGATGGTTCGCCAGAAGTCTCTTTGGTTTTTGACGACGAGGGCGCGAAGATGTTTGAAGCCATTACGGGGCGTAATGTCGGCCAGCCGGTAGCGATTTATTTGGACGGCTATGCCATCAGCGTGCCCAATGTTAATGAAAAAATTACCGGCGGCAAAGCGGTTATTTCCGGGAAATTTAATATTACCGAAGCTAAACTCTTAGCACAGCGGCTAAACGCCGGCGCTCTGCCGGTGCCGATTAATTTAGTTAACCAGCAAACCGTGGGTCCGACACTCGGGCAAAAGTCTGTCGCCGATAGCATGAAAGCCGGCTTAATTGCTTTCGCGATTGTCGCTTTATTTATGATCCTTTTTTATAGATTACCGGGTCTAATGGCGGTTTTTGCCTTGCTGGTCTATAGTTTATTAGTCTTTGCTTTATTTAAAATTGGTTTTTCCATGGCGGCCTTGGTCTTGGTAAGCATTTTCCTGATCATCGGTATTACAGTTAACGGTTGGTTTATTCTCTTGGCTTTTTTAAGTTATATCATTTTGTATTTTATCGGCGGACTCGCGCCCGTAACCTTAACTTTGGCCGGTTTAGCCGGAGCCATCGTCTCGGTGGGCATGGCCGTGGATGCCAATATTTTGATCTTCGCCCGCCTAAGAGAAGAAATCCTGGCCGGCAAACCATTGTCGGTGGCCTTAAACGAAGCCTTTAAACGCGCTTGGCCGTCAATTAGGGACAGTAATTTCAACACCTTGATAACTTGCTTGATTCTGATCATGTTTACTACCAGCGCGGTTAAGGGCTTTGCCGTAACTTTAGGCCTAGGCGTGATCATTTCCATGTTTACCGCGATCTTCATTACCAGAAATTTTTTAAGCCTGATACCATCGTCTTGGCTGGAAAAACGGCCTGGTTTAATTACTTCGGTGAAGACGGGGGAGAATAAATAGTTTAATTATTAAATTAAATACTATGATCAAATTTGCATCGCCAGAACATGGCCAAGAATCGAAAGGATTAAATATAACAATTTCAGAAGTATTTGAATGGATTGGAGAAAAACCTGATCGTCAACAAGAGTATTATGGGGAAGTTTATAATCATGATGAACTTGTGAATAAATTTCATCCAATAACTGTGGAAAAATTAAGGCAGGCAATTACTAGAATGGGTTATGGCTCAAGCGACGAACAATTGCAAGAAATGATTAAGCCAGAAAATGAAGGTAAACGCTTTCATTTTAATAAAGAATTAGAAAAATAAAAAAACAATGATAGTATAGTTAATATGACTAATTTTAAAATAATCCAAAAGAAAAATATCTGGCTGACTATTTCCGGCGTTTTGTTTGTCGTTTTTCTGGCCGCCATCTTAGTCTGGGGCTTGAAATTCGGCATTGATTTTACCGGCGGCAGTCTGTTGGAGGTGACTTATCAGGGTTCGAGGCCGACGGTTAGCCAGATTGAAGAAAGTTTGGCCGATTTAAAGCTAAGCAGCCTGATTGTTCAGCCGGTCGGCGATGAGGATATGCTGTTGCGATTTCAGGAAACAACCGAGGAAAGCCATCAGGCCATTTTAACCAAACTGACCGGCCTGGCGAAACAAGAGAACAAAGATAATTCACTGGTGGAACAGCGCTTTGAATCGGTTGGGCCGTCAATCGGCCAGGAGCTAAAAGTAAAGTCGCTCTACGCCATATTTTTTGTTTTAGTAGCGATTTTAATTTATATTTCCTATGTTTTTCTTAAGGTTTCCAGGCCGGTAGCATCTTGGAAATATGGGCTGACCGCGATTATCGCCATGTTTCATGACGCGATTATTACGGTGGGTGTTTTTGCCGTTCTGGGTCATTTCTACGGAGTTGAAATAAATATCGCTTTTGTGGCCGCGATTTTGACTGTTCTGGGTTATTCGGTCCATGATTCAATCGTTGTCTTTGATAGAATTCGCGAAAATCTGCCTAAGAGTGATCTGGATTTTGAAGGCACGGTCAATTTGAGTTTAAATCAAACTTTAGGCCGATCCATAAATACCTCGCTAACCACTCTCTTGGTTTTAACTTCTATTATTATTTTTGGCGGCGCCAGCATCAGGCCGTTTGTCCTGGCTTTGGCAGTTGGCATATTTATCGGCACTTATTCTTCCATTTTTTTCGCCGCGCCGTTGTTGGTAATTTGGGAAAGATGGAAAAAGTAATATTAAGCTATCGAAATACATAGAAAAACGGCCGCATCTTAGGAGCAGCCGTTTTTTGACAAAGCGGTTATTTTTAAGGTAGACTAAGAGGGTAATAAATAATTTTTTCGTCATTGCGAGCGACCGAAGGGAGCGTGGTCGTCGCTACGCGAGATCTGGCGTAGCCATGGCAATCTCACGAACGGCAAAGAATAGTTATAATTAATAGTAGCGATAATTAATGAAATAAAGACATACGTGAGATTGCTTCGTCGCTGAAGCTCCTCGCAATGACAATTATACATAAATGCTTAATAAAATTTTTGGCAGATTTTCTAAGGACCTAGGAATCGACCTAGGAACGACCAACACTTTGGTTTATACGCCGGAGAAGGGGATTGTTATCAATGAGCCGTCGGTGGTGGCGGTGAATTTGCGTACCGATGAAATTCTCTGCGTGGGCGCGGAGGCGAAAAAAATGTTAGGTAAAACTCCGCCGCATATCCAGGCCATAAAGCCCTTAGTTGACGGTGTGATTTCCGATTTTGAAGTTACGGAAAAAATGCTTAAATATTTTATTGATAAAGTTCATGCCGAATATTTTACTTTAGTACCGCGCCCGCGGGTGATTATCGGTATTCCTCTGGATATTACCGAAGTGGAAAAGAAAGCGGTTGAAGACGCGGCCAAATCGGCCATCGGCACGCGCCTGGATATTACCGGACCGCAAGCCACTATGATAGTAGATATTGGCGGCGGCACTACCGAGATCTCGGTTATTTCTTTGGGCGGAGTCGTGGCTTGGAAAACTTTGCGGCTGGCCGGCAACGCCTTGGATAATGATATAATTCAATATGTGCGCGAAGAATTCAATATTTTAATCGGCGAGCAGGTGGCGGAAAATATTAAAATAAAAATCGGCTCGGCCACGCCGTTGAAGGAACCAATGGAAATACCCTTACGGGGCCGAGATTTAATCAACGGCTTACCCAAAGAAGTCATAATTACCGACAGCCAGGTCAGGGAAGCCATGCAGAGGATTATTCGCCAAATTATTGAAAATATCAAGATTACCCTGGAAACCACGCCGCCGGAATTAGTTTCCGATATTTACGAACATGGCATAGTTTTAACCGGCGGCGGCGCGCTGCTTAGGGGGTTAGATAAGGAAATTGCCCAAGCCACGAAGATTCCGGTTAGGGTGGCCGAAGACCCGCTGACTTGCGTAGTTAGAGGCACGGGTATATTGCTTTCTGATCCGGAACTGTTGGCCAAGGTGCTATCCCCGGCCACGGAAGAATACTAGGAAAGTTTTTAATTTTTTTTCTGTCATTGCGAGGAGGATCCGCCAGCTGGCGGAGACGACGAAGCCTGCCTACCGGTAGGCAGGCAATCTCACGAACGGCAAAGAATAATTATAATGCGATAGTGGCGAAGTTTAATGAGATATAGTCATATATGAGATTGTCATGGCTACGCCAGATCTCGCGTAGCGATGACCGAGCCGCCTTGAGTACAAGGGCGGCTCGCAATGACAATAAACTTTTTTGTCGTGGCAATGATATTTTGATTAGCATGTTTAAGCTAAATATTAAAAAATATTTTACCATTATAGCAGTAATTCTGCTGTTGCTGGTTTTGCATTATTCTAAATTGCTAAACCCGGTTGAGTCATTTTTAGTCCAGGGTCTTAAGCCCGCATCTAAAGTTTTTTATTCCTTTAGTTTCGGCTTAAGCCAAACTTATTTTGATCAAACCGTCAAGGTTGATTTGGCGGCTGAATTGAAGGAGGCCCGCGCAACCATCAACCGATTGATAGCCGAAAATGTTGAATTAAAGTTTTTAAAAGAAGAAAATTTGACTTTAAGGAAACAACTAAATTTTTTAGCTAAAAGCGGCGAGCGCTATTTAATGGCGAATATTATTTCCCGAGGCGAGCTCGAGGGTGATGTTGCCAACAGCCGGTCAGTCGTGATTGATAAGGGCTTAAGAGATGGTTTATTCGCCGGTTTGGCGGTAGTAAGTTTTGTGGGTCCAGGAGACTCCAGCCAGGGAGTAATCATCGGTAAAATTGTTAATGTCAAGGACAATCTCGCCGAAATATATTTAGTTACTAATAAAAATTGTAAATTAGCCGCCGCTATTTTGGGCGAAGAGAAAACTTCCGGCATTGTTACGGGTGAATTGGGGTTAACCAGCAAAATGGAGTTTATTCCTCAGACAGAAAATATTAAAGAAGGAGACTTGGTGGCTACTTCCGGCCTGGAGCAGAACATACCGCGCGGTCTAGTCATTGGCCGGGTGACAAAAGTTATTAAAGAAAACAACGAAGTTTGGCAAAGCGCCACCATCGAGCCGCAGATTGATTTAGATTCTCTGTCTGTCATCTCGGTTTTGTTGCCGTAAATTTTTGTGTCATTGCGAGGAGCCGCCAGCGACGAAGCAATCTCTGGTCAGAAGCGCTTTACCAATCTAAAATTAAATTGCTTCAAGCAATATTAAATTTGTTAATTGAGATTTTTCTATTATTTTTTTGTTATTCTTTCTAACCAGAGATTGCTTCGCCGCCTTGATTACAAGGGCGGCTCGCAATGACACAAAATAATTAATGAGCCGCTTTAATAATAAAACAATGCCCATAGAAAAAAGCATTAAAAAAAATTACGATTTAACGGCTTTGACGACTTTTAAAATCGGCGGCCGCGCTGATTTTTTTGTTATAGCGAAAAATAAACAGGAGCTAATAGAGGCGATCAGCTGGGCTAAGATAAAGAAATTACCTATACGGTTCTTTGCCGGCGGCAGTAATATTTTAATTACTAAAAAGAAAATTCGCGGTTTGGTTATAAAAATTTCCGGAGAAGAATATTCTGTTAAAGGAGATATAATATCAGCCTGGGCCGGCACCGGTTTATCCAAATTGGCCGGAATCGCGGTCGGCCTTGGCTTGTCCGGTTTGGAATGGGCATTAGGAATCCCTGGTAGTGTGGGCGGCGCCGTTAGGGGCAATGCCGGCGCTTATGGCAGCGATATGTCAAAACAAGTGGCCGAAGTCGAGGCCTATGACATTAGTAAAGGCAGACTGGTTAAATTCAAGAATTGCGGCTGCGGTTTTAGCTATCGTCATTCCATCTTTAAACAAAATAGAAATTTATTTATAGTTAATGTTAAATTAAAATTGAGCCGCGGTCAGACGGCCGGTATAAAGAACTTAGTGAAAAATAATTTGTTTAATCGCCGGCGGACTAATCCTCAGAAGCCAAGCGCTGGTTGTATTTTCAAGAATTTAGAATACACTAAGTTGATTAAAGAAAATCGCCAGCTAGCCGAGGATTTAGCGGTTAAAGGGTTGTTTAAGGGAGGTAAAATCGGTGCAGGTTATTTTATTGATCAACTTGGGCTTAAAGGGCGGGCCAGAGGCGGCGCTAAAATTAGCGAGAGACACGCTAATTTTATAGTTAATACAGGTAAGGCGAGCGCCGAAGATATTATAGACTTGATAAATTTAATTAAAAAAAAGGTTAATAGCCAGTATAAAATAAATTTAGAGGAAGAGATTGAATACTTTGCTAGCTAGATTATAAATGATAAATTATGTTAACTTATTTGGCTAATTGTAGCCATTTTTATATTTTTAGCTTGACTTTTAAAAAAAAATATGTTAATGTTTCCCCATAAAATGTATAGACAAAAATTCAATAGTCTTGTTTAATATATTAGAGCCCCACAATTTATTATAATTTTATGGGAAATAAATCTATTCTAGATCAAATAATTAATAATCATCAAGCCGAAGAAGTGGCTCGGCTTGACGCTGTGGAAATTATCAATGGCTTATTCAGCGAACTTAATGAAAGAGAGCGCGATGTTTTAACTAGGCGCTTTGGTTTGCACGGGGAAGACAGGGAAACCCTGGAAGAGATTGGTAAAATTCATAGTCTGACCAGAGAGCGGATTAGACAGATAGAAACTTCGAGCATCAAACGGCTGAAGCAGCTAGAGAATTTAGATAGTTATTTGAGCGGTTTGAAAAATGTCATTATTCATTTGCTGGAAGAACATGGCGGTTTGATGGAGAAGGAATATTTATTTAATAATTTGGTTAATTTTTCCCTTGGCACCGGCAAAAGAGACGACAACGAGATAAAACATAAGCGTCATTTTGATTTTTTAATCTCCCGGCTGCTACATGACAAATTTGAGGAAATAAATGATTCAAAACTTTTTAAAGAATCGTTAAAATTAAAATATCATTCGCTTGAACACTTGGAGAACTTGACGCTTGAACTTTTGGCTAAGATTAGAGAGGTCAAAAAGATATTTATGACCGAAGATTTGATTAATTTATCAAAGGGATTAGGCGCCTATAAAACCAATGAAGATAAATTTAAGCAAACTAACAATTTGGATATCTCCGGAGTTTTGTCGAGCAATTTGTTTCAAGAACCGGCCGATTTCATCAATCAAAATAAAGCGATTTATTCAATTTTACAAGCCGCCAGGGAAATTGAGCAGAATAAATTCGGCCACTGGGGCATTGACGAGTCTCGCGAGATCAGGCCGAAGACCATTAATGATAAGATTTATTTGATTCTAAAAAATAGCGGCCAGCCCATGCATTTCGCCGAGATTGCCGAGAAAATTAACCAGGTTGGTTTTGACAAAAAGCCAGCTAATGCGGCCACGGTTCATAATGAATTGATTCTGGATGATAAATATATTTTAGTCGGCCGCGGCCTTTACGGTTTAAAGGAATGGGGTTATGAAAAAGGCACGGTGACCGAAGTGATTGAAAAAGTTATGGTTCTAGCCCAGCGCCCGCTAAGCCGCGAAGAGATTATTGATAAAGTTCTAAAACAGAGAATGGTGAAGAAGGCGACAATTAATTTGGCCTTAATGAATCGGCAGAAGTTTGAGCCGGTGGCAGAAGGTAAATATAAGATAAAGACTGGAATTGCGGTTGAAAGGTAATTTTAAAATAAAAACAAAAATTCAATGAATTTTTTGAGTTTTTTTAAAAAAGCGGACTTAATTCAGCCAATATTTTGTTGGCCGGTCTAAGCCGGTTTTTTATTTGGCGAAATATGTAAAATATGGTAAAATAATAGCAGTTGATTGAATAACTAATTCCATGGACATAGTTATCGATTTACAACCAATTTTAGAGTTTCTTAGTCTGCCGCCGGAGCAATTAGCCTTAGGTTTGTTTTATTATGTGGGCTGGATTCCGATCGCCATAACTTTTGTTTGGGGAGTGTCTACAGTTTGGTTGAGGTATATAAGATTAGCTTATGGCGCTTCCGTGAAGACTGTTTTATTGGCCGTTGATATTCCCCGCGGCAATGCCCAGACGCCTAGAGCCGTGGAAAATATTTTTGCCTATTTGGCCGGCGCCCATGCTACTCAAGACTTGTATGAAAAATGGTGGTTGGGGGAGTGGCAACTGTATTTTAGTTTTGAAATTGTTAGTATTGAAGGGTATATCCAATTTTTAATTTGGGCGCCGGAAAAATACCGTTATTTGATTGACGCCGCGATTTATTCCCAATATCCTGACGCGGAAATAACCGAGGTTAATGATTATACTGAAGGCATTCCCACGCAATACCCTGATGATCAGTATGATATTTTCGGCGGCGAATTTAGGTTAGTTGAGGATTCGGTTTATCCGATTAAAACTTACGAGCACTTCGAACATATGATGGGCGAACCAGAGACCCAATACAAGGATCCGATGGCCGCGCTGATGGATTTAATGGGCAGTTTAAAAAAGGGCGAGCAATTATGGTATCAGATTCTAGTTATACCGATCGGCAGTGAGTGGAATCAGAGAGGTGAAGATGAAATAAAAAGGATCATCGGCGAGAAAAGCGGTAAAAAGAATTATGTTGACAGGATGACCGACGGTCTTCTAAAAATAATTCACGATCTTAGCGAAATGATTTATCAGTTGTGGGGCGATATTGAAGATAAAAAAGAGGACAAAGAAAATCAATTTAAAATGATGAATTTAAAGCCCAGGCAGAAAAAACAGGTTGAAGAAATTCAAGAGAAAGTGGGGAAATTGGGTTTTGCCGTTAAAATCAGATATGCTTATGTGGCCAGGAAAGAAGTAATTAATAAAAATAAAGTGAGCTACGGTTTTACCGGCTACATGAAGCAGTTTAATTACAATGACTTAAATTCATATAAACCGGATATCGGGGATCGCGGCACCATAACCCGGCTAAAATATGAAAAGATTTTCGGTAAATATCGCCTTAATCTTAGGAAAAACAAATTGATATTGGCCTACAAATACAGAAGTGATATTAGGGGTCGTTTGCCTCATATACTTAATACTGAAGAGTTGGCGTCAATTTGGCATTTTCCGGTTGAGGCCTCGGTCAAGTCGCCTCTAATTCAGAAGGCGCCGGGCAGAAAAGCCGAGCCCCCATCTAGCTTGCCGGTCGCCCAGAGGGGAGCGGCTGAAGAGCTGGCCTATGGCGGAAAATTTAAATCTGATATTTTTAGTTTGGAGGATAAAGGATATGGCTTTAAGCCGCAAGTTGCGGTCAGACATGAGCCGCCTGGCAATTTACCGATAGTATAGTAAAAATGCAAAATGTAAAAATTAAAATGGAAAATGACAATGTAAAGTCAAAAAGTTAATTTTCAATTTTACATTTTAAACTGTCATTTTTAATTTTGACTTTTCAACTTTAAATTATTTTTATGTCAGAAGAAATTACGGCTTTCGCGGAAACCAATTTCCGCAACCAATATAGGAAGTTTGGCATTAAAATCGACGATCGCCGCCGGCACATGTATTTGGTTGGTAAAACCGGCATGGGCAAGTCTACTGTTTTGGAAAATATGATTATTGATGATATCAGGTCGGGCAAAGGGGTGATGGTGGTTGATCCGCACGGCGATTTGGCCGAAAAAATTATTGATTACATACCGGCTAACCGGGTTAATGACGTAATTTATTTTAATCCGGCCGATATTGAATACCCGATTGCTTTTAACGTGGTTGAGCAGGTAGAACCGCATTTAAGGCATCTGGTGGCTTCCGGCCTGATCGGAGTTTTTAAAAAGCTTTGGGCTGATTCCTGGGGTCCTCGTCTTGAGTATATTTTGCGCAATGCTATTTTAGCTATTTTGGATTATCCCGGCTCAACCCTCTTGGCGATTACCAGAATGCTGTCGGATAAAAATTTTAGAAAAAAAGTTATTGAAAGGATTCAAGATCCGGTGGTTAAATCTTTTTGGGTCAACGAATTTTCCGGTTATGCCAATAATTTCGCTTCCGAAGCGGTTTCGCCGATTCAAAATAAAGTTGGGCAGTTTTTATCGTCTTCGCTCATTAGAAATATTGTCGGCCAAGTTAAATCAACCATTGATTTAAGGGAGATTATGGATAGCGGTAAAATTTTAATATTAAATCTTAGTAAGGGGCGGATTGGCGAGGATAATTCAGCCCTCCTCGGCGCCATGATGATTACTAAAGTACAATTGGCGGTTATGAGCCGGGTTGATATATTGGAAAGAGACCGCCAAGATTTTTACCTCTACATCGATGAATTCCAAAATTTTACGACCGAAAGCTTTGCCAATATCTTGTCCGAAGCCAGAAAATATCGGTTGAATTTAATCATGGCCCATCAATACATTGAACAGCTCGGGGAAATAGTTAAGCCGGCGGTTTTCGGCAATGTCGGCACTTTAATTGTTTTCCGGGTGGGCGCGACCGACGCCGAAGAATTGGTTAAAGAGTTTACGCCGGTGTTTTTGGAAGAAGACTTGGTCAATCTGTCTAAATATGAATTTTACATTAAATTAATGATTGACGGCGTCTCGTCCGATCCGTTTTCCGCTAGAGGTCTGCCGCCCGTGTTTGACGAAGAAAAAACCAATAATAAAGAAAAAGTTATTAAAGTGTCGCGCGAGAGATATGCTAAGCAAAGAGCCATGGTTGAAGATAAAATTATCCGTTGGCATACCAACAACGAAGAAATGGAACATCGAGATGAAAAAGGATCAGAGAAAAAATCAGTCAGAGAGATTTCGACAAGGCCGGCTTTTGAGAAAAAGAAAGATCCAAAAACTATGACCTTAACCGTCGATAAAGAAAGCGCGGATAAATTACGCCCAAAAAGCGACGATCGGCCGGACAAAAACAAACACGATGCCGTCTGTAGCCGTTGCGGCAAAACAACGCAGATTTCTTTTACGCCGGATGGAATAAGGCCAATTTTTTGTAAAGATTGCCTGGTTTTAGTGAAAAATGAAAAAAAGCAGGAAATAAAATCCCGGCTGAAAGCAAAAGAACAAGAATTATCTAAAATAAGCCAGTCTGTTTTATCCGCTAAGCCGTCTTGGCCGAGTTTAGCCGAACGAGGCCAATCTAGGGAAAAGAGAATCAGCGAAAAAGGCTCTCTCGGGCAAAATCACCCCGTTGGTTCCGATATGAGAGGCGGAGCGGCCTAATGAACCGGCATGCTTAGAAATATTTAGGTTTAGCCAGCTGCCATTCAATTACCAGAAATTTAATTTTGACTTTTTTATGATGTTAAAAGCTAGTTTACATATTCATACCATTGAGGACCGGGTCGAGGGCCATCTCATTAAATATAATATTTATGAGCTGATAGATTGGGCGGAGCAATTGGGTTTTAAAGTTTTGGGCTTGACTTGCCATAAGCAGCTAGTCTATAAAGAAAGTTATGTTAACTATGCCGCCAGTAGAGGCATCTTGCTGCTCTTAGGTGTTGAACTACAAATGAAGAAAAGAATTAAACGCAATGACTTGATTGTTTTGAATGTTAAACCGTCCGAGGCCGCGGCGGTGGAAAAGATAAATAGTTTTAAGAAATTAGCGGACTATAAAAAAGAACATCAAGAAATTTTTGTTTTAGCGCCGCATCCTCTGGCGACCCGGATTTTTTCCATGGGGAAGAAGAAATTAATTAAAAATATAGATTTGTTTGACAGCGTGGAGCATTGCTGGTGCTATTCGCGGCGCTTGGTAAATTCTAATAAAAAAACTCAAAGAATTACCGAGAAATTTAATAAGCCGCTGGTGGCTACTTCGGACGCTCATTTTTTAAAGTATTTTAATACCGATTATATTTTGGTTGAATCAGATAAACTTGATCCGGCCAGCTTTTTTGCCGCTATTAAGCGCGGAGCATTCACCAATGTTACTAGCCCCAAAAAAATTTATCAGCTGTTTTGGTGCCTATTTAATTTTCAAATGAAAAAATATATTTATTCCGTCTTTAAGCATCAAAGAAGTAAAAAGTCAGTCGGCAATTTGGACGGCTAGCTTATGGCTTGGTCTGGTAAAAATATAATTATGGACTATTTGAAAATCAGCAAAGCTTCAGATTTGCTTAACGCGCCAGATAGAAGGGTTTATCGTTTTTTAGAAATTCTACCGGGTGGTTTTTCCTGGGCTACTCTGATTATTTTAGTTCTATTCTCTTGGCTTAAGCCGATTTGGGCGGCTTATTTTATTATTGCCTTTGATGTTTATTGGCTTCTCTTAGTGGTTTATTTAGGCATTAATCTTTTCGTTGCTTATTTGAGGATTAAGAAGAATGTTAAAATTGATTGGCGCGAAAAATGCCAGGCCTTGCCTGCCCGTCCGGCCTGCCTGCCGGTAGACAGGGTAGGCGGGTCGCCGCGCGAGGGAAATAACTTAAGTTGGCCGGAAATTATTCATTTAGTTATTTTCCCGACCTATAATGAAAGTTTGGCAGTAATCAGACCCAGTTTTGAGGCGCTCGTTAAGGATGGCTATCCAACCGCTAAGATGATCGTCGTTTTAGCCATTGAAGAACGGGCTGGAGACGAGGCCAAGCGTAGAGCCGGGGTTATTGAACAAGAATTTGGCGCTAAATTCAAGCATTTTTTAGTGACTGTTCACCCCGATAATCTAGCCGGCGAACTTAGAGGCAAGGGGGCTAACCAAACTTGGGCGGCGAGACAGGTAAAACTCCAAATTATCGATAAATTTAATTATAATTATGATAAAATTTTAATTAGCGTTTTTGACATGGATACGGTGGTGATTCCCGGATATTTTTACTGTTTGACTCATAGATTTTTAACGGTCAAAAATCCCTATCGGGCGAGCTTCCAGCCGATTCCAATTTATCATAACAATATCTGGCAAGCGCCGTTTTTTGCCCGTGTCGCCGCTTCTTCCAATACTTTTTGGCAGATGATGCAGCAGATCAGGCAGGAAAAACTGGCAACCTATTCTTCGCATGCCATGACTTGGCGCGCTTTAGTGGATATTAATTTTTGGTCCACCAATATGGTGAGCGAAGATTCGCGGATTTTTTGGCATTGCTATTGCTATTACCGAGGCGATTATCGCGTTGAACCATTATATTTTCCGGTTTCCATGGATGTTTGCATGGATTTTACCGTTTGGCAAACCATCAAGAATTTATATAAGCAGCAGAGGCGCTGGGGCTGGGGCGTAGAGAATTTGCCGTATTTAATGTTCAATACCATCAAAGAAAGAAAAATTTTGCCGGTCGGCAAAATGGTTAATAAAATTTTAGTCCAGTTTTACGGTTTTCATTCTTGGGCGACCAACTCTTTGATCATTGGCGTTATCGGTTGGCTGCCAATAATTTTGGGCGGGAATAATTTTAATATTACTGTTTTATCAAATAATTTACCGGCCGTATCGCGCACTTTAATGGTCGTGGCCATGATTGGCATGATTCTCTCGGCGATTATTTCTACTATTCTGCTGCCTAAGCGACCGCGCCAATATGGTTTTGCAAAAAGCATTGCCATGGTTTTGCAATGGTTGATTCTGCCGGTAAGCATCATAGTTTTTGGCGCTATCCCGGGGCTGGAGGCGCAGACCAGGATGATGTTGGGCAAATATATGGGGTTTTGGGTAACGCCGAAGGCCAGGTAATAAAAGTTTAAAATGTAAAAATCAAAATGTAAAATGACAATGAAAAATGCAAAATTTTTAAATTCAATAATTTTAAATTGTCATTTTACGTTTTGATTTTTTAACTTTGCATTTTAATGATATAATATGTCTATCTATGATTAACGGCGTAATAATAAAAAAAATTAATAAAAACACAGATGACCGCGGTTGGTTAGCGGAAATTTACAGGAGCGACGAGGTCAATCTGCAACCGGCCATGAGTTATGTTAGCGTCACCAAGCCAGGCGTCAGACGCGGACCGCATGAGCATAAAAACCAAAGCGATTGCTTTATTTTTATTGGGCCGGGAAATTTTGAACTTCATCTTTGGGATCGGCGCGCTAAAAATGAATATTTAAAGATTGAGGCCGGAGCCAGAAATCCGATTTTGGTAATTGTTCCGCCCGGCGTGGTGCATGGTTATAAATGCGTTGGTGAAGCCAACGGCTGGTGTATAAATTTGCCGGATAAATTGTATCATGGCCAGAACAAAAAGGGGGAGATAGATGAAATCAGATGGGAGAGCGATCCAGAGTCGCCGTATAAAATAGAGTAATTAATATTGTCATTGCGAGGAGCTTAAGCGACGAAGCAATCTCACGAACGATTATACGAGATATATCTGAGACTGCTTCGCTCCTTTCGGTCGCTCGCAATGACGGAGTTAATATGTCTTGTATTTTTTGTAAAATTATAGCCGGCGAGATACCAAGTTATAAAGTTTATGAAGATAAGCATACTTTGGCTTTCCTGGACATTGGCCCGGTTAACCCGGGTCATACTTTAGTGGTGCCGAAAAAACACTTTGCTAATATAGAAGAAGCTGGCGAAGAGACATTATGTCGGGTTATGAAGACCGTAAAAAAAGTTGGCTTAAGTTTAAAGAAAAATTTGGGAGCAGTTGGTTATAATATCTTAGAAGCCAATGATCCGGAGGCCGGTCAGAGTGTGCCGCATTTGCATTTTCATCTCATACCAAGATTACCTGGTGACGGTTTGACATTTTGGCCGCAGAAAAAATACGCAACCGGCGAGGCCGAAGCAGTATTAAAGAAGATTAATATGATCAAATGACGGCATTGACTTTTTCCACAATTTTATCCTGGGTCTTGGCTAACGGTTATTTTTTAATTTTTGTCGCTATAATTATCGGCGGCCCAATTTTTATTTCCGCGGCCGCTTTTGCCGCGGCCTTGGGCTATTTAAATGTTTATGTGATCTTCAGTCTGGCTTTTTTTGGTGAAATGGCCGTTGATTTAGCTTTTTATTTAATAGGTTTTTTTAGCCGGGTGCATGTGGTGGAAAGATTCGGCCACTATTTTGGCTTGACCAGCGCGAGAATACTTAAGATAGAGAAGATGCTGCATCAGCATAGCTGGAAGACTTTAATGATTATAAAGTATTCTCCCATCATACCCATACTGGGGTTTATTATTACCGGCGCGGCTAAGCTGCGTTTTAAAAAGTTTTTTTATATTTTATTAGTTTTAAGCTTGCCTAAGGCAGTATTCTTTACGCTCCTAGGTTATTTTTTTGGCCGGGCTTATGATTCGCTGGCTAAATATTTTTATTACGGCCAGTATTTGATTATCGCGGTCATAATTTTATTTATAGTTATTGATTATTTATTTGTTAAGATTTCCAAGAAGATTTCCCAAGCAGAGATAAATTCGGAATAATTATATGAGAATAGCCATCTTTAGCGATAATTTTTATCCGGAGCTAAGCGGTATTTCTGATTCAATAATTCAGCTAGCCAGAGAATTATCTAAATTAAACCATGCCATTTGTTTTTTTGCGCCAAAATATTCCAAAAGGAATTACGCGATTGTTAAACGGCCGGCAACCGAATTAGATTTGGGCAAAAAAATCAAGATTAAACGTTTTTTTTCGTTTGGTTTTCCCTCGCCTACTAAGCAGGCCCGCTTGGTAATTCCTGGCGCCTGGCGCTGGTTAAGCGTTAAAGCTTTTAAACCGGATATAATTCATAGCCAACTATTTTTTGGCGTGGGGCTTGAGGGTTTGCTAGCCGCCAAGCTGTTAAGTCGGCCCATAATTGGCACAAACCATACCAGGATAAAGGAATTTCTTAAAGCCGGTTATCTTAGTTATCAATGGTTGGGTAGAATTTCTACGCGCTACCTGAATTGGTATTATAATCAATGTGATTATGTTACCGCACCGGCTCAATCTTTTTTAGACGAGATGTTGGCCAATGGCCTAACCGCGTCGTCACAGTCGATTTCCAATTCCGTGGACATGAAAATTTTTAATACTTTAAATCAAATAGACAGGCCAGCAATCAAAAGAAAATATAATTTGTCAAAGTTCGTGGTAGTCTATGCTGGCCGACTGGCTTTTGAGAAAAATATTGATGTGATTATACGGGCAATAAAGATTGTTAAGCAAGATTTTTCGGAAATTAACTTGGGCTTGGCCGGGCATGGCCAAGCCGAAGAGTCGCTCAAGGGTTTAGTAGGCGAACTGGGGTTAAATGAAAATGTAAAATTTTTAGGCACCTTGAATCACCATGATTTGGCCGAACTTTATCGGTCGGCTGACGTTTTCACTATCGCCAGCACTTCGGAAGTGCAAAGCTTAACCATCATCCAGGCCATGGCTTGCGGTTTGCCGGCCATAGGTGTAAATTGTAATTCCATACCGGAATTGATAAAATCGGATAATGGTTTGCTGTTTAAGCCGGGCGATTATGAAGATTTAGCCGGCCGTATAGTGGAAATATTATCTAATACCGATTTACAGCAGAGACTAGGTCAAGGCGCAATTAATTTTGTACCCAGATTTTCCGCGGCCAATATTGCTAAACAATGGGTAAAATTATATAGTGAAGTGATAGAGAAATATAATAAATAAAAACTATATGAAATTAAGCGTAGTCATCCCAGCCCACAACGAAGAGTCTCTCATCGGTTGCTGCTTGAATTCAATTTTAGCGGAAATGAACGGCAAGAATTATGACATGGAAATCGTGGCGGTTAATAACGCCTCAACCGACAAAACCCGGGAAATTATCGCTTCCTTTCCCCAAGTTAAATTAGTTGATGAACCCAGCAAGGGCTTGGTAAAAGCGCGTCGAGCCGGCTATCTGGCCTCTCGGGGCGAGTTAATCGCCAATATTGACGCCGATACCAGAATGACGCCGGGCTGGCTTGATAAAGTATTTAAAGAATTTTCTAAAAACAATAAACTCGTGGCTTTAAGCGGGCCGTTTATTTATTATGATTTGTCAAAAAAAGCCAGAGCCGAGGTGCGTTTGTTTTATTATGCTGGCTTTTTAACTTATTTGGTCAATCGTTATATTTTTAAAGTAAGTTCTATGCTTCAGGGCGGTAATTTTGTAGTTAAGCGGACCGCCATAGAAGCAATCGGCGGTTTTAATTCAGAATTTGATTTCTGGGGCGAGGATACTGATTTGGCCCGGCGCTTGGTTAAAGTCGGCGCCGTAAAATTCACTTTTGATTTGCCGATTTACGCTTCGGGCAGAAGATTGGAAAAAGAGGGCATCGCTAAAACCGGCTGGCTCTATACTCTGAATTATTTTTCCACCATCTTTTTTAAAAAACCTTATGATACGGTAAAAAAAGATTTTAAAGACAGATATGAAAAAACCCTGGCAAAAATTAAGGAATAAATATAATAGTTAACTATATGAAAATATTAGTAACCGGCGGCGCCGGTTTTATCGGTTCCAACTTTATTCATTATTGGCTAAAAAAATATCTGGCCGACAGTATTGTCAATCTGGACGCCTTAACTTACGCGGGCAATTTGGAGAATTTGTGCGACCTGGAAAATAATCAGAATTACCAGTTTGTTAAAGGGGATATTTGCGATACCGGTCTAGTCAACGAAATTGTTAAAGATATTGATCTAATAGTCCATTTTGCGGCCGAATCGCATGTTGACCGTTCAATTATGGATAGTGGCGATTTTATTCGCGCTAATGTGGAGGGCACGCGCGTATTATTGGACGCGGCTAAGAATAATGGCCAAATTAGATTTCACCATGTTTCCACTGATGAAGTCTTCGGTTCGCTTAGACCAAACGATAAACCGTTTAACGAAAAGACAGCTTACGATCCCAGAAGTCCTTATAGCGCTTCTAAGGCCGGCTCAGATCATTTAGTTCGCGCCTATTTCCATACTCATAAATTGCCGATTACAATTTCCAATTGTTCAAACAATTACGGTCCGTGTCAATTCCCGGAAAAAGTTATTCCCTTATTTATTACTAATCTCTTGGAAAATAAAAAAGTTCCGGTCTACGGTGAAGGCAAGAATGTTCGCGATTGGATTTACGTCGATGACCATAACGCTGGTGTGGACGCGATTATTAAAAAAGGAAAGATCGGGGAGACTTATTGCTTAGGCGGAGACAGCGAACTTACCAACTTGGCATTGACCAAGAAGATTTTAGAGCTAATGGATCAGGGCGAAGACATGATAGAATATGTAGCCGATCGACCTGGCCATGACTTGCGCTACGCCATGGATTATACTAAGGCCAAGCAAGAGCTGGGCTGGGAGCCAAAAGTTAATTTTGCCGATGGCTTACTTAAAACCATAGCCTGGTATAAACATAATAAAGTTTGGTGGCAGAATATCAAGAATGGAAAGTATCTGGAATATTATAAAAAAAATTATTCAAAACGATAAACTATGGCTAAAAAGATATTATTGGGTCTAACTACCATTGCCGAGGGAGGCGAATGGAAAAATAAAGTTAAAGAAATTGATAAATTAGATATAAAAGAAATCGCTTTATTCCCAACTTGCTTGAATTTGGCAGAACGAAAAGAATTATATCAGCTA
>LCCP01000014.1 GCA_000997945.1 Parcubacteria group bacterium GW2011_GWC2_42_12 | reverse complement strand
CCTTTCTGGGTATCTATTCAGTTAAAACTATCCTGCTCATAAGTCTACCCTGGTGGCTATATAAGGTCGCTATGGGCTTTCTATATACGCCGCTGTCTTATTTAGGAATTTATTTACTCCAACATGAAAATCCAAGCCATAAAAACCAGGATTTTTAAGCCCAAGGAAAAACTCCTGCCGTTTATTACCAGCCGCCTACCAAGTATTAAAGAGAAAACTATCTTGGTTGTTACTTCAGGCAGATTAGTAAAAAAAATTGACGAAAATACTAAACTGGAAATTATTAAACGGGAAAGCGACTTCGTTTTACCCACTAAATATGTCTATTTAACCATTAAAGATGGTCAAATTATGGCTAACGCTGGAGTTGACGAAAGCAACGCCAATGGGCAGATTATTATGTTGCCTAAAGACAGCTTTAAGACCACCCGGCTAATAAGAAATTATTTTAAGAAAAAATATAAACTAAAAAACTTCGGCGTAATTATTACTGACAGCCGCTGCTTACCCCTGCGGGCCGGCATCACCGGTATGGCCATCGGCTACGCCGGCTTTAAAGGTTTAAAAGACTACCGCCGGCGTCTGGATATCTTCGGCCGCCCATTTAAATACTCCCGAGTTGATATAGCCGATTCGTTAGCCACGGCCGCGGTGCTTTGTATGGGCGAAGGCGACGAAAAACAGCCCATCGCAATTATTACTAGCGCGCCAGTTGAATATTCTAACCGGATAAATAAAAATGAGTTAAAAATAAATATCAAAGAAGATATGTATGGTCCGATATTTAAGATTCTAAGAAAATAAACAAAACCTCGCTGTTATACGAGGTTTTGTAAAATAGCTGCTTACATTATTTTTTTTCTATCATTTCCTCAACCTTTAATTTTGCCTCTTCTAATAATTCTTTAGCCTTTTTTCGCGCTTGATAAGATTGCAATAATAAATCGCCGATTTTATTTTGCGTTGAAGACGGCAAAATTGGCACGGCTAAATTTTTTATTTGTTCCGGCTTCCAGTGGGCGATAATTGATCCGCCGGCATCTCGCTCGGCTTGCAAGCGGCCAACCATTGAGTTTAAAACTAACGCTAAATATTCCGGATTAATTTTTTCTTTTAGTTTTAATCTCATAACACCGCTGGAAACAATGCCTTCTACCGGTTCGCGCACTAAACAGGCAACTCCGATACTGGCGTCCTTAGTTAATAATATTTCTCCGGCTTGCGGCTGGTAATCTTTTTTATATTCATTATACAAATCTTCGCTTATATATTTTTGATCTTTATCAATAATTCCGTCTTTAGATATACTGCTGACGCGGATAAACAACTTATTATTCCCCTCTGACAAGGGGGGTAAGGGGGATTCTATATACGCTTCCGCTCCCGGCTCCACGCCCTTAGTCATTTCCGCCAAATCGCCGAGTTTGGCAGTTTTAACTTTATTTATTATCGCCAGCATTTTATTACATGGCGAATTAAAATATTCGGCGTCAAAACGATTAGCTTTTTTTATATCGGACAAATTTATAGATATGGACAATAGATCGTCATTTCTAAAATTTTGTAAATTTAATTCTTTCAAAAATAAATTTTCAGCTTGGTTGTAAAATAATTTAAAGTTTTCTAATTTCTCTAGCCCGTGAATATATATTTTTTCAATTTCTTTTTGTTCTTTTTGTGTTGCAATCGGAACTTTAAAATTTTTAATCTGAAATAAAAATATATTTGGCTGAACGCTACTAACAATCTCGCGCATTATTTGATTTTTTCCGTAATAAGAATTAAAAAAAGCTGATACAAAATAAGGAGAAAAATTTTCTTTTAGTGTAATTTTTGCAGTCGCTTGGTTTGAATTTACCTGTTTAGGGATATTATGCGCCACTGCGACGCTCCCTATCGTGCCCGCCATTGTCATAATTACCTGCCCTTCTCTTACTTGCGATTTTTTTAAAATTTTATTAACCTTTTCATCAATAAATTTAGTACCAACAAAATTAATATATCCATCCTTAATGTCCTGAACATTTAAATAGGGCACTCCACTGTCGCGCCATTGAATATAATTACATAATGAATAAGCGCCAAAATTTTCAACACTTTCTGATATTTCATCAATAGTATTAGTATTAACCGATTTTAACTTTTGTTCCACTTCTAAATACTCCGGCTGATAATATTCGGCATCTAATCGCTTCGTATCTTCAATTTGAAATTTATTAATTATAGAATAAGTAATCATAAAAAACTATTTACTAAATATCCATTGATATTTTTTTATAATTTTACCAAGATTTTTGATTTCGGCCTCGATACAAAGCACTTTATAGTTAAATTCGTTTTCTCGTTTTACAATGTCTGACATTGATAAAAGTTCATATCCAACCGTACCTGGCGAATTTTGAAAATAATCATTTCTCACTTTCGCTAATTCTGCCATTTTTATTTCTAATTCTTTTTCGGCCTTAAATTTTTTCAATTGTCTATTCTCAAAATAAAAATAAGCAGTAATTACAACGAGCATTATATCTAAAATTCTTGAAAATATATCCCACATAATAGCTACTGTTAATAACTTAATCAAACAGTATATTGACGCTTATTTTTTATTTAATATTAGCCATTTTGACAAATAGACAATTTAAGTATATACTGATTTTATGGTACTTGTAGGGCTTTGGCCCTCTCACGGTTAAAAAGTAGAAACCGTAAACAAGTATCATATTTAGTTAATTACTTTCCAAATCTCCTGCATGCAGGATTTTTTTATTTTCTGAATTTCTTTTATCATTCTTCCAGAATGGTATTAAACTCCAAAAAAATTTATTGCCGCCATCTACCTGTTTAATGATAATTTTTATGCGCGCTTGGTTGATAATAGCGACAAACCCATAATAGACAACTTCTACGACCTTATACTGCCAGCGAGAGTTGGCATTTACTTTTTCAAATTTTTTGGTTTCAAAATATTCCTGCAAGGTATGGGAGGCGGAAATAATTATAGGCGCTAACTTTAAAAGTTTTAATCTAATATATTGATCGGTTACCACTCTTGCTTTTCCTCTCTCTTTAAATTTTATGTGCTCTAATCCTTTGGCGTTAAAAGATACTTTATTTTTTAGATATGGGCAGTAAACTTCGCCGATACTCCGATAAAATTCTTCAGCTTCTTTTTTAACCCGATCAAACTTTTCTTGTGGAATATCCATAAACTAATAGTTAATTTTTTTCTCCTCCCTAAACTTCCTAAACTCCTCCGCAATCTCGTCCAAATCATGTTCTAAGATTTTCTTGCCCTGCGAGTCAAACATTAAATTACCGTCTTTGTCTTTACGATAAACATATTCGCCTGAATTATCTTTACCGGATTTTTTAGATACCGCCATAAAAATCGGGCAATCTTTCGGCGATTTTTCTTTTTCGTTCCGTTTTTGCAAAAAAATAACGCTTGTCTTAACTCCTGCGTGTGGTTTGAATGTATTTCCTTCAAGCCCCACTACCGCTAAAATCCGCGCTTTCTCCAATAAATAATCGCGCACATATTCCATATTGCTATTATTAAAAACGCCTTGCGGTAAAACTATGGCTAATCGTCCGCCCGGCCTGACTAATTCCAGCGATCGTTCAATAAATAAAATATGCCGCTCCATTTTATTGCGCAACTTGCCTTTATCATTTTTAGCCAAATCATATTCTTTTAATAGCGGAGTCTCGTGAATTTCTCCGGCGAATGGAGGGTTAGAGAGCAAAATATCATAGTCAAAATATTTAAAATTATCTTTGTTATTTTTGTCCTTATCATAATCCTCAAATTTATGCAGCCGCTCGCGCAGTTCGGCTCGCGCCCTCTCTTTTTCGCTTTCATCGCCTTGCCATTCTTTGGTATTTAAAGAATTTAATTTTAAAATATGCGACCGGCCGTCGCCGGCGATTAGCATCATAGCCCGAGCGATTTTCACCGGCTTATCATCAAAATCTATGCCATAAATATATTTTCTCGCGTAATCGGTTTTAGCGGTCTTATCGGCCTGCTTTAAATCATTATTCCAAACATAACGCATAGCATGAATAAGAAATCCGCCCGAACCGCAGGCCGGATCTATAACATATTCATCGTCTTTCGGGTTTAACATCTTAACCGCCATATCTATAACATGGCGCGGGGTAAAATATTGACCCTTTTTACCTTTGGCCACATCGGGCAATAAATACTCAAAGGCCGCGTCAATCACTTCTAAATTTGAATTCAAAAGCCTGATTTTAGAGAATTCATCTACGCACACGGAAAGGTGGTTCGGCGCCAAATCTATTTTTTCATGAGAATTAAAAACTCCCGGCCATTCATTGCAAGCGCTTTGAAAAAGTTTATTTATAACATCGTAAGTAATTTTTGAATCTTTTGACTGCCGAAAATAAACCTCATTGTCTTTCCTCTTGCGCGCTTCCTTTTCGTCAAACAGCTTGGCATAGATCAATTTAAAAATTTCATTGAATGAATCCACTCCGGCGCCGGCTAAAACCAGCTCTTCCAAAATTTTTAAAATTTTCACTAAATCATAATCTTTCTGCAAGTCATCAAGCGTTAATTTCTCTTCCAAAACATCCTCAATCGTCTGATCGGCTCTTGGCAAATCTCTTAAGGTTTGAAATTCTCGCGGATAAGGACGATATAAAACAACCTTTTCCACGCCATTGCTCCAAACGCCGATCGGCGCGCCTTCGGAATTAATATAAGTTTTTAATTGATCCAAACCTTTTTCCACGGTTGGATTTTTAGTTTCAATAATAACTAGCGGTGTTATCTTATCTTCACGGTAAACGATAATGTCGGCTGCCTTGGCGTGAATTTCATGGCCGAATCTGATATCTTTTTCCAAATCAATGCGATCTAACGGATAATTATAATATTTAACTAATTTAAACAACCATAATTGCCGTATTACTTCCTCCGGCTTAGATAGATTTTTTTCAGAGTTAAACAATAATATGTTTTTTTCACGCTTTAAGCATTTAACATAAAATTTGCCTTTTTCTTTTTCAAAAATATCCAATACTTCAACCGGCTTGATATCTTCAAATTCTTTCAAGCCGTACTGGATACCGGAATCGCGAAAAATTTTGTTTAATACCGCGCTGTTAATTTTTTGGTTCATATGTTCTTTTTAGAGTGCTTAAATTGGCAATGACTTTGCCGTCAAAATATGTGTCTTCAAAAATAGGAATATTTTTATAAGCCGGATTTTCCGGCTTTAAATAAGCTTTCTTGTTTTCAGCCACAAATCTTTTTACCGTCGTGCCATCGTCATTGCGCGCCACTACTATATCGCCATTTTTAAATTCACGCGCCTGTTTGATTAAAAGCAAATCTCCATTATTAATACCGGCGTTGATCATGCTGTCGCCTCCGACCTTAATTATAAATAATTTGTCCTTTGATTCCGTAACTTCATCTTTATACATCTCGCCCGGTAGAGATATCCAGTTGCCAACTTCCTGTATGGCTTCAACGAATGGCCCGCACGAGCTATTGCCAACAGCGGGTACTAACATATCAACCCCTAGGGCCTTATAACCCTTTGGCAAAATTTTTAGCCCGCGCGCCAAACCTTCTTCTCGTTTTATATAACCGCTATTTTCCAAAACTTTTAAAAAATTAATTACTGACTGATTTGACGCTACCTTAAGCTCCTCGCGCAAATCAGCCAAAGAGGGCGGAAACCCTGATGACTCAATATTTTTATAAATAATATTAAGCGCCTCAAGTTGTCTCTTGGTAATATTTTTAATCATACTTTCATTATATAAGACTATATGGTCTATGTCAAATAATTACAAATTGGCTAATATAAAATAAACAATTTAAAATACTAAAAAGTTATCAACGGAGTGAAAATATAAATTATATAATAATTATTTACAAAAAACGCCTGGCATTTGCCAAAGCGTTTTTTTGCTCTTTTTTATTTATCGCTATTTATTCTCTTCCGCCTTTTTCTCCCCCTGCCAACCACAGCAACCATCCCCGCTTTTCTTTTTCAGCATCATAACTCCGGCTAGGATAACGATAATCGGCCAAACTACCGACCATTTTATATCAGGAATAAGATCCAGATTTTCCAAGAGGAAAATCAAACCCGCAATAATCAATAACTATGGCATCATCATAAAATTTATATTAAAAAATTAATTCTCTAATTCCTTCTTAAACCATTCCACCCAGGGAATCTTAACCGGGTTAACATTGTTTAACATGGCTAAATAATAGGTTGCCCACGCACCAAACTGTAACATATTAAAAGCTTGCTCTAATTTAGAAGCGCCGGACAATTTATGATCAATATATTTTATTTTATTTTTCTGAACAATCTGCTTAGTCAGAGTTGATCGTTTTATAATACGAGGATGATAAAGCGACGAATCAATAAAGAAAAAGGTTAAATTATCTTTATTACTTACCGGCTTAGCTAAACCTTCTAAGGCAAAATGATTCATGTCAGGTAGTTCCAAAAAACTCGCAAAATTTTTACTAGTTTCATTAAACTGATTTCTTAAAATCTTTAAATTACCAACCAAAAATTCCGCGCCCACGATTACCGGTATTTTATTATATAATTCTAACGCGATTTGCTTAGCCCGATTAGTTTTAGCGGATTTATCCGGCGACAATTCCTCTCCCCAAGCTTCCAAATTAACGATGATTTTTTCCATCTCTTGCGCTTTAATCTCTAATAAACCGACCCGAGCCAGAAGCATGGCCACGCCAAGCACCGAATAGCCAAGACCCATTCTGGGCTGGCCGCTTAGATTATGATCCGATTTAAAAGTAAATCCCGGAATATTCTCATCCTTCATCAGCCGCGCCAATTTATTTTCTCCCTGTTCGCAAATAGCCATAACTTTTGCGCCGCGCTTCTTCGCTTCTAGATACACGCTTAAAACCTCTTCCGTATTGCCAGAATATGATGACAACAAATACAGGGTATTCTCATTAACCGAAGCTGGCACCTCATAACCGGCCGTAATAATAATCGGTACTTTTATTTGGTCGCTCAAAGCCGCGCCAATCATGCCGACGCCGATATTTGATCCGCCCATGCCATTAACCACCACTTGCGCTACTTGGCTATAATCTGGCGGTATTTTTATCAAATCGGCTTGTTTTAAAACCTGCTTCATCTGCGAAGGCAAAGATTCAATCGACTTGGCGACTTTACCAAAATCCAATTTTTTATATACTTTTTGATCGTCTAAATTATTTATCATATTTTAATAAAACTATACAGTAATTATAGCATACTTTTTTAAAGCTAATAAACTACGCCATTTCCTTTAAAATTGACCTTGATTTATAACTCATTATGTGTTAAATTTTCATTGTCAGCACGCGCTGACTTTTAAATAAATACTCTTGCTATTATTCCCTTATTCATAATTCATAATTCATTTTTATGTCCGGACACTCAAAATGGGCAACAACTAAGCGGCAGAAAGCCATTGTTGACGCTAAAAAAGGAGCTATTTTTACCAAATACGGCAATTTAATCACTATCGCGGCGCGTAAGGGCGGCGACCCGGTTACTAACTTCGGCCTGCGCCTGGCTATAGAAAAAGCCAGGGAGGCAAACATGCCTAAAGAAAATATCGAACGCGCCATTAAGCGCGGCACTGGCGAACTGGCCGGAGCCCAGATTGAAGAATTAACTTACGAAGGCATCGGCCCAGCCAAAGCGCAATTTATTATTAAATGTTTAACCGACAATAAAAACCGGACGGCCGCAGAAATCAGGCATCTCTTCGCCGATGCCGGCGGCTCCTTGGGCTCGGTTTTATGGAACTTTGAACTAAAGGGAGTAATTCTCATTACTGCCGAGGAGCTGCACAGCAAAAATTTAATTAACAACGATGATTTTGAGCTGGAATTAATTGATGCCGGCATCCAAAATTTTGTAAAAGAAGCTGAAGGCGCCACTATTTACACTAAACCAGAAGATCTACAAAAAGTTAAACAATTTCTGGACGCGAAAAGCATAAAAACCGAATCAGCCGAGATTGAGTATGTAGCCAAGGATCGGACCCAGCTAACCGATGAAGAAAAAGCTAAAGTTCAGAAATTTATAGAGGCGCTAGACAGTAATGAAGATATCGCGAATTATTATACTAATATAAATATATAAATTCGCCAGGAGACGTTGAACAAGAATTTTAGTTTTGAGCGCATATGAAATCGTAGCGTTTTTCTCTTAAAGAAAAACGCCCAGATTTCATCGGCCTTTAGCACTCGCGAAAGCGGGTGGAAAAAATAAAACTTTTATCCGGCAACGCTAAGTAGCTATAAATGCCACAAAAAAATTCCAATCTTATCCTTGGTATTGACCCCGGCATCGCCGACACGGGTTTTGGCATAATTAAAAATAAAAACAACAAATTAACCTGCCTGGCTTACGGTTCAATTAAAACCTCGGCCAAATTTGCTTTAGCTGATCGATTGGAAATAATAAATCTGGAGCTAAATAAATTAATTAAAAAATATCAACCTAGTCTAATAGCAGTCGAAGAGTTATTTTTTTGTAACAACGCTAAAACCGCGCTGATCGTCGGCCAAGCCAGAGGCGTAGTAATATTAACGGCCAAATTAAATAAGATCAAAAGTATAGAATTCACGCCTTACCAGGTTAAACAAGCCGTCTCAGCTTATGGCCACGCGGATAAGGGCCAAGTGCAAAGAATGGTCAAGCTAATTTTAAAACTGAAAGAATTACCTAAGCCCGACGACGCGGCCGACGCCCTAGCCGTCGCCATTTGTGCCGCGAATTATTGCCCAGCTCTATAATCGCTAAAAGAGGTCTGATGAATATCTTGATTTTGAGCGGCGCCTCTGTGCTTTCCTCGGAGCCAAAAAGGAGAACAGAGGTGAAATCGTAGCGTTTTTCTCTCAAAGAAAAACGCCCAGATTTCATCGGCCTTTAGCACTCGCGAAAGCGGGTGGAAAAACCAAGATATTCATCAGACCGAACTAGACACAAAAATTTTAGATCATACTTTATGTCCACTAAGAAACTAAAAATTGTTTCCATCGCTGCCGAAGTCGCGCCGTTTTCTAAAACCGGCGGCCTGGCTGACGTGGCTAAGAGTCTGCCCAAGGCCTTGAAACGGCTCGGGCACGAAGTAATGGTTATTACTCCGCTTTATGGGCAAATTATTGATACTAAAACTCATAATCTAAAACTGATCTACGAGAATGTTAAAGTTTATCTGAATTCCGTTGACAAAGTGCAAATTAATTTCTGGCAAGGATATTTAATGAGGGGTTTGCCAATTTATTTTATTGAAAATAAAAAATATTTTTCCGCCAAAAAAGAACTTTACGGTTCAAGGCGGGAGAATGTGCGTTTTTTAGTCTTTAATATAGCCGCCTTAAAGCTGATATCTCTCTTAAAATACGAGGCTGATATTGTCCATTGCCACGATTGGCACACCGGCCTAATCCCTTATTTTTTAAAAACCGACTTTAAATATTCAGAAACTCTGCATAAAACGAAAACTATTTTTACTATCCATAATCTGGCCTTTCAGCTCGGCCATGATTGGTGGGCCGTGCCGGCGGAAAAAAAAGATTACGGCAAAAATAAAATTCCTCATATCACGGATTCGGACATTGAAAATATCAATTTTGCCAAACGAGCGATTCTCTCGGCTGATATCATCAATACGGTAAGCGAACAATACCGCGAAGAAATTATGACTACAAACTTCGGACAGGACTTGCAGCAAATTCTGCGCAATCGTGAAGACAAACTATTTGGCATAGTCAATGGCATTGATTACGCGACTTACAATCCGCAAAATGATCCCGGTTTATTTAAAAATTATGATTGCAATAAAATCAATAACAAAAAATTAAACAAAGATCACCTGCAAAAATTATTAAAATTGAAGGTTGACCAGGAATTGCCAGTTATCGCTTTGACTTCTCGGGTAACCTTTCAAAAAGGTTTTGAATTGATTTTGCAAATTCTTGAACCCCTGCTCCATCTTGACATAGAGTTGGTTTTTATGGGCGATGGCGATAAAGAATATATTAATGAAATTAAAAAATTCGCCAAACGCTATCCTAAGAAAATGGCTTGGCTGTCTTTTAAAGAAAACCAAAAAATGGAAACCTTGCTTTATGCCGGCGCGGATATCTTTCTCTTGCCGTCGCACCATGAGCCCTGCGGCATTAACCAGCTGATCGCCATGCGCTATGGCTGCATTCCGGTCGTACGCCGCGTCGGCGGCCTGATGGACACGGTGGCAAACTATAACCCCAGGACCAACCGAGGCAATGGTTTTAGTTTTTCCTCATTTAACCCCTATTCCTTATATGCCACCATTATCAGAGCTTTAGAAAATTATCGCTATCAAACTAACTGGCATAAATTAATATTTAGAGTGATGAGAGAATCAAACAGCTGGGAAATACCGGCCAAAAAATATGTAGCGCTCTATCGGCAAGCAATGAAACGGCATAAATAATTCTTTGATAAGCAATATTTCTATGAATAAAATTATTTGGGTTAATTTGCTCCATTTTTATCAACCGCCAGCGGCCGATAATGAAACGGTTATTGAGGCCGTGGAAAAAAGCTATAAAGAAATCATTAGCGTCCTAAAAAGAAATCCTAATGTTAAATTTACTTTAAATTTAGCCGGTTGCCTTTTAGAAAAATTAGACCGGCTCGGCTATCATAATTTAATCTCCGACTTAAGGGTGCTTAACGATAGAAAACAAATTGAGCTTACCGGCACCGCGGCTTTTCACCCTATCTTGCCGCTCTTGCCCGAAGAGGAAATTAAAAAAAATATTGAAGCTAATCAAATAATATTAAAAAAATATTTTGGTGAAAATTTTCAGGCCAAAGGTTTTTTTCTGCCAGAACTCGCCTATAGCCCCGCCGCCGCTAGAATTATCGCTTCTTTGGGTTATAACTGGATTATATTAGACGAAATTTCGGCTTTCGGAAAATTAAATAAATTAGATTATCATAAATTATATTTAGAAAAACCTACCGGACTTAAAATATTTTTCCGCTCCAGGAATCTGTCAAAAAGTTATGTTCCGGGAACCATCTTTAATTTAATAAACAAAAATTACAGCGGCCCGGCCTTAACCGCCACCGATGCCGAACTTTATGGTTTAAGGCATCATGATACCGCCGCCATTTTTGAAAAATTGCTAAAACGCCCTGAAATACAGACTTTAACGGTGAGCGAATTCCTGTCGGGGCTAAAAGAAAAAGTTGAGCTTAAACCGCTGGCTTCTTCCTGGGAATCTACGGCTAGCGAACTAAAGCGCGGCGCGCCTTTTGCCCTTTGGCATAATGATAAAAATAAAATTCAAAAATTGCTCTGGCAGCTGGCCAATTTAGCCATAACCACGGTCAACCAACATCAGGCTGACGCAAATTATTCCTGGGCCAGGGCTCATTTAAATCGGGGTTTAGCCAGCTGCACTTTTTGGTGGGCCTCGGCGCGCGATTTTAAATTATTCAGCTCTATTTCCTGGAACCCTGACGAAATTGAACGAGGCACTAATGAATTAATTAAAAGTATTCGCTCCTTAACCGAAGCAAACACTAAAACGGCAAAAATCACCGGTGAAAAGCTCTATTTAAAAATAAAACAATTAATTTGGCATAAACATTGGAATCATTATTGGAAAAGCTAGAACAAAAAAATAAAACAATATGAACAGGATACTTAATCTCTTCGACAATAATTATGTTATGAATCTGTTTAACCAACAAGTTCTACCGCTCTATCCTTATTTTAGAGAAATAAAAAAAATTAAAATCATCCCAATAAAAAAGAATATTTGGCAAACCACTTATCACATAGTTATAAAGTTTACGACTTCTTTTTTAACTCATGGCGGCGCAATAGTTAAATTGCCGATTTATTGCACGGCCCATTCCAGCGAACCCAGAAAAAGTTCCTTCGCCGCGCTATCATTTTTATGGCAACTAGGCTTTGATCAAGGTAGCTTGGTCATCCCGCATCCATTATTTTTCTCCAATTATTTTAACGGCTATTTCTATCGCGGCGTTCAAGGACAAACTCTTTACTATTACCTGAGTAAAAAAAATTATGAAGTTATTGAAGATATCGTCGCTAAAGCCGCCGCTTGGTTCGCCAAACTGCATGGCCTGCCGACGGCCGGAGCCGATAACTTTAACCCGGAAAACTCCCGCATTGAGACAGTCTTCCCCGGCTTGGCCCATGTTCTAAAAAAAATCAACCGCACTTATCCAAATCTATACGAATCATATAAAAAAATTTACGAAATAATTATCCAAAAGGAAAAGGCTTATTTTATTAATAACAACCAGCGCTATCTAATCCATGGCGATGCTCACGCTAAAAATATTATTAAAATGGGCAAAGATAAAATCGCCGTAATTGATTTTACCGATATGTGCTTAGCCGACTTTGCCCGAGATCTCGGCTCATTTTTACAACAGCTTGACTTTATGGGTTCGGAAAAAATCAACGACTTAGCTTATGTAGAAAAAATTAAAACTATCTTCTTCAACCATTATCGGCTTAATTCTCAAATTAAAATTGACGACTATGTTAAAGAAAGAATTAATAATTATTATAACTGGACGGCTCTGCGCACCGCTACTTATTTCTTATTAAAAGATAAGCCGGAACTAAAACGATCCCACAGGCCTCTCGCCGAAGTCTGTAAAAATCTTAACGTCAAAATCAACCTGGAATTTATAAAATAATTCTACAGCAACCATAAAAATGTTTATTCTTATTTTAGGGTTGAGCGGGAATGCTTAACCGGTATCAATAAAATTATTAGCTAATATGCTTAAACATCATCTAATTTTTGAAGGGGCGGAACTGGCCGGCAAAAGCTGGCTCATGTCGCAAATCTATAATTACCTTGAGCCAAAATACAATCAAAGCGGTTATCTCTTAGACGGCTGCCATTGGTTTAATTGCGATGTTGGCGTCTACGGGACTAAACACGGCCGGCCGATTATAGAATTTTATCTAAAAATCTTTAATGAACTGAAAAATAGCAATCTTTTAATAGAAAAATTTCACTTATCAGACATAGTCTATAACCGCCTGCACCGCCAGCAAGAAATAGATTATAAAAAAATTGAGCAACAATTAAGAAAATTGGGCTTTAAAATAATTTTAATCACTTTGCCGCCGAACGAAAAAATCATTCAAGCCAGAATCGCCGACCGGCTAAAACTTTATCCTAATTATAAAAAAATTATGCATCAACCATCCTGGTATATTAAACAGCAAGAGGAATATCTAAAAGAAATTAAAAAAACAACTTTACCTTATCTAATAATTAAAACCAAAAAACTACCGGATGATAATTTAACTAAAGAAATACTTATATGGCTAAACGAAATAAAATAGACAACAAGATAATAGAAGAGTGCTATAAAAAATCCATTATTTTACTTTTAAATAACTCTAATGACTATGGCCTTTTAGCTAGCGCGCCGTCAGACAGAGCTAAACAAAGAAATTATCTAAGCATTTTCGCGCGAGATGCTTCTATTTGCGCCATGGGTATGGTCGCCAGTAAAAATTTAAAATTAATTGCTATCGCGGAAAAAAGCTTAAAAAATTTAGCCGCTTATCAGGCTAATAACGGACAAATTCCTAATTATATCAAGCCGGAAACTAAAACTACTGATTTTTGGTATTTGGGCTGTATTGACGCAACTTTATGGTGGTTAATAGCCATTAAATTTTTTGATAGATATTCTACAAAAAAATCATTATTAAAAAATCGGCTTAAGCAAAATATTGCCAAAGCAATCTCTTGGCTGGAAGCGCAAGAACACCAAAAATTTTATCTCTTAGAGCAAAATGAGGCCAGCGACTGGGCGGATATTATGCCTAGGTCCGGTTATGTGCTTTACTCAAATGTCTTATGGTTCTGGGTAAAAAAATTATATAAATTAAAAACTATAAATAAAACCAAGAAAAATTTCAATTTTCTTTTTTACCCCTGGCAAAAAATACCCCTAAGCTATTTTAAAGAAACCCGCCGCGCCAAAAAATTGATTAATTATATAAAAAATGGCCATAATAAATTGCCTCATTATCTTAGTTTTGTTAATTATTCCTTTTGGGGTAAAGAGACTGATGTTTATGCTAATCTGCTGGCTTGCCTGCTTGATTTGCCGGACAAAAAATTGCAAGCTAAAATCGCAGACTGCTTGCAAAAAGAAAAAAATAATTCTCCTTTACCCATTAAAACTTGTTTTCATCCAATTAAACAAAATGATAAGTTATGGCGGCCATATATGCTGGAGCATAAGCAAAATCATCCGGAGCAGTATCATAATGGCGGAATTTGGCCGTTTATCAGCTGCCTTTGGCCCATGCTTATTCATAAAAACGGCGGTCAAAATAAGGCCTGGCAAGAATTAAAAAAGGTCGCTCTGGCCAATAAATTAAATAACTGGGAATTTAACGAATGGCTGCATGGGCAAACTGGCAAACCGCTAGGCATGGCTGGCCAATCCTGGAATGCCGGCATGTTTCTCTTAGCTTACCATTATCTAAATAACCAAATAAAAATATAATGCCCGTTAAATCTAAGATTAAAATTTTATTTCTCTCCGCCGAAGTCGCGCCGCTGGCCAAAGTCGGTGGCTTGGGCGATGTGGCCGGCGCTTTGCCAAAGGCCCTGGCTAAGCTTGGCGCGGACATTAGAATCTGCCTACCCTTTTATAGCTTGATCGATCGACGTAAATATCCGGTTAAAAAAATTATCGGCGGGTTAATCGTACTCATGGGCGATGGAGAAAAAAATATTGACGTTTGGAAAACCTGGCTGCCCGGGACAAAAATTCCCGTTTATCTGATAAAGCACGATTTCTTCAACTCTAAAAAAATCTACCTGGGCAAACGATTAATCTTAAACAGCAGATATGCCAGACAAACCAACGATTTAAAAAGATTCGCCTTTTTTACCCGCGCCGCTCTGACCACGGCCAAAAAATTAAACTTCCAAGCCGATATCGTTCAAGCCAATGATTGGCATACGGCTCTAACCGCTGACTTTATTAAAACACTAAATCAGCAAGATAGCTTCTTCTCCAAAACTAAAGTTCTTTATACTATTCATAACCTGGCCAATCAGGGTATAACCAAACCGAATATAATCGGCTATACAAAAATTGATCCCAATTTAGAGATTATCAAAGTTGACGCGCGAGACGGCGATGTAAATTTTATGGTTCAGGGCATCTTAGGATCTGATTTAATTAATACGGTTAGTCCAACTTATGCCAAAGAAATACTTAAACATTATCAAGGAGCCGGCCTGGACAACATCCTACAAAAAAGAAAAAACGAACTTTACGGCATATTAAACGGCATTGATACTGACTTTTTTAATCCAAAAACTGATAAACTAATAAGTCAAAACTATTCAAAAGAAACTCTAGAAAAAAAATTGGCTAATAAGCTATTCTTACAAAGAAAACTGGGCTTACAACAAGACAAAGACACCGCCTTAGTCGGCCTAATTACCCGCTTTGTCTGGCAAAAAGGCATTGAATTAATTACGGAACAATTCTCCAAATTAAATTGCCAATTTGTTTTTTTAGGCGCCGGCGAAAAACGCTACGAAGACGGTTTGTTGAATTTAGCTAAAAAATATCCGGACAAATTTAAAGTTCTGATTAAATTTGATGAAAAACTGGCGCACGAAATTTACGCCGGCTCGGATATTTTCCTGGTGCCGTCCCGTTTTGAACCCTGCGGCCTGACGCAGATGATCGCCATGCGCTACGGTAGCGTGCCGCTCGTCCGCGCCACTGGCGGGCTTAAAGATACGGTTAATAAGAAAACTGGCTTCACTTTTAAAAAATTTAATTCAGCTGAATTTTACAAAACTTTACAAAAAGCTTTGGCTATTTATTACCGCCAGCCAAAAATTTGGCGCCAACTGCAAATTAACGGCCTGAAACAAGATTTTTCCTGGGCCAAATCAGCTCAAAAATATTTAAACCTTTATAAAAAATTATTTAAAATAAACAAACTTTCTGTCATTGCGAGGAGGAGCGCTAACGACGACGAAGCAATCTCACGAATATTGAGCTGGTAAATATTAAATTTTTTAGACAAAAAAATATATAAGATTACCCGCCCGAACGACGCCTATCCTAAACAACACAGTCGAGCAGGCACGATCCTTTCAACACTCGCGAGCGACCATTGCTTCAACTCGCGAACCAGACGAAATTTTTCATTTCTTCGGCCAACCGGACAGTATTGGCGTGCAACATAACGCCGAGATAAGATTGCAACGAAGCCGCGAGTGATTCTTCGGAGATGATCCCCGCGCGGTAAGCCGCCGCTTTCGCCTTGAATCTTGCGAACATGCGCCGCCTAGTTTTTGTCCGCAAAAGCCGATGCTTTGGCAATATAACATAACCTAAAAAATCTATTCCTTGATGAAGTTTCCTGATGACAATTTTTTTCGGATGCAGAGCCAGCGCGAGACGATAGCGGAGGAAAGCCGAAATCGGCTCAATCAGATTTTCCAAATACGCCCGATCCGGCGATGCTATCGCGAAATCATCAGTATAGCGGACATAATCTTTAACCCGAAACGTATGTTTCATAAATTGATCAAACTCATTCATATAAACATTGGCAAAAAACTGGGATGTAAGGTTGCCAATGGGAATACCTTTCCCCATGCTCGCATTTACTCTCTCTCTCTCTCTCTCTCTGATTGGCGCGGCCGCGTAACTCCCAATAATGGACTCCGAGAGCCGCATCGCGTCTTCATCCTTTATCCTTTTCCCGAGAATTTCAAGGAGAATTTTGTGGTCCACGCTATCAAAAAATTTTTTGATATCGCACTTAAGAACAAAACAATTCCTCGCGCCGTTTCGCGCGACCGTCCGC
>LCCP01000013.1 GCA_000997945.1 Parcubacteria group bacterium GW2011_GWC2_42_12 | reverse complement strand
AACTATCCAAAATGGAAGCTTTCTTTGAAGAACAGGTCAGACTCTTACTGTTCAGACGGGTCCTTCTCGAGGCAGATCTAGCCCGCACCGCCGCCCGGCTTGTTTCCATGAGTACAGCCGAGGAACGTTCTGATGAAATGATCAAAGAAAAAAAGACCGAACTTCGAAAAGTGAGAAACTTTCTCATAAATGCACGCCTTTTGGAAACATTTGCCGGTATCAAAAAATGGATTATTTCTATTATTTTGAGTATTAACTATTATCTGATAAGCGGATTCGCTTGAACCGGTATCCTGATCGCTGAAAGTCCAGCCAAGATAGGCATTAAGAGCGCCTGATTCGCCGGCCTGCTGAAAACTCCAGTTTGGCGCAGTCATGTTGGTAATGGTGGGCGGACGGTTAATGTTGCCAACCACTTTATAATTTGAAGTGCCGCATGTGTCAATATTATTAGGAGGCAAAGTACCGTCATTTGTGTGATCACAATTAAAGCTTATCCAACCGATGCCAGAAGTATCAGTATTAGCATTCCAGGCCCAACCGCTAAAATTGCCCGTAGCCGGGTTAATTGATACGCCATAATCGGGCTCGCTACCAATTGATTTCCTTAATTTAATCCAACCGTTATTCTGACAACTACCGCCTCCGATGCATTCATTCCCTGCCGGACACGGCGCACCAGCATTAGTTCCACCAATACATGAACCATTCAGAGACCTGATTTTCGCCCAGCCATCGACTTCACCAGTAGAGCTATTATACCTGGCAATAGGATCATTGCCACTACCATTTTTATAAGGATTAGCTGGTGGATCGCCGGCATCGCTTCGATTAAAACTTATCCAACCCACATTAGCGCTCCAGGCATAGCCGCTAAAATATCCGGTAGCTAAATCTATTTTTACGCCATAGTCGTAAGTGTCGCAGTCGGGATCACTAGTACAATTAAAACTAATCCAGCCGGTATTCGCGTTCCAGGCCCAGCCGCTAACATTATCATTGGCGCTGGCGCGAGTAATTTTTATATTTTTTTCCAAGCCAAACTCATAATAAACCAGGGCTGAACTCAAACCAAGAGCAACCACAAACATTAAAATCGCGATTAGCCAAGTTTTCGGCTTAAAATAATCTTTCATAGCTGTAATTGTCATTGCGAGGAGCGCTTAGCGACGAAGCCTGCCTACCGGTAGGCAGGCAATCTCACATATGTCTATATTTCATAAAACATTGCTACCATCGCATTATGATTATTTTTAACTGTTCGTGAGATTGCCACGCTCCCTTCGGTCGCTCGCAATGACATACGCAGTAAATTAATTAAAACATACCTAAATACCAATCTAAAATCGGCGCCTGCCAAAACAAGCTGATAATCGTGCCCGTGGCCAGAAAAACGCCTAAAGGCACTTCCGAACCCCATTTCTTCTTGCCGGCCAAAATTAAACCCACGCCAACGATTGAACCGATAAAATAGGAAATGATAATCGCGAGCAATACCGCCGGCCAGCCCAGGGCTAAACCCATAAGCAAGCCCAGCCGTATATCTCCGCCGCCGATCCATCTGCCGTTAGAAATCAGAAATTGAATTAGGAAAAAACTACCTCCTATTATACCAGAAATCAACAGATTCAACAAATTAAAACCTAATACTAAATTAATAATAAAAACCGCTAAACAAGCGGGTAAGGTGACTATGTCTAAAATTTCAGACCAGCGCAAATCATAGATAAAAATCACTATCATCACGGAAATTAAGAACCAATCTCGCAGTAATTGAATTATGAATTTTAAATTTTGAATTTTGATTGAATTATTAAAAATTAAATAATTAAACATTGATTCTAAATTCAAAATTCTAAATTCAAAATTATATAAAAAGGCCATGACAAACAAAATGCCCGTTATTATCTCCACCACCGGATACTGCCAGGCGATCGACTGTCCGCACTGCCGACACTTTCCTTTAAGCATTATAAAGCTAACCAGCGGAATATTATCATACCAATTAATTTGCCGACCGCATTTAGGACAATATGAACGATTCCTTTTGTTGCCCCTACGGACAAAGATGGTTAAGGGGATTTTTTCATGAAGCCGCCAAATTAAGCAGTTCAAAAAAGAACCGATGGTTAAGCCGAAGATGAAAACAAAGATTAAAATTAACAAAAGAGTCATATTAAAATTTTTTTAATTTAAACTTATATAAAAAAATATTATATAAAATGCCAAAACCGTAAATTACAGAAGGCCATATGCCGATTTGCGAAGCTCCTTTAAAATAACGGGTGGTTATCGGTATTTCTTTTATGGCTATATTTTTTTCTACTAATTGTATTATAATCTGCGTATCAAAAACAAAATTATCCGAATTTCTTTCTATGTCAATCTGTTTAAAAATTTCTTTGCCGTAGGCGCGGAAGCCGGAATGAAATTCAGCTAATTTCGTGCCTAGAAAAAAATTTCCGATAAATGTCAGGATTATATTAAAAACGAATTTCCATTTCGGCATGCCGCCGGCTAAGGCGTTTTTTCTTACAGCCAGGCGCGATCCGAATACCGCCGAATAACCGCCGCTGATTATCGCTTCAATCATCTCCGGAATGAATTTAGGATCATACTGGTGATCGGGATGAACCATAACTATAATATCGGCGCCTATTCCAAGCGCTGTCTTATAACAAGTTTTTTGATTACCGCCGTATCCCCTGTTTTTATCATGTTTGACTACAATCAGCCCCAATCTGTCCGCGACCTGAACCGTCTTGTCCGCGCTGGCGTCATCAACCAAAATTACGCCGTCAAACATTCCTTTGGGCAAATCCAAATATGTTTTCTCTAAGGTTTTTTCCGCGTTAAAAGCCGGCATGACGACGAATATTTTTTTTCCTTTATACGGCATATTAATTCTTCACATCATAAAGATCAACGGGAAATAAATGGCCGGACGACTTAATCGCGTAACGCCAATTATGAGCCCGCAGCCATTCATTCGGCAATTTATCATCGCCGTAAAGCCAAATTCTCTTCGGCTTATATTTTTTAAGTAAATAATCCATTTTTAAATTAAACTCCTGCTCGGTAGGCGTTTTAACCCTAAGCTGGGACTCATTTTCCATAAAACCAATGGTCTCTCTGGAAGCCAGATAATCGTCCTGCCAGGCCAAGGGAAAAATAGGATAAAAAGAGACCGCGGAAATTTCCGGTTTTAAAAAATGATTAAAATCAGTGCGGCCACAACCATAATAGATGGTAACCAGGTCTCCGATCCGGTAACTTTCATTAATATAATCGGCCGCGATTTTATCCCTATGCAACGGATCCCAGATTGAATCGTCACCGATAATTCTGACGTCAAAATTAACTACGCTTAAACAGAAAAGTATTAAAATTAATAATTTTTCCTTTGGCTTAAGATTAATAATCAGGGCTGAAATTATAAAAATTAGCGCCAGCGACGCGGTTATAATGTGTTTTTCAATAATGGGTGCGTAAGGATATGACTGGGGAGAAAATAAAAATAAGATTAAAGGAATAATAATAAGCCATAAAAAGTAAAATATTTTCCCGCCCCCTTTAGCAATAAGCTCTTTAATATTATCTTTGTGCCTATAAAGCCAAACAAATAATAAACCAACAAAAATAACTTTAAATAAGCCGACCGTGAAGATTTCCGGCGGCGAAATTATTTTTTCTTTGGTTAGCCAAAGTAAATTATAAACTGTTCTTTCAAAAAAATCAAAGCTCCTTAAACTCGTCCCGGTTCTAAAAAGCCCGTATAATTCAACTTTGCTTAAAATAATTTTATATAAAAAAGCGGTGAACCAATAATAGAAGCTTAAAAAAACAATAAAAATCGATGATAGCCAATAGATTATTTCCCGGCTTTTATTTTTTCTAAATAAATTTAATAGCCACCAGGAAAATGTGCCGGCCAAAGCCAAGGCAAAAGAGTAATGAAGATAAATTCCTATGACCGCTGAAACGATAAATATGGCCAGATATTTTTTATTTTTTGTTTCTAAAAACTGCCACAGGCCAAAAATATTTAACAGCCCGAAAAAACAAATAATAACATAAGGCCTGGCTTCCTGGCTATATTCAATTTGCAGAGGCAAAATGGCGGTCAGAAAAGCCGCTACCAGGCCGAACTTAGTTGCGGGATAAAATTTCTTACCAGTATAATAAACTAGCCAGACGGTGGCTAAGCCGAAAACGAGCGACAATGACCTAATCGCCAATTCCGAAAAGCCGAACCAAGCGGACCAAAAATTAAGCAAAATATAATATAAAGGCGGATGAATTTCAATTTCTCTAATATACCTTATCATCTCCGCTAAATTATTATGGTAATGCCTAACGATATCCAAACTTAAAACTTCGTCCCCCCAATATGGTTCCGCGCCTAAATTAATTAGCCTTAATATCAAAGCTAATAACAAAATGAGCCCCAAAATAAATAATTCATGGCTGATTATTTTTTTAACTTTTTCTTTCATTTTTCATTGCTCTTCTCATTATTTTAACGAGTTTAATAAATCTTTGGCTTGTTTATTCTCCGGATTTAAATTTAAGGCCAAAGAGAAATACTGTCTCGCCTCCTTGGCATTATTTTCTTTTAAACTAATCAAGCCCAACAAATAATACCAGTAAGAAATATCATTGGCAATGCCGGAGGTAAATTTTTGATTATTCATGATAATTATTTTTCTATTCTCTATGACATTGGCCGGGAATGTGCTTAATAATAAACTCTTCGCCTCTTCGCTTCTGCCGCTGCCGATCAACAAGGCAGCCAGCTCGCCGTAAAACCTGGGATAATTAAAACGGTCCAAGCGAATGGCCTGCTTAAAATTAGCTTCCGCTTCTGTCAGCTTGCCTTCTACCGAAAAAATCTTGCCCGCCAATTCATAATTTAAAGAATTGTTTCGATCAAATTTATTGAGTTTTTTAGATACTGCTTCGGCTTGTTCTAGATAGCTTTTTTTCACTTGAACGTTTTCCGCGTTAGCGCCCATGGTAAAAAGGATAATCCCATATTTTCTTGAATAATCCGGGTTGGGATTTAAAAATAGACTTTTTTGATAATCTGAAGCGGCCGCCTTAAAATCGTTTTGGCTTTGCGCCGCCTGGCCTTTGCCATAATAATAATTTGAACGAACAACAACCGCGCTTCTTAAAAGCAACGCCAGTAAAAAAATTATAAAAAAAATTCGCACGACTCCCGAAGCTCTTTCTTCTGATTTAATTTCGGAATTATTCTTTGAAGAATTGATTAAAAAACCGGCAAAAATCCAAAATACTATAAAATTAGCCCTAAAATGCCAATCAATGTCAACCAAATTATGGATAGTTGATCCTAATATTCCGCCAAATAACGCCATTTTAAAAGAATTGTTTCTATCGTTCTTTATGGCATTAAATAAAACGAAAAAAATAAAAACCGTGAATAAAGCGGCGGCTATAATGCCGTCTTCGGCTAAAAATTCCAAAAGCCAGTTGTGCGGATATTTCCCCGAGCTTACCGGATTATCCTGATATAAAGGATAAACGGTTTGGAAGGTAGCCGGACCGGTTCCCAGTAAAAAATTATCTTTAAATATTTTTAAAGACGCTTGCCAATAATCAAGCTTAATGCTCGAGGAAGCGTCTAAGGCGCTGGTTTCGCTAAGCTTTGACCGGTCAAGAAAATTCGCCGGCTTGGCAAAAGAGAATATCAATACCACGCCAAGGGAAATTAACAGCGCGGCCATAAGCCAATAACGATTTTCTATTATTTTTTTTCTAAAAAAAATCGAATAAACCGCTAAAACGACAACCAGACTGATCAACGCTCCTCTTGAGCCGGTTAAAATAAAAGCGGCTAGCAAAACGACCAGAGCAAGAAGCCAGACGATATTTTTTTCTTTTAGTAAAAAATGCAGGGTTAAGGGCAGGGCGAATAAAAGATAGCCGGCAAACGGATTGGGCCAGTAAAAAGTCGAGGTAAGTCTAACATAATTCCCGGTAAGATAGAAATATAAGCCGATAAAACTCAAAATTACTGATGAACCTAAAAATATTTTAACCATCAGCTCAACTTTTTGCTCTGGGAATTTCGCTGTCGCAATGACATAAAATATCAGCCCAGAGCAAAATAATTCCAGCCAATAAGACATGCTCTGATAGATTGACAAAGATAACCGGCTGGACAAAAACAAGGCCAGCAGCCAAGCGGCTAAGAGAAAAAAAATCTTATTATTTAAACGGTTATGGCCGCAACCGGAATAAAAAAAGCCAATCAGGCCGGCAATAACCAGCAGCGCCTGGATAATTTCTTTAATTTGCGAATTATTGCCGCCGGAAAAAAAAGCCGGTATTATAAGCGCCGCCAAAATTATAACAATTAAAATTAATTCCTTGAAATTTCTTATTTTTAAAAAAATTTTATCCATAATTCAACTTTATTATACCAAACAAAAACAGTCCTGAATAGGACTGTTTTCGTATAAATGCTTAACAGGATCCTTTTAAGGATTTATTTGATTCCAGCTTCAGAGGCGGTTCGACTACCTGCAAGTAGCCCTCCAGTTGGGCCCTCTAAATTAAATGTAATAGAATAAGTGGATGCCGTGCCGGTATAGGAATAATTCGCACCATTTGGCAATGGATTAGAGGGCACAAGGCCCATATATTTTGTAGCTCCCGCGCAACCTACCACATCCCAGCCTTCAGTATCAAGGCACTTTTGGTTTGTATCACCCAAAACCACCGCAGTACCCACTACAGGATAACTATTCTGATCATTATAATACAGCTCTAAGGCCGTCTGAATCTGCTTAATATCCGAAACACGCTTAGCGTCCCTAGACTTGGATCTGGCATTATTCAAAGCTACTACCGCCAAAGTTGATAATAGACCGATAATCGCGATAACTACCAATAACTCAATTAAAGTAAAGCCCTTTTGTTTTCTCATGTTTCACCTCCCCTCTCGTTTACACGAAGATTAACCCAATTAACAAGCATGGGAATTAAATCGTGAAATTAATTATTTATACATTTATCACTTATCCACAATTATACCATAAATTGGTATAAAACAGTATATGTCAAAAATTACTAGCCAAATTATACATGGGTAAAATTATGGCCGCCACCATAATCCCCACGGCCACGCCCATAATTACCATAATTATCGGCTCCATTAAAGTCATTAAATTAGCCACCATGGTGGCTATCTCGCGGCTGTAAAAATCAGTAATTCTAGCTAAAATAATATCCATCTTGCCGGTTTTCTCCCCAATGCTTAACATCTGAGAAACCATCTTAGGTATGGTTTTACTATCCATGAAGACGCTGGAGATGGAATTGCCGTCTTCAACTTCTTTAATGGTTTTCTCAATCAGCTCCCGATAGATCTCATTGCTCACCACTTCGGCGGCGACTTTCAAGCTGTTAGAAATGGTGACGCCGCCGACGATTAAGGTATTCATGGAACGGGTAAAACGGACTAAATAAATCAGCTGGAACAAATGGCCGAAAATCGGCAATTTCAATTTTATAAGATCAAACTGCCTTCTGCCTCGGGGCCGGCTGATATAAAATCTAACGGCCAGAAATAATCCAACACTGATAATTATCAAAAGCCACCAGTAATTTGTCATAAACTCGGAAGTGCCGATTAGCATCTTAGTAGTCAGAGGCAATTCAGTGCCGCTTTCGGTTAAAATAGAGGTAAGCTTTGGCACCACGAATATCATCATCACCGCGCCAACCGCGGCTAAAGCGCAAAGCACAAAGGCCGGGTAGATCATCGCGCCCTTAATCTTGCTCATCATGTCATAGTCTTTTTCCATCTCATCGGCCAAATAACCGAGGACTTCATCTAATTTGCCCGAAGTCTCGCCCGATTTTATAACGCTGACATAGAAATTGCTGAAAACCTTGGGCCGCTTGCTTAATGCCTCGGACAAAGGCGAGCCGGCGTCAACCTCGTCGGCAATTTCGGAAACTATCATTTTCAAAGTGAGATTGCTGGTTTGATCAACTAAAATCTTCAGCGACTGGACCATGGCGACATTGGCTGAAACCAAGACGGAAAATTGGCGCGAAAAGATTACAATATCTTTGCCTTTTACCCGATTTAAGAAACTTAAATTGAATTTTTTGGCAGCGGCCATTTCCGAAATCGTCACGATAGCCAGGCCCTTTTCTTTCAATATCTCCTCGACATAATCTCGATTATTGGCTTCCACCAGGCCGCTCTGCAATGTCTTATCTTGAGCAAAAGCTTTATATTTAAAAATCGACATAATATAATAATTTTCAATTTACTAATTTTCAATCAATGACCAATGGATTAATGATTTAATTTTCAAACTGCCAATAATAGCTGTTGAATTAAGTTCGGCATAACACTAAAAGTATTGAAAATTAAGTCATTGAAAATTCATTGAAAATTGATAATTATAAATTGAAAATTTATTAAATATCTTCCCTCCTAATCTCGCCCGCTTCAATCAAGCCGGCTAATGATTTTTCCAAAGTGATCATGCCTTCCTTTTTAGACATCTGCATGATGCTTTCCAACTGATATATTTTCCCTTCTCTGATAAGCGCCTTAATCGCGGCATTATTTAATAATATTTCATTGGCCAAAATTAAGCCGCCGCCGCGCCGCCGATTTAATTTTTGCACGACCACGCCCACCAAAATATCGGCTAAATTATACCGGGCGGCTTCCACCGTCATTTTTTGGCTGACGCCGGCTAAGACTTTCTCTAGAACCCGCACTGAACTGTCGGTATTGATCTCTAAAATCACCAAACAATTGCCCGAAGCTAATTCAAAAATCTTCAGCATGGCCCGATTGAAAATTTCTTCGTCCTTAATTTCATTCAAATAAACAATGTCCACATCTTCGTTCAAGCAATAATCCAAACCGTCTACCGCCGTCTTGATGTCGCTCGCTACCTGCCTTTGGGTTATTAAACTCTTTTTACTCACAAATAGGCATTCAATCGGGTCTTCAATGGTAATAATATTTTTAACGCTGGTTTTATTGATTTCCTCAAGCAAAGAGACGGCCGTAGTGGTTTTACCGGAATTATAGGCGCCGGCAATCACTAAGAGGCCGGAATTGATTTTTAAAAAATTGCCGGTGACTTCAGGCAAACCCAATTCTCGAAAATCTTTTATAACGCTGGGTACATAGTGAAAAGATAAAGACAGCAAACCCTTCTGGTAAAAAATATTGATTCTAAAGCGAAAATTAGAAATATTTTTAACTAAAATTAGACTCTTGCTTTCTTTTAATTTAACAATCTCTTCTGGGCTTAAAAAAGTTTCCGAAATTTTACTCAACATTTCGCTAGTCATCATCTCCTGGCCAGCCAAAGCGGAAAATTCTCCGTCAACTCTGATCATCGGCGGACTGCCCACGGCCAAATGCAAATCAGAACCATTCTTTTTGGCCATTTCGGATAAGATTCTGTTTAATAAAATTGACGGCACTTCCATATTAAAATATTATCTGTCATTGCGAGCGACTAAAAGGAGCGAAGCAATCTCATGTATTTGGTGTTTTGTCTAAAGAGTCTATTATTTACCAGTTCAATGTTCCTGGGATTGCTTCGTCGTCGCTATCGCTCCTCCTCGCAATGACAATAAAAATTATTTACGCAGAACTTTCTTTATCTTCTCCACCACCTCGGACGGCATAAAATGGGCCTTAATCAAATAATCCACCGCTCCGATCTTCAGGCCTTGTTCAATCTCGTCTTTCTGGCTTAGATTAGTTAAAAGAATAATAGGGATCTTAGCGGTCGTCGGCTCTTGCTTAAGCTGCTTTAGGACTTCAAAACCGTTCAATTTAGGCAAAATTATATCCAAGAGGATAACATCCGGCAGCTCCTTTAAAGCAGAGCGAACGGCTTTTTCTCCGTCTTCCGCCGTCATCACTTTAAAACCATCTAATTCAAACTTAGTGGCGTACATGCCCAGTAAAAATGTGTCATCCTCAACCAAGAGGATTTTTATTTTCTCTTTTGGCATATTATTATAAAGTATACAAATTACAAATCCTATACAAATTTACGAATAAAATACAAATGCTTAATATAATATTCGTAAATTCGTAACAAATTTGTAATTTGTATACATAAATTAAACATTAACCGTCCGCAAAATCTCTTCCATGGTGGTTAAACCCAATAAAACTTTTATTATGCCATCTTGCTTCATAGTGATAAAATTTTGATTTTTTACCAAATCGTCAAGCGTGATGTTTCTTTTGTTATCCATAATAATAGCTTTAATGGCATCATTGACATCAAGCACTTCGGCTAAAGCCACCCGGCCCATATAACCGGTCGAGCCGCAGCGGGCGCAGCCCTGGCCTTTATAAAACTTAATTTTCTTGATGTCAAAATCCGGCAACATTTGTTTAATCACCGCCAGCGGAGTAATCTCTAATTCTTTTTTTATGTCTTCAACTATCTCCTGCGGTAATTTCTGCTCCGCCTGGCAATGCCCGCAAATTTTTCTCGCCAACCTTTGCGCCAAAATAACATTTAAGGTTGAACCCAAAAGAAAGGGTTCAACTTTCATGTCTAAAAGCCGAGGTATGGCGCCTAAAGCATCATTAGTATGCAAAGTGGACAAAACGAAGTGGCCGGTCAAACTGGCATGAATGCCCAATTCGGCGGTTTCATTGTCTCTAATCTCGCCCACCATAATGACGTCCGGATCTTGCCGCAAGAGCGAACGCAACCCGGAGGCAAAAGTAAAACCGATTTCCGGCTTGACTTGCGATTGATTAATGCCTTTAACATAATATTCTACCGGATCTTCCAGGGTAGAAATATTTATGCCTTCTTCATTAAGCGAGGTTAGGACGGAAAATAAGGTGGTTGATTTGCCCGAACCGGTCGGACCAGTAACTAAAAACAGGCCGTCGTTCTTCTCTAAATTTTTTAGAATAACTTTTAAGCCAGGGCCCATGAAACCTAAATCCTCTAAGGAGGGGGCGCCTTTAGCGACATCCAGAATTCTCATGACGATTTTTTCTTCTTCCAGCAAAGGCAGAACCGAAATTCTTAAATCAATCTCCTGATTATTTATGTTAATCCTGATTCTGCCGTCCTGGGGCATTCTGGTTTCATCAAGCTTCAAATCGGCCAGAACTTTAATTCTGCCGACAATGGCGCTATGGACATTCTTAGGCAAAATGAGCGAGGTATGCAAGATGCCGTCTATTCTATATCTCACTCGGCTCTCTTTCTGCAGCGGTTCAATGTGGATATCCGAGGCCCGACCTTCAACCGCGTGCTTGATAATTACGGAAACAATCTTCGACACCGGAGCCGTTTTGGTAATTTCTTCGACCTCCGCTTCTTTTAAACTTTTTTTGGCCTGTTCCGCGGCGTCTTCTTCAACTTTAGATTGTAACGCTCCGGAAACTTCTTTGCCTAAAGTTTTATAATACCTCAAGGCCTCGGCCAAGCTTAAAGTTGAAATCAAAAAATATTCCGGCCTAAGATTTTGCTCTTTGGCTAAAAAATCTATGGCTTCAATCGCTTTAAAATTTTCCGGATCTAAGATACCGACTCTCATCTTTTTTTTAACTATTTCAAAACAGATAATCTTATAATTCTCCGCCACTTCCAGGGGAATTGAATTTAAAACCTGATCGGGAATCTTGACATCCAAGAGACTCTGATATTTAAAATTATAAACCTTGGCTTTAAGTTTGGTTAATTCCTCAATATCAACCAAGCCATTGGCAATGATAGCTCCTGCCGGATCGGCGCTGAAAGCCGGCTGTTTCCTTATTTCTTCTAGCGCGCTCAAAGTTATTAATTTATTTTGAACTAATAAATCCATTAGTTCTTCCGCTTTAGTCATAATAGTCTGAATTATGCTAGTTAACTGCCGGAGTCTTGGCTAAATTTATTTATTTTCGCAGCGAGGACTGACCGGCTGGCACATAAAGAAATAACATCCGCAGCGAAAAAATAAATAAATTTAGCCAAGACCTCTATCCTAATCCATATAATAGTCTAATTGGGCTTAAAAAGATCTCTTTTGCCCAGGCCTGAATCTGCTTGGGGAATAATTATATTGGCTTCTAAAGCTTTAAATTTTTCCTGGGAAAAGATAGTTAAATCAATCCCCTGATTATTCTTAATTTTATTTGCCCCGAGCGGCTGGCTTGACGTTGCCTCCGTCTTGAGCGGATCGGCCAGGAGCTGATTTGACATTATTTCACTCCCGGGCAGAGCGGCTCCCGTTATAAATTTATCGTATCGCGCCGGATCATCGGCTACCGCCGGCTGCCCGCTGGTTAGCTTTTGATTCTGGTACAGCATCAAACCGGCGCCGCTGATCGCCAAAATAATAATCAAAACATAAATCGTTAATTTTTTTATTGAGATTTTTTTTAGTACCAACATAAATTAATTTTTTTCGACGATTTAACGGAGCAAATAATAGGAATAGATAATTAAAATAACCTTATTTTCTTTAGCGTCGTAATCTACTTGAGCTATATCTAAAAGCCACAGATTATTTTCAAAATTCTTAAGCAGATTTTTTAAAACCGGATAATTAACTGAACTTAAGTTAATTTCTATTTTCGTCAAGCCAACTCCCTCGGGCAATTGTTCAAAAATTCCCGCCGGCATTTCTAACTTTTCACCCAAAGCAATTTTAGATTTTGTTTTGGACTGGCTTTTTGGATCTTCCGCGATTTTAATAGAATTCAAAACAGCGCCATTTTTTAAAACGATTGATTCAATTTCAGGAATCAAGCTAACCGCTTGGTTGCCGGCCGGCACCATCTTGGCAATTTTTTCTCTATCCGCCGCGCTTATTAACTGATACAAATTTTTTAAATCGCGGATGCCGTTCAAATAAATACGCTTAATTTCATGCTCGGCTTGCAAATTTTTTTCCGCCGTTTCATTGCCTTTAGCTATCTCTTGATATTGAGGATAGATAAATAAAAACAAACCGGCCGCCAGAATCGCCAGGGCTAGCGCCAGGGTTAAATAATTAAAATAAATAATTAAAAAATTATTTATTCGCTGTTTTAGCAAACTCTGGGCCGTTTTTTCCGTTCCGCCAGCCGCTTCTCCATCGGTTGGCGAGAAGCGGAACGGTTTGTCTTTTTCGCCATCCACTCCTCCGCCAGCCGGCGGATGGTGGAACGGCTTATCTTTAATTTCCATACTATGTCTCTCCCCGGCGTTCAAAATATCAGCCATATTCAACTAGACATATTCAAAACGCCATGGTCTGTTCACTCGGTAAAAATACTCTTTAAAATTGAAAGATTTATATTAAATTTCACTCCATTTTTATCGGCCGCATCGCCCGCAGCAGCTTCGCCGCCCAGAGTCAAAACCTCGGCTATCTTCTCATTGTTTCTAAAAACGCCAACCTGCTCGGAAATATTGCCAAACTTTGCGCCAACGGCATCCAGCGAGTAAATGCCGCTGGTATCGCCGCTAAAACCGGTATAATAAACGTCTTTAATCGTATTATCTTCTAAGAATTTGAAAAGGTTGGTCCAGTATATATGTCGAGCAAATATTTGAGAAACTGTCTTTAGCTTGGCCTGGAATTCACTAATCTCTTTTAAACCAATCTCCGCTTGTTTTATTTCTGCCGTTAACTCATTGGATCTTTTAATTTGTTCCTGAACTTTGGCCTGGTTTTGTTTTTGATAATACATGAGCCCAAGGTAACTCGCGGCAATAACAAGTACTGGGATGAAAATAGCATTAATTAAAATAATAATTTTTCTCGGCCAATCAAAAAAAGTTATTATTTCGCCTTTAATTAAATTTGTCTCTAAAACTTCCCTGGGCTCCTCGCCGATCTGGGCCGGTTTTTCTGGCTCTAAAGGTTTTTTCTTAATGGCTTTCTCTTCTTTTAAAGCTGATTTTATTAGCGGCGGTTGGACAATGGCCGGTTTAACCCGGTTAGGAATTTCAACCAGATTTATTTTAGGCGGCCTTGGTTTCGGCCGATTGGCAAGCGCTGCTTTTATCATTTTAAGCAATCTGCTAAAAAAACTGTCTTTAAATCCTAGCGCCGCTACCGGCTTATTTTCTACCGTCGGACGAACAGCCGGGGTTGGTTTTTTTAGAGCGTCCCAGGTTCGGCCGTCAGACTTAGCCGAGACCTCTTTAGCAACCGGCTGCTGGGCTAAAGATGGCCGAACTGCCTGTTGGGCCGGCTTGTCCTCTGCGGCCGCTTTACCGGCAAAATGAGTTGGCGAAAAAAATTTTGACGCGCTTAGTCGATCGGCTAGGGGGCTTCTCTTAATTTTTTCCTGATTGAAAACCTGCTGATAATCAATTAAAACCTCTTTATGGCTTGGCGATTTCTTTAATCTCTCAAGCAAACCGGCTAAGAGGCCTGGGCGCGGCTGCTTGGTTTCCTCTGGTCCTGAATCTTTATGACGCTTTATCAATTTTAAAATCTCTCGGCGCGACTTTCTAATTTTATTTTTATCAATTATTGGCTTTTGCTCCGCGTCCGGCCCGTGGTCTTTCTTCTTGCCAAAAAAGGACAGCACGGAAAAAGGCGCCTCCTTAACTAGGGGCTTGTCTTCATCCGGCTTTGACCAAATTATTTTTTCTTTTTTATCATTCTGATTTTTGCGCTTCTGGTCATCGCCTGGCTGATTGGCTAAAAAATCAATGTCAGACATAAATAAATTAAAATTTAAAAATCAAAATGTAAAATTAAGGCAAAAATTATTTCAGCCCGCAAAGCGGGACTTCGTAATTTTGATTTTTGATTTTTAAATTTTACATTTTCTATTCCATGCCCCTCAGCGCCAACCCGATGGCTATAGCCAGGCGCGGCGCGATTTCATCTAACAGCGGCTTTAAATCAACCGGGCAAGAAACTTTTGCCCAAGGATCACCGGCCAAAACATTGATATCCAATATTTTTGACAAATAGCTGGTAAAATTTATCAGCAAAGCCGAGCCGCCGCTTAAAATAATTTTATCAACCTTCCTATCGCTTTTATTTTGAAACAAATTCAAAGCATATTTAATCTCATTGATAATCGGGGAAATGCTTTCCGCGATGGTTTGCGGAATAGTATTATCCGCCGAATCAAGCGAACTGATGCCTAAATCATACTTAAATTGTTCAGCCCGCTCCAAACCGATATTAAGATTATCGCCGATAGTTTTAGTAATAGTCCAGCCGCCAATATCAATGCTTCTATTTAAAATCGGCATATTTTGATCAATAATATTGAAGCTAGAGGTTTTTGCCCCGATTTCCACAATCATAACCGTTGACTTATCATTGCCTAAAAGCGACCGAATTAGCGCGAAAGTTTCGGTTTCCAAACTTGATAAATTTATTTGGGCATTTCTAAAAATTTCAATGTATTTTTTGACTAGAGTCCGTGGCGCGCCGGTTAGGAGAATTTTAACATTATCTTTGCCGCCGGCCTGTCCGTTAGATAAGTCGGCTTCTCGCTCGCCGGCATTAGAAATTTTTTTCCAATCCAAAATCATTTCCTCAAGCGGCAAGGGTATGACCTTTTTTGCCTCCCAATTGATAGCCGAGGGCAAATCCTTCTTACTCACGCCGGAGAGATTGATAATCGAGGAAAAAACCGAAAAAGTGGGCAAAGCCGAAATCGCTTTACGGCTGGTAGCGCCGGCTTCCTGGCAAATCTTATTGATAATGGCCGCAATCTCTTTAGGGCTGGCCTGGTCTAAATCATGCAGCCCTTCGCTAAAACCATAGGTCAAAAGTTTTACTTTGCCGCCTTCATTTTTCAACTCAACTATTTTTATGCTGGAAGAGCCGATATCTATGCCTAAACAGCTCTCTTTAGAAAAAAATAAACCCATAAGAATTAAATTAAATAATAAACTGCCGCGCTTTTGACATTAGTGGCTGTCATATTATATAATTATACAATAATAGCCCTAAAGAATAAAACCATGGCTAAATAATTTTGTATTACTATTATACCATAAATTTCCGCTTTCACAAAAACTTTTGCTTTTTTAGTAAATTCTATGAATTTTCTAACCAAATATAAAAAAATTTTCATCGCTGGCGGCTTTATTTTAGCGGTATTTATCTTGGGTTATCTTCTCTATGCCCTGTTCTTTAAATCAGGCCAGCCACCGGCGATAACGCCTGGATCAGAAATCCCAATCAGCCAAGGCGGATTGCCAGTCGCCCAAACCGGTACGGGTCAAATCGTTGAACCCGAACCGGGCGGGGTTCTCGTGCCAGAATCGGTGGAGACGGCTCCGGTCAGTGAAGTCGCCCAAGGCGGACTAACTCAAACAACCGAACTAAACCAAACTCAAAGCTTAGGCGCGGCCTTATCGACTAATGGCAACGATTTATTTTATTATGACAAACAAGACGGCAAATTCTACCGTCTAACTAAAGACGGTAAAACCGCCTTGCTTTCGGACACTGTCTTTCATGAAGTAGAAAAGATTACCTGGTCGCCGGATAGAAATAAAGCCATTTTAGAATACCCGGATCAGGCGAAAATCATCTACAATTTTAAAAATAACTCCCAGGTCAGCTTGCCTAAGCATTGGCAGGACTTTGATTTCTCGCCCGATGGTTCAAAAATTGTCATGAAGAGTTTGGCTGAATCGGCCGACAATCGCTGGCTGGCGGTTATCAACGACCAAGGCACCGAAGCGCGCCGAGTCGCCGCCCTAGGTGAGAATGAAGCCACGGTCTATCCTGCCTGGTCGCCTAACAACCAAACTATCGCCATGTTCACTGAAGGCGTCGGGCTAGACCAGCAATCGGTTTTTTTCGTCGGTCTAAACGATGAAAATTTTAAAGCTCTAACCATTGAAGGCCGCGGCTTTACGCCAAAATGGTCGCCCCAGGGCGATCGCCTGCTCTATAGCGTTTATTCAAGCGGGAACGGCCTTAAACCCGAACTTTGGGTAGCCCTAGCCCAGGGCGAAAGTATCGGCGCCGGACGGGCAAAATTGAACATCCAGACCTGGGCGGATAAATGCGTCTTTACTTCTAAAACTGAAGTTTATTGCGCCGTGCCCGAGGAACTTCCCGAAGGCGCCGGCCTATTCCGTGAGTTAGCCCAAAATACTAAAGACAATTTATATAAAATTGATACGCAAACCGGTTTTAAGAGATTGGTGGCCATACCGGACGGCCAATTTACCATGTTTGACTTAATCGTCTCGGACAATGGCTACTATCTCTACTTTACTGACGCCCAGACGGGCCGGATAAATAAAATCAAGTTGAAATAAATTATCTGAAACTTTATTTATTTTAAGTACGAGCATAAAAAAATTTAAGGAGTCGGCCTAAAATTTCGTTACTAAATTTTTTAGAGCCTGTTCACATAGAAATTTTGTTAGAAATTTTAGGCCGACTCCTTAAATTTTTTGTGGCGAGCAATTAAAATAAATAAAGTTTCACATATTTAAAATACTCTTGTGCCGAATAAAGCTCAAACCATGTATGTTTGCTCCGCCTGCGACGCCCAGTCTCCAAAATGGAGTGGGCGTTGTTTAGAATGTGGCGGCTGGGGAACTCTAGCGCTAAGGACCGTGGACCTTAAATCGACTGACGAGGTGGCCGTCAGCCCGGCGCAAACTGTTGATTTGGGAGAATTAGAGCCAGGGGTTGGCTTTAATCGACGGCAAACCAATATCCAGGAGTTAGACCGAGTCTTAGGCGGCGGCTTGACTGCCGGCTCGCTAATCTTACTGGGCGGCGAACCTGGCATCGGTAAATCAACTCTGGTGGCGCAAATCGCCGCCTGCCTGACCGGTAGGCAGGCCACTGTCCAAGCAGAAGGCGAAGTAATTTATGTTAGCGGCGAAGAATCGGCCGGACAGATTAAAGCCAGATTCAACCGGCTAGGGATTAAGCCGGAAAAAATTAAATTCTTAAGCGAGACCAACGCGGAAAAAATTATTGCCACCATCAATCAACTAAAACCCGGCTTAGTAATTATCGACTCTATCCAAACTATCTATTCAGCCGCGGTCGCTGGCGAGCCGGGCGGTATAAACCAGATCCGCGGCTCAACCGTCGGCTTTCTGGAAGCAGCCAAAAAAAATAATACCGCGATTATCCTCATCGGCCATATTACTAAGGACGGCGCTTTAGCCGGCCCAAAGACCTTAGAGCATATTGTGGACACCGTGCTCTATCTAGAGACCGAAACCAACCATGATTATAGGATTTTGCGCGCCACGAAAAACCGTTTTGGCTCAATAAATGAGATTGGAATTTTTACTATGACGGCCACGGGCTTTACAGAAGTCCCTAACCCGACCTTAATTTTTCTGGAAGAAAGACAAAATATTACCGGCTCGGTCATTAGCTCCATAACCCAGGGCACGCGCGCTTTTTTAACCGAAGTTCAGGCCTTGGCTACTAAGACCGTCTTCGGCTACCCGCAAAGAAAAGCGTCCGGCTTTGACCTAAACCGCCTGCAAGTGCTCGCGGCCGTGCTGACCAAACGCGCTAATTTAAACTTAACCAACCAGGATGTGATTTTAAATGTGGTCGGCGGCTTAAAAATCAGCGATCCAGGCCTGGATTTGGCCGTTTGCCTGGCTATTACCTCTTCTCTTTTAAACCAGGTTGTGCCGAACAAAACGATTGTCCTAGGCGAAGTCGGCCTGGGCGGAGAAATCCGGCCCGTGGCCAAACTAGAACAAAAATTAAAAGAAGCCGAGAGGTTGGGCTTTACCAGAGCGTTGATCCCGGCTTCAAACCTAACTTCAAATAAAATACAGCTGGTTAAAATAAAAAACCTCAGAGACATCATCGCGCTCTTAGGCGGCTAGAAATAAATATCAATCTCTCAAATATGCACTCAATAAAAAAGAAAGGCACCGCCGCTACTGGAGCAGGGTGCCTGTTTGAAAATTCCCTCCTTTTAGGCCGGAACGGCCTAGGCAGTCATCACTGGCTGCCGTTGATGTTGATTCAAAAGTGCATGGAGCACTGGTTTGAGTTTACCGCTCAGTACTTGCAGTTGCTCTGCCAGGGGCTTCGTCCGATGACCGACGGGAGGACAAGCCAAAAGGTTGACTTTCCCGGCATAATGCTTCTTCGGCCCCAGCAGGTTCCTCACAACCGGGATTTGTCCCTTGTCACTGATGACCACCGCCAACGGGGAAGATTGCGCTTGCCTGCACAAAACCTGTATCGCCCTCAAAGCGACGACATCCTGACTACTCCCAGAATGATAGAGAAGAATCATGACATCGGGTTTGTAGTGTTCAATCGCCTCCACCCCTTCTCGACCTGTGCCCGAGGTAACCGGAATTAAGCCCAGCTCGATCAACATAGCTGGAAGTTGATCGCCATCACCATTGTGGCTGATGACAAGACACTGCATTGGTTCTGCTTTTCTTGCTGACATATCTACTGTTTGGTTTTTGCTTTTTGGTTTTTTTGAAAGCTAAAGTTAGGGATCGATTCTCCCTTTTCCGTCTGATACTGAAAGGAGAAAAGAACTTCAGCTCTCGGGATTTATATTAAGCATAAATTAAAATTTTGTCAAATTATTTTTTGGCTCTTTAGCATCTCTGGGTAAATAATTTACAAAAAAACACTCTTAAAAAGTATTATTTTTTTACCCAGTTAAAATTTACGCAATTGAATAGCGGCTGGCTGGAATTAGTAGGTGCCTGACTAGGGTTTTAGTTTTGAGCGCATATGAAATCGTAGTGATTTTTTAAAAAAAAAATCGCCCAGATTTCATCTTAAGCGAAAAACTAAAACCCTGGTCAGGCGACCTCGCTTCAAAAATTATTCTAAATGCGCTCCCCTTTCCCATTCGCCCAACTTTTCTTTCAGATCCGGCCAGCTATTTAAAGACGAGTCCAGGGCAATAAGTTTTATGGCCTCGGTTCTGGCTTTTTTCATTAAACCGTAATCAAACAGCGTGGCCATTTTCAATTCCGGAAAACCTTTTTGCTCCAGGCCGTAAACTTCGCCGGGTCCGCGGAATTTTAAATCCAGTTTAGCCAGAGCGAAGCCGTTATGATTATCCACCAAAGCTCTTAAACGCCGAGAAGTTATTTCTGACTGATTATCAGTAAAAAGAAAACAGTAAGATTGATGGACGCTCCGCCCCACCCGGCCCCTGAATTGATGGATCTGCGCCAAACCGAAACGATCAGCGCCCTCAATCATCATGACGGCAGCGTTAGGCGCGTCCACGCCGACTTCCACGACCGATGTGGAAACCAAAATCTTTATTTTATTATCTAAAAATTCCCGCATAATCTTTTCTTTTTCCGTGGCTTTCAATCGGCCATGCAGTTTACCAACGGTTAAGCCGGGAAAAACTATTTTAGCCAGCTTTTGGTATTCTGCTTCAACCGATTTAACGCCTAATTTATCCGACAGGTCAATTAAGGGGCAGATAACAAAAATCTGCCGACCCTCTCTAACCTGATCATAAATAAACTTATAGGCCTGGTGGCGCTTATTCTCGGCCACAATTTTAGTAATTATTTTCTTTCTGTCTTTGGGCATTTCGTCAATCACCGATAAATCCAAATCGCCATACAGGGCCAGGGCCAGACTCCGCGGAATCGGCGTAGCGGTCATAGATAATAAATGCGGCACCAATTCAGAACCGCTTTTCTCCATTAACTTCTGCCTCTGCTCCACGCCAAAGCGATGCTGTTCGTCAATGATAGCCAGAGCCAAATTTTTAAATTTAACATCTTCTTGAATTAGAGCATGAGTGCCAATAATGATATCGGCTTTTTCCACAATCTCAGTCGCGTTCAATTTTTTGTCATTTGGATTTTGACATTGATTTGACATTGGAAATTTGTCATTTGACATTAACTTATTAGTTCTGGTCACCAATCCCACTTTTATGCCCAGTCCGGACAATAATCTGCTGACCGTTTCATAATGCTGTCTAGCCAATATTTCCGTCGGTACCATCAGCGCCGCCTGCTTGTTGTTTAACGCCACATTGAGCATGGCGATAATAGCTACGATGGTCTTACCCGAACCGACATCGCCTTCCAAGAGCCGAGACATAGGCCGGTCTTTCGCCAAACCGCGCAAAATCTCCCAAGCCGCCTTTCTTTGGGCATCAGTCAGTTTAAAAGGTAAACTATCAACAAATCTCTTGGTTTCCGTTTGACAGAACTCTATAGCCGGCGCTCGGCTTAAGCTTAAATTTTTTTTCACTAATTGCGACTGCAACTGAATTAAAAAAAGCTCTTGAAAGGCCAGGCGTTCGCGAGCTTTTTTTATATCTAGACTATTTTTAGGGAAATTAATTTTCTTAATGGCTTCGGCTAGGCCAATCAGCCGGCCGGGCTTTCTAATCTCCGACGGCAGCCAATCGGCAACCAGGTTAGCTAAGCCAATAACCTGTTTAATTAAAAATCTAATTTGTTTTTGCGTCAGATTGGCGGTCAGATGATAATTTGGCACCAAGCCCTGAGTATGTACGGCTTGGCCAAAACCGATCCTTTCATAAACCGGCGAAATCATAGCTAAGCCGCCGGAGCCGTCTTCCACTCTACCGGAAAGAGACACCCTGCTCCCGACCTGCAAAAGGCGAGTTATAAACGGCTGATTAAACCAAATCACCTTTAAGGTTTCCTTACCGTCCGAAACCAGGGCTTCGGTTATATTCATTCTTCTTTTCCAACTCCGCTTATTCTGAATCAGTTCAACCTGACCCACCACATTAGCGCTGGTTTCAGCCTGCAGTTCGGCTATAGGCGTCATTTTACTGAAATCATCGTAGCGAAAAGGAAAATAGAATAATAAATCACGCACCGTCAGGATGCCTAATTTCTTCAGCTTCTTGGCCGTGGCCGCGCCCACGCGATTGATACTTTATCCAGCACTATGCCTAATAAAAATTATTACGGGGGCAAAAACCTGACAGGATAGTGCTGGATTTATTCTACACAAAAAAAGCCAGGTTTTCAATCAACCTGGATTTATGGGTGCGCCCATGAGGAATCGAAGCGCCTCGGTGCTGACCTCGGCGCAGAAAAAGAGAACAGGGGCGTGCTAAAATGTGCACCCGAGAGGGTTTGAACCTCTGACCTTCAGCTCCGGAGGCTGACGCTCTATCCAGCTGAGCTACGGGTGCGTCATATTATCTGCCTCTTCTTCCGAAGCTCATGGTCCGGCCATACCGCCGGACCACCGGCCGCATATTAGCTTGCTCCAATTCGGCAAATTTCTTTAAGGTTATTTTTTTATTGATCAATCTCTCAATGCTCCGGATATCCTTGCCCTGATCCGGCGTGGCGAAAGAAATGGCTTTGCCAATCTTACCGGCCCGGGCGGTGCGGCCGATGCGATGGACATAATCCTCCGAATCGTCCGGCAAATCATAGTTCACCACCAGTTCAATATCCGAAACGTCAATGCCGCGCGCGGCAATATCAGTGGCAATGAGAATGCGATACTTTCTGGACTTAAATCCGGCCATGGATTCTTTGCGCTGATTGAAGGATAAATTGGAATGAATCTCGGCTACTTCATGCCTGGCTCGCTCAAGATTTCTGGCTAAATTCTTAGCGCCATGCTTAGTGCGGGTAAAAACTAAAACAGAACCCTTATATTCATGAAGAATTTTTTCCAGCTGATTATATTTATCCTCTTTTCTCATGACATAAATTTCCTGGTCAACGCGCTCCACCGTGGTGCCGGGCGGCGCGACTTCAATATGAATCGGCATGGTCATGTGAACGGCGGCCAGTTTTAAAATCGCCCGCGGCATGGTAGCGGAAAAAAGCATGGTCTGACGCTCCTTGGGCACCCATTTAAGTATTGCTTCAATTTGCGGAGCAAAACCCATATCAAACATCCGGTCGGCCTCATCCAAAACCAAAACCTTAACCTGATCCAATCTAACCGAACCCCGTTTTAGATGATCAATCAAGCGACCGGGCGTGGCGATATAAATATGGGGATTTTTTCTTAAACTCTGTAATTGACTGCCAATGGCTTGTCCGCCGATTAAGGCCGCGGTTTTAAGGCCCAACCGGCCGCCCAGCTGTCGCAGGTTTTCGTCAACTTGCAAAGCTAATTCGCGCGTGGGCAAAAGAACCAATCCCCGACCGCGGTTATGCCTTAAACGTTCTATCATGGGAATGCCGAAAGCAAAAGTTTTGCCTGTGCCGGTTTGGGCCACGCCGATTAAATCCTGGCCAGCTAAACCAACTGGAATTGATTTATGTTGGATCGGCGTCGGCGTCTCCAGCTTTAGACTCTGAAGCACATTTAAAATATCCGCGCTGACGCCCAGTTCTTTAAAACCTAATTCAGTTGATTTGATTGATAATGACATATTGCGCTGTAATTATACACTTTGCGCGAACCTTTTTTGAATATTGTTCATAATATTATTGCTTAAGAATATCTCCCAGCCGCCTTATGGCTTCGCCGTAACGCGCCCAATCGCCATCCCTTTGCGCTCGGAGCGCTTCCTCATACGCCCCCAATGCTCTTTGTATCCGTTCCTGAATATCTTGAGCAGGCGCGACTTGCGGTCTTACCGTCGCGGTCCCTTGCGGCCTTGCTCCTGTTCCCTGCCTGCCGGCAGGCAGGGCGCCACCAAAGATTCTCACTAACCCCTCCTCTAATGTCTCTTCCATGGCGATTTTATTTTCATACGCTACCACCACCCGTTTTAACTCCGGAATTTTTCCGGCTTCGGCCTTAAGATAGAGAGGGCGCACATACAAGAGTGATTCTTCAAGCGGAATAACTAAAAGCGAGCCTTGGATTACTTGCGATCCGCCCTGACTCCAAAGCGAAATCTGCTGACTAATCTCGGGATCCTGATTAATCCTGCCGATAATTTGTTTGGGTCCGAATATGAGCTTGTCTTTTGGAAAACGATAGGTTGACAACTTACCGTAATTTTCTCCATCATTGCGGGCGACCATCCAGGCAGATAGGTTGTCTTTTGCTCGAGGAGTAAAGGGCAGCATCAAAACATATTCTTCTTTCTTCCCTGCCTCGCCGGCAGGCGGGTCGCCCGGCAATTTCATAATGATGTGCCGTGGTTGCATCGGCGGGATTGCGCCTGACGCTACCCCCTCTCCTTCCGACGCAATGGCCGGAATCTCCCATTGGTCTTCTTTGTTGTAAAAAATCTGCGGATCATCCATATGGTAGACCGAATACGCGGCGGTCTGTAGGGTAAAGATATCTTCAGGATAGCGCAAATGAGAAACCAGACTCTCTGGGATTTCCGATATCGGCCGGAATGTTCCGGGGAAAATCTTGACGTATGTTTTTATGATGGGATCCTCTGTATCCGCCTGATAGAAGACAACCGCGCCACTATACGCATCAACCACTACCTTGACCGAGTTTCTGATATAGTTTATATTTCCGCCGTTTAACCGTAGAGGTTCCGAGTAAGGATAACGGTCGCTCGTGGTATACGCGTCGGCAATCCAATATATCTTGCCGTCGGCAATGACAATATAGGGGTCTTGGTCAAAGGTCAAAAACGGCGCGATCTTGGCGACCCTTTCAGCGATAGCGCGATAGTACAGAATGCGGCTCTCTCTGGTTATGTCATTAGACAAAAGCAGTTTTAGCGACTGAAATTTCACCGCGTAAAATACGCGCCTTAAAAACGAGTTTATCTCCACCCCGCCCGTACCCTCGTATGTCGCGTAGACATTTTCTTCGCCCTTAGGGTAGTCAAACTCACGGGATTTTGTTTTGGTGATGACATAATCGTTTGCCAGTTCGCCGAAATAAATTTCCGGGCGCGAAATTTCAAGCTCTTTTACTTCTGTCTTTGGTGGCAAATCTTTCACAAACAAAACCGGCAGTCCTTCCGGGGTAACTTGATTTACCGGTCCAGCCGCTACACCATATCCGTGCGTGAAGGTTAATCGTTCATTGATCCAATTTCTGTTTGGCAAACTTGCCGAAGACAACTCCCTGGGAGAAAGCATAATCTGGCGAATTTCTCCGTCTATAATATAGCGATCATTATCAACTTCAGCAAACTCGTAATAGGTTCTGATTTCTTGTACCTGGGAAAAAGTTGATAAAAGAGGTTTCCTATCCCACAGCCGTACATTTTTGACCGTGAGATTATTGTTCGCGATATCAGGCGCGGTGAGTGGCTTATCTCCGGAGATTTCCCGTTCCTCAATTTTATCAAGCGCAAACCCCTGCCTGGTAGCGGCGATATTATACTTAATAAACGGTGTTTCTTTTACAAGTTCATTAGGGGCAACCACTAGTTTTTGGACAAAGGAGGGAATCATCGCTCCGGCGAATCCCACGACAATATACAAAAAAACTGCTCCGATAAGCGGCGCTAACTTTCCTTTCCCTGCCCAAAAGGCAGCCGAAACTGCCGCGAGCGCCGCCGTAGCCATTGAAGTCCAAAGCATGAATATTCTTACGGTGGCGTCTGTGTAAGTCGCGCCAAACACTAAACCGCTCTGGCTCGTCAAGAGCGCGAAGCGGGAAAGATAGACCCCGGCGGCAATGGTTGAAAGAAAAATAGCGAGCAGGATACCAAGATGAACTCGCGCCGCGCGGTCTATTTGTATTTGCTTGAGTAATCGCGGGCTGGCGATATGAAGATTGCCTCGCAAAAAATATATAATTGCGGAGCCGACCAGCGATAATAGAACGAGAAATTTTATCAACCCCAATCCCGTCTGAAAAACAGGCAGGGTAAATAGATAAAAGCCGATATCTTTACCGAAAATAGGATCAACTATGTTAAATGGCGCGCCTGAAATAAATTTTAAGACCTCCTGCCAATTGGCCGCTGTCACAAGTCCGAAAAAAATCGCGATTACCACGCTCAACGCAACGGCTAATTTTTTAACAACGCGGCTGTCCACATTCACCGGCTGGCCGATTAAGGCCGTCGGTAAAACTGCCGTCCAAGAAATTTTAGAGCGGATCGCCAAAGAGAAGTTGGCGAGCAAAAAAATCGCGGCAAAAATTCCCGCTGACGAAAATAACGCTATTTTAGCGATCAGAGATTTAATAAAGATTTGCGTGTGGCCAACTTCGGAAAACCACCACCAATCAGTAACCAAGCCGACAATATTTGAAAAAAGGAAAAAGACGGCAAAAATTCCAATAAAAAAAATTCTTGCAAGATACTTTGGAATAGTGGTCATAGTATTCGTCAATTATAGCATAATTTCTTCGCTAGGCCAAAAAGTCGCGCCGACGGTTTCCTATACAACTTTTATCCTTATTTTTAATAATCAACCGCTAGGGGCAAAACAAAAGCCAAGAAAATAAAGGCAATAACAGTGATAAATCTGATTTTTGGCGGTTCGCGCCAAATATGTTACGTTAGATTCTGGAATCAAACTTATTATATTTACGCGCGAATTATTAAATACGCGACATAACCGACATAGAGAGCGATAAAACAAATCCCTTGCCACCGCTCAAGAATATGCCGCTTACCGATAAACAGGAAGACGAATAAAAGCAAGGTGGCAAGAACAGTCATGAAAATATCACTTGTGAACATTGGCGAAAAAGGCAATGGCCGTATTACCGCGCTCACTCCTAAAATCCAGAAAATATTAAAAATATTTGAACCGATAATATTCCCCACGGCAATATCAACATCTTTTTTGCAGGCGGCCACTGCCGAGGTCGCGAGTTCCGGGAGAGAGGTGCCCACAGCGACAACAGTCAAACCAATCAAGGCTTCGCTAACCCCTAAGCCGGTTGCGAAAGCCACCGCGCCATCCACAATCCACTTGCCGCCGATAACTAATCCCATAAAACCGCCGCTAATCATAAGACATGATCGCGGCAATGAATGTATATGCGGCATTGTTTCAACCGTATCAGCAGGTTCGACTTTGCTGATGCCAAAAACATAATAAAGAAAAATAGCGAAGAAAGAAATTAAGATAAGGCCATCAATGCGCGTGAGCGCTGAAAATGAGCCACTATCAATCAAGGCGTCGTTGGCCATGAACGCGAGTACAATCACCGCTAAAAGAGCTAAGGGAATTTCTTTCCACACTGTTCCTTTTTTGACCACCAAGGGATAGATCACGGCAGAAATTCCTAAAATAAGCAAAATGTTAGCGATGTTGCTTCCCAAAATGTTACCAATCGCAATGTCCGTATTTCCTTTGATGCTGGCAAGAATATTAACAATCAATTCCGGGGTTGAAGTGCCAAAGGCAACGATTGTTAACCCGATCACGAGCGCGGAGACGCCGAACCGTCTCGCCATAGAAGAAGCGCCGTCAACCAGCAAATCCGCGCCCTTAATCAGGGCGCCGAAACCGACAAAAAATAAAATGTAGGTGAGAGTCATAATAATTATTTTTTCTTCCAAAATTTAAATTTATCAAACCGCCTTTTTAATTCTCGGTCTATTATGGATATATTCTTTAATGGTTTTGAGTGATTTCATGAACATTTTAAATCAACCTTCTTCGGTAAAAGAATTTGCGTATCTCCTCGACTAGAATAATTGACCCGGCCATTGGAATAATTATAAGCCATTCCGAAAGCGAGAGCGGTGTGGTGTGTAAGATTTTCTGCAGAAATGGTGTGTAGAGTGCGGCAAATTGTAGAAATATGACTATTATTGTGTGTGTCCAATCCGACTGCAATGACAACATTTCTGAAAAACATCGGCTCGAACCATATTTTGCGAAATCGTGAATTCGTTTTTACCCCCAAAATTGAATACCAATTAGTCGCCGAGCGAGGCGAGGCGAACCAAAACTCTTTGACTTTTCCTGTCTGGTGCACTCGCGAGGAATCGAACCTCGATTACAAGATCCGCAATCTTGCGTCCTATCCGTTGAACGACGAGTGCCAAATAATGTTCATGCTTCGCGGGACAAGTCTAGTGTCAAAATGACTATTCCATGTAACTTGTCCGCCGAAGTATCAACGCAGGCGGGAACGACGAACGCTTATTCCAAATACAGCTTTTATATTAATACGGCACAGGATATTATCCTGTGCCGAATAATCTGGTAATCACCGCTAATTACAATTTAAACATTTTAGCTAAGGCCTCGGAAACCGGCTGATCGGTGCGCTCTAAATCTTCCGGCAG
>LCCP01000012.1 GCA_000997945.1 Parcubacteria group bacterium GW2011_GWC2_42_12 | reverse complement strand
TCTCTAATGAATCAATTTCCGAATTACACAGAAAAAATTCATCGTTTTTCAGAACTGACTATGAATCACAGGGGTATTAAAGATCCTGCTGGAAGTAGTGACGTAAAGTTGCACAGAGAAATCATTCGAAATATTTATTCAACATTGAATAAAAAATTTAAGGACATATTGGGTTGGGTGAAATAAACTTGCGCCAATCCGTTTTGAGCGAGCGGGCAAAAAATGGAGGGGTTCAAGGGGAGGAAATTTTTTGCCCGCGAGCCGTCCAAAAAGTCCGCCGCCCCGCGCTTTAGGCGCGGAAGCCGAAGCAGAAAAATTTTCTTTTCCTTTTAGAAAAAAAAAAATCAAAAAATGTAAAGGCAATTTTTCTGCGAGGTAGGCCGCCGTCATCGGCGGCGGGGCGGAGCAAGTGGATTTTTTCAGAAATTTTTGATAAAGTAGGTTCGAGCGAAATCATAAATATACTCCACGAATAGAAGACACAAAGTCGATACTTAGGTATCGGCTTTTTGTGTATCTATGGGCAAAAACCTGTTTCGGGTTTTACATTTATTCTATTTGACATTGCTTTTCATATATGATACACTAATGTCATATTTATGAAAAGCAAGAAAAATCTCTTAGAACAGCTAAAATTATTGCCCCATTTTAATAAAAACACTGTCTACCAGCTTGGTAAACAGCTGGGGCTCAAAGACACTACGGTTGATACTTATATCAGCCGATTTTTGAAATATAAAGAAATCCTACAGCTTAAAAATGGGTTATATATATCCGCAGATTTTTTTGAAAAAAATAGAGCGGATATTTCATACTCGTTTTATCTCGCGAACATTATTCGCACCCCATCATATGTGAGCTCCTGGGCCGCTCTCCAGTATTACAATCTTGCCACTGAAGCAATCCATTCCATAACTTCGGTAACTCCCAAGGTTACCAGGGACTACCAGACAAAAGCCGGCAACTTTGCTTATCAGTCAATTAAAAAAGACTTATTTTCAGATTTTTCTTTAGCCAAAGGAAAACCTGTCTCGCCGGCAGGCGGGTTTAATTTTTATATCGCTTCACCAGCAAAAGCATTGTTTGACTTACTGTATTTCAGAACTCGCCAGTTTCGCCTGCCCGCCGAAGCCTTGGCGAAGGGGGGAGGCGTTAAGATGGAAACGATTAAGGGATTAATAGAAGAATTGCGGATAGATATTGATGAAATGGATAAAACGGAACAGGAAAAATTTTATTCAATGATTAAAAAATTCATATGAGCGAACAGATATCTACAATTTTAAAAAGAAAGCTTGATAATCTTTCCGCCTACGGAGGGATTGATGCCGAAACTCGTCGCAATGCTCTAAAAGAAGAGCTGCAGTTTTATGTTCTCAATTTTATTTATCATCATCCGGAATATAATAAATGGATTATGTACGGCGGTTCCGCGCTTCGCATAATTCACGGCCTTGACCGCATGTCGGTTGATTTGGATTTTGAAGTTGTTCACGCCATAACAGAAAAATTCTTAGAAGAATTAAAAGAAGAGGTTAATGGTTATTTTGTTGATACCTTTGGCGCCGGCGCTGATTTTCTTACAATAAAAATAACTACCGGCAGAGGGCTGCTTCTAAAATTTCACGTCGGCAAAGAATTAAGCCTCGGCCAGCCTTCAAATCAGGTACATGTAAAAATTGATCTGAATCATTTTGTTGCCCCCAAAACCGTAACCGAGCGCCGGCCGATAAATCGCGACCAGCTTTCTTTTGTTATTTTGACCTACAATATGGGTGCGCTGATGGCGAGTAAGCTGGCCGCTATTTTCTTGCGCGGCACTCGCGGTGTCGGAGATGCGGTTTATGAAGAAAAAGGACGGGACATTTACGACCTGCTTTGGTATATGGGCAAAAAAGTCGTGCCTGACTTTGACTATCTAATCGCTAAGGAAGTCGACGTAAAAGATCCGTGCGCGCTGTTTGATAAGCTGACGCTTCAGATGAACAAAGTAAATAATATCAATCTGAAACAGGATTTGACTCCGCTTTTTATGGATCATACATATATCGTAAACTGGCTTAAAAATTGGCGAGAAAGTTATTTGCGGTTGTTGGATGAATATAAAATTCGCACTGTTAAAGAGCTTGAACGACCCGTGACTATTCATCAGAATTTTCACTCGGATAATTTTTCTTTTATTTATAGATATAAAGCAGAAGATGGCGGAACAGTAAGGGTTATTTATATTATAAGCGATTATTGGATTGAATTTCAGGACTTTGATTTACCAATAAATATTGATAATAAAATAAGCGACATGGTGGAGTTAGCAGACAATCTTAGCCGAATGGCGCCGGCCACACAAAAAAAATTAAAACGATATGCCACGCTTTTTTATCAGAAAACCGAGAACTATCTTAAAAAAACAAATCATATTATGTTGGGCGATAGCATCGTTACCAAAGTTATCCGCATGACGGCTGATAATTTAAATCAGAAAGAGCAGATTGTGCTTAATAAATCAGTCTTGCTTTCGTGCGAACTTGATGATTTATTGAAATAAAATTTGGTTAGCACATAATCCGCGTAGCAACGAAATAAATGAGATTAAGTAATTGTTTTCAAACCTTCACCACTTCCCCGATATTGCTTAGCGGCACAGAATTGTGATACTATTGTGACAAAGAAGTGATGAAAGTTAAATCCGCTTTTTACAGTATCTGCGCTTGAGGCGATGTCGACATTGACACCTTATTATATGTTGCGGTATTATAGAGTTATAATTAAATCATTAAATAATGCCTTATGGAAAACAAAACATCAATAAAAACAGTCCAGGCTGAATGGATGGGAGAAACGAAGGAGGCTGACAAGCAAGAACAGACGGTTATTCGGGAGAGTTCTTGCTGTTTTGATTAATCAGCAAAATAGAAATTTAAAGGCAAAACAAAACAGCATTATTTGCCTGTTTTGTTTTTTTAATAGAATATGACAATTCAAACGAAAGGACAAGTCCACTATGCCTTATGGGAGGTTACGCAACAATGTAACCTGACGTGTATTCATTGTCGAGCCGATGCCTCGCCCGCTAAAAAGGATAAAAGAAATATAGCCGGCAAAGACGCGGAAAAGCTTATTGACCAACTTAGTGAGATCGGCTGTCCAACGCTGGCCTTAACTGGAGGCGAGCCGTTATTAAGAAAAGATATTGTTGACATTGTTACTTACGCCAACTCCAAGAAAATTAAGACCAGGATTCAAAGTAACGCTCAACTGTTAACTGAATTATTGGCGGATAAACTAAAAAAAGCCGGATTGTTTTCTTATGGAGTAGGGCTTGATGGTTCTGGTCCAGCCGTTAACGACAAAATTAGGAATAAGAGCGGTGCTTTTAAAAAAGCAATTAAGGCCATAAAAATTTTAAAAGAACGGGGCATCAAAGTTCATGTAGAATTTACCGTAACAAAGATTAATCTTAATGAATTAAAAAATACGCTTGATTTACTAGAAGGTCTTGGTGTGGATACTTTTTTAGCCAGAGCGGCATTATTTTCCGGCCGAGCCGTATCAAACAATTCGGTGTTCCGTTTAACTCCTGATGAATATAAAAAGTTTTTGGAACAAATAAATGGTGAAAGAAAAAATCGAAAAATTGTGCTGAATTGCCAGGATCCTCTCTACCACCTTGTTGACCAAGAGTCGGTTGATAAATTGAAAAAATACGGGGATATTTATTCTGGCAAAGTTATAACCGGTTGTACGGCAGGAATAAATATGATTCATATTCATGCCGACGGCGATATTGGAATTTGCACATTTTTGCCAAGTATAATTCTCGGCAATATTTTTAAAAACTCATTGATTGATATTTGGAATAATAGATATAGCATCCCCGAAGTTAAAAGATTGATACAGAGGGAGTATGACGGAAGATGCAAAACCTGTAGTGATCGGTTTATCTGCGGGGGGTGTAGAGCGCGGGCGTTAGAGTTAAAAAATAATTTATTTGATCATGACCCATATTGCTGGAAATATTTAGCTAAAAATTAAAAATGAAAAAATATATTTCAATGGAAAATATAAGAATAAGAAATTGCGCTATGGCCGACTATCAGTTTGTCCATAGATTAAGCAAGCGCAATATGGAGGAGTATGTTAAAAAATACTGGGGTAAATGGGATTCGCGGAAGTTCAAGACTAATTTTAAAAAAGAAAACATAAAAATTATAAATTATAATAAGAGAAAAATAGGTTTTTTTGAAGTTACGCGGAAGGGCTCAACGGCCTATTTAAATAATATACAAATTATTGATTTTTTTCAGGGGAAAGGAATTGGGAAAAACATGATTGCCCTAATTGAAATAGGCGAGAAAAAGGCTGGGACCAGAAAAATTCAATTGCAAGTTTTTAAAAAAAATTCAGCAAAATTATTTTATTGTAAGCTCGGCTATAGCATAGCAAAAGGTAGCACCCATTCGGTTATTATGGAAAAAGTTTTGTAAAATATTGAAAGCAGAAACAAATTCGCACCTTAACAAAAGGAGAGTCATCATGAAGATAGATAGATCCGGAGAGTATCTGAAGTTTGCGTTAGAGTTCAACGAGCAGGAGAAAGCCCTGAGAAGCATGTTTGCAGAGTGGTTGCCAGATGACATCATAGATTGTCATGTCCATGTCGGCCACCCCCAGGAGATTAATGAGCTGATTCGGCCGGTATATAACAGGCCATTTTGTTCCTTTCTGGGCTTTGACTTGAAGAAGTCCTGTGGAATAAAAGACTTGTTTTATCCGGGCAAGAGGTTGGCAATGCTCAGGTTTCCCTGGCCATTTCAAGGAGTGAACCATCGGGGTCTTAATGAGTACCTCGTAAAAGAATGCCCGTCTACGGACAGGATTGCTCTCTGCGGTATACCAACAGACATCGATTATACAGTTAAACTGTTGTCACACCCGAGGGTAGTCGCCCTCAAGATGTACTATTACTTTTTCGTTCCACCGGCGCGAGAGATTTATCAGTTTTTCCCGAAACTGGTTCTTGAAGTGGCTCAAGCCCGGGTCTTGCCGATAATTCTCCATTTGCCGGGAGGAGCCGCATCCTGTTGTCTAGATCAGGTAGAACGGCTGGTCCATGATTTCCCCAATCTCCAGGTGATCTTGGCTCATCTTGGCGGCTATATGGAATCTTTGGGAAATCTTGAACTGGCATATAAGTCTTTTGCTAAGCATCAAAACCTCTACGTTGACACCGCCATGGTTTTTTCCAGCCAAGCCTTAAGTCTTGCCTTTAACTATTTTGGCGAGGAAAGGATCTTGTACGGATCTGACGAACCGCTCGATCTTCTTCGAGTCAAGATGTATGAGCACCCGGCGCTTGGCTTTAGACTAATGTCCGAATATCCATACCATTGGATTCCGCCGGAAGAATATGCGGCCTATAAACATTTGGCACGCGATTCAATCCATGCGCATTGGCAAACATTGCTGGCGATCAAGCAAGCAGTTCAGAGGTTGCCGGAATCTCAACGAGAACCGGTTAAAAAGAAAGTGTTTTTTGAAAATAGCAGAAAATTACTTTCTTTTGGTTAGTTTGTGAAACTAGTCCGCAGTGGTATCAACTACTGCGGTTTTTTTATTAAAAAAAGGGGGCTACAGACATTTGTCCATAGCCCTTGTTTGTGATTTAGGTTGCGTTTGACGCAAAGCGGTTACATATAGCCTCGTTCCCCCTCATTTAACTTGGGGTAGAGTTGCCGCATCCATTCGTTAACTTGTGCCCTAGGCAGGGACCCAGCTAGCGAACGGAAGGTTAGAGTGGCCACGACATTCTTTTGGTCTGGGCGGATGCCAAGGTTTCCTCTGGCTTTATCAGGTAATCCCTCGTAGGTAATTTCAGCATACTTGATTTCCTCCAGATAGACGGCGTTTAAACCAAGCTCATCGCGGATTTCCTCGCAGACATCCTCCTCGGTTTTGTCCATGGAGGCGGAATATGAGAGCACCCGTCTGGTTTGCGGTTGATCTGAAACTGCGACGAACTTGTCAAGATTTACTAGCTGTCGCTGTATTCGAGGATCGCTAGAACGCAATACTCGGATGTCGTCGATCGCTTTGATGATCATGACTAGTCGGTCAAGCCCCATGCCGAGAGCCAGCCCGGAATAGCTATCGGGGTCAAGCCCCGCGTTTTCGAGAATTGTGGGGTGAACCTCACCGCATTCAAGAACCTCGAGCCAGACGCCATTCACCAGAGCCTCAACTTCAAGGCCGTTGATTGTGTATGGATGTTGTACCTTATTGGCGCGGTACTTGTAGCCGGGAATAACTCCGTTGAGGATCGTCTCAACCAGGCGAATTAGGTCGCTACGGTTGAAACGTGGCTTCCCGCGCTTGATTCTCCAGACATCCATCTGGTGCGGCTCTCCGCAGTGGGTTTTGTCAACCACATCTCGCCGATAGCACATTCCCGGCAAAACGACGATAGCGTCGTCAATTATGTCTTGCGCGGCTTGTTTCAGCCAAGCGGGAATCGCAGCCGAGGTGTGGGTTCGTAAGACCGTATTGGCATTTACGTACCGGGTGTAGCGCGACGAACGCCCTGCGTTGTCGGTCGGGAAGAGCAGATTGTCGTAATTGTCTTCCACGGAGACTTCGGGATTAGTTCGCACCTCCTCAACGGAGGCGCTGGAGTAGGCGGCTTTTAAAGCCAGCTGAACTTTGCCCACAACTAGATTGACTGCGTGGACACCATTCTTGCGGTCTGACAGGTCGGTGATGGCCAGCGAAGCTACCAGGCGATCTGGCGACATGATTTCTTTTTTCATAGCCGTATATTCCTTTCGTTTTTTGAGATTGATTTTTACTCCTTGTTTTTTCACGATTTGTAAAGATCGTTTTTGACTAACAGCTTGTAATTTAGGATTGAAGATAAATTAGAAATTGTCAGCCAAAAATTGTTTTTATGACTAGAAATTTGTATTAATGGCTTATTCTAGTGATTTTTATTATATTTTTTAGCTAATATTATATAATAAATAAATTTTATGGTTTTGTCAATAGCTTGCGCATAGCTAAAAAAATTTTGATCGATAAGCGCTTGCTTTGTCGTTTATTATTTTTACATCGTAAATAGCAAAAAATTTATTTTTTATTTTCTTTAAAAAAGATTTATCATTATAATTTATTTTATTAATTATAACATATATGCCCGCCACTTCTATTTTTAGCTTTTTAAAAACCTCAAGAGCTCCTTTTATGCTTCCGCCGGTAGAATGGATGCAGTCAATAATAGCCACCTTGCGACTATCGCATCCATTTAAAGAAAAAAATAAATCCCTTTTATAATAACCAGTTTTTTGAGTTAATTTAATCGGGTTTACTAAATTGTAATGAAATTTTTTAGCGCAAAGCAAAGGTTTATTTAGTAAAAAAGAAACCAGAGAAGCTATGAATATGCCGTCTGTTTCAAAGGTAAAAATAAAATCAATATCCTTACTAATTTTTTTCGCGATAACTTTCGCTAAATAATTAAGTTCTTTCGGATCAATTGGCGTTAGACCTTTAAACGGATAAACAAAATATTTATAGCCATTTTTAGTTTCGTAGACATTAGATTTTTCAATTTTTTTTCTAATTTCTTCAAACCTATCGGACATATATTAAGCCAGTTTATTTTTTTAAATAATTTAAATAATAGTTGGTCAAAGTATCAATAACAACAGGCATAATTAAACTGAAGGCTCTTTCTAGTTTTTTTCTATGATTTTTTTCACTCGGAATGCCCTTAAGATTATTACTATTGTCTTCGTCAGCTGGCGAATCTACAGGGATGTTAATTGCAGATGCTGGTATTTTCCTAAATTGGCAAACTGATAAAATTGCTGCCGTATCCATTTCGATCGATATGGCACCAAGCTGGTTTAATTTTTTTAAGAGATCAACATCCTCTCTCCATCTCCCGTCAGTAGTTATGGTTATGCCAGTTTGATATCTTATTTGACTCTTTTTTAAGGCCTCCATCAGCAGAGAGTTTAAAAAAACATCTGAAATTATTGGAAAACCCGAGGGAAGATAATGCTTGGATGTGCCTTCGTCACTGTAGCAAGCCGTCGTAATAATAGGACGCCAAAGTGTTACGTCTTTAGATAATGATCCGCATGTTCCAACTCTTGCAATAGCCTTGGCTCCATAAATGTGTAACCTTTCGGTTATAGTAGCGGACATGCTTGAGCCTCGATCTGCAACGAAAGCAATGTCTGAGTTATCAGCTGTTTTTATGTGTAATACCTCGTCTTGGCTGTGAGAATAAAAAATTCTTTGGCAATTTGGATAGAGTTTTTCTATCATCGAAAACCAGAAAGGCGTTTCTAAGACAATCCCTAAATTAGTCTCTCTTTTGACTTCAATGCCTTGTTTGTACATAAGTTTTTAATTAAGAGATATAAATTAATGTATATTCTGGTTCAATTATAACATAAAAAATTAGCCCTCGCGGTATCTAATAACTATTTAAGATTAACAGTTGTGTGTACATCCCAGGATTATGCAATATCTCTTAGACCTTCACCACTTCCCCTATATTGCTTAGCGGCACAGAATTGTGATACTATTGTGACAAAGAAGTGATGAAAGTTAACAGAATCTAATAGTACATGATCGTAATTGAGAACGATATTTTTTCTAACTTTCGCAGGGTTATCCTAATATTATTACTTTTTCAGATATTGCCTGGAGCCCTTCGATTCCCGTTACCCGCTCCAAGAATAAAAGCAGCCCACAACGGCTGTTTTTGTTTAATAAAAAAATTGGCTCGTCCGCGAGGGGTGCGAACGAGCCGGGTTGATCATGTGCCTGTTGGCGCCGGCTTAGCCGAGAGCTGCTTTTTCCGCTTTCTCTCGGACAAACCGTGTTGTGGCCTTCTCGTAGTATAAGTCGTCTTTGCCGAGATCAAAACCAAACTCCTCGGCGATGGCGCGTAGATTTCGTCGGCGCGCGCGCCATCTTTCCGCCTCGTCAGAGTCGCGTCCAAATTTATCCTCGTAGAAAAGAACAGACCACGCCCAGCTTTCCATATAATTACGCAGAAAGGCGTCGAGTTCTGTGGTAGTATGAGGCAATATTGCTATGCCTTTAGAATCTTGTTGCTTCAGGCACTCATCCAACCGGCGGACAGAGCTAGCGAAATTCCATGGCTGGATCAGGGCGTCTATTAAGAAGAAGAACCAGCCGAGCCAAAAGAGGAACAGCCCAGCTTTTGAGGCGTCTTCCTGTCCCTGTCCGACGAAGAAGATGAAGATTCCGCCCATCCAACTCAACCAAATAACGATCGCCAACCAAATTTTTGGCTCGGCTTGTTTAATGGGGTTGTTATAATTCCCCTGGTTATTCTTTCCGCAGCCGCTTTCTTTCCACAACTGGGCGAGGAGGTTGATTTGCGGAAACAGCCCGGATTGGGCGAGCGCGTGGAGGGGAAGACCCCTGATTTTTGTTTGAATGAACATGATGTTTAACTAACCTTTCGTTTGCCGGAATTTACAATGGGAGCCGGTTCCACCCGAATCCGGTTTCTGACCGGACGGGTACGGGCTAATTCGCTTTCGGGGCGGTTAGTCAGCTTCATTACAGAGAAATCTAAGGCAATCTCAATTTCCTCTATCGTTTTATCATCGTTTAAGTATTATGTCAACAAAACAGCTATCCCCGTATGAGAGTGGTTGTTTTGTATTTGAGCACAGTTTAGATATTTAGATTACCCCAAACTTTTTCTTAAGACGGCTAAAGCCGGCAGAAGTTCAGCGAACGATTGTCCGGTCGCCAGTTTTTTATGCAGTTCTTTAACAAATTTGGCGTGTTCTATTTCTTCCGGCGTTGCCGGACCAAGCTCTTCGCCCAGAAAATTTTCAATTTGTCTTACATCTACTAAGACACCCTGCCAGACTTCTGATTGCCGTGCCAAATTCTCTAGTCCTTCTTTATAGAGAAATCCGCCGGCGCGTTTTAATTCTCTTTTTAAGCCAATATAATATTTTTCCAATAATGTCCCTTGTTCCATATCTCTGGCGTATTTTATGCCTCGGCCGGTGCCGATGATTTCCGGCGGAATGCCTAAAGAATAAAGGGCGCCGGTGAAGCCGATGGCTCGAGGGAGCTTTACGGCGCCCACGCTGCGCGAATAACCGAATAAACCGATATGCTGAACCCGTTCCCGTCGTTTAGGCAATTCTCCGGCTATCTGGTTTATGAGCGGCGCAATCTGCTCAATAGTTTGTCGGTAGAATTTTTCAAAAGTCGGGATGAATTCTATCAATTTTTTTTCTTCTGACTGTGGAATGGAGGCAGCTTGGCCGGCGGGCAGAATTTTTTCTATTTTTTCTATGGCTTCTAAAACTTTGGTTTTCTCAAAATCATAGCGAAACGAACTCTGTAGCAGCGCGGTTTTAATGCCTCGATATTCCAAACAGAAATTAGTAACGGTTTCGGGCGTCAGTCCACCGCGGAAAGGCAAAGAAGCCGAGCCGATGATCGGGTAAAGTAGAACGTCGGTTTTTTTAGTAAACTCCGCGTAGCGCGACAGGGCGATTTTTATGGCCAGAACCGTCGGCACTAAACCGGAATTTAGAGCCGGATCTGACCTAGCTAAATAGGGTCGGATATAGTTTGGCATGAAGCTAAATTGCGCTTGATGAAGATGAAGATATTTTTCTAAAATGTGGACTGAAGAAATAATTACATCAACCTGCTCAAACAGTGGGATGATTTCAATGTGTTTTAGATCGCCATTTTCAAAGTTATATAGCCGATGTTTTAGCGAAGTCATTTCTTTAAAAGCTTCTTGGATAGCAATCATTTCCTCGGCCGATTCGGTCATGGGTAGGATTACTTCAAACAAGGGCGGAGTATGGGCGCCGATTTCTTTGGCCAAACCGGCCGCGCCTAAAATTCCCATAAAGGCCCGGCCGAGGCGGAATTCGGTTTCCACTTTCGGATTAGGCAGGCGGAAGGTTAGAAATTTTTCCCGGCCTAAAGGAAATTTTTTAAAATAATCAAAATGCTCGCTGAATAATCTTTCAATGATTGATTCATCAACGAATTTTCCTTCCCAGTCCCATTTATATTCGGACGCGCCCAGTTCGGAGAAAGATAGGAAGCATTCATGGGCTTCATATTGGGTATGGATAAATTCCTGGTCATGCCAGTAGGGTTTGCCGGCGTGGTCAGGATGCTGGGAAACCATGGTGGCGGCGATTTTTCTAATCATATTTTTAGAATTTATGTATTTAATAAATTTGTTAAAGCAGTTAGCTCGAATATGTAATTTTCTCGCTACGGATGTAAACAGAGAAAAGGTCGGCCGATCGGTTAGCCCTCACTTCAAAAATTACATATTCGAGCTAACTGCCAATCAACCATGTAATTTTTTTAAATAACAAAAAACCTCGCCTCTAGCCATTAATTTATTTTGGATAGATAGAGACGAGATTTCTCGTGGTGCCACTCTATTTTTTTAGTTAGTCGCCTAACTAAACTTTATCAGTGCTCCGTATAGCCGGATACACTGTTATTCTATAACGGGAATTCCCGACGAGGATCTACTAGCTCCGTTTCAACGGAGTTTTCTGCCCGCGACTCCGGAGTGTCAACTCCATCAACGCCTTTTAGAGACTGTGGTCGAATGCCATATTCGATCTAAATTTACAAATTTCGGTAAATTTTTTACAAAATTTTTTCGCCGATATAATATATTGCCTTAAAAATTTTGTAAAAAATTTCCTCGAAATTATGAAAATTTATACTCGAAAGAGCATTCGACCACAGTCTCTTTAAATTGTAATTGTATATTATCATATAGTTTTAGATTGTCAAGGTTTTAGGGTTTTTTATTGACATTCCGCCAATTTTAATCTAAAATATTAGTATAATTAAATTTAACTATTATTAATGAGACGAGTCTATCATAGGCCCAGGCCTGATTTTGAAGAAAAAAGGTTTAGAGTAAATCAGCAGATCCGCGTGCCCGAGGTTTTTTTAATTGATGAAAACGGGCAAAGTATCGGCGTAGTGCCGACGAGCAAGGCGTTGGCCATGGCAATTGACGCCGGCCTGGATGTGGTGGAAGTCAATCCCAAAGTCCAGCCGCCGGTGGTTAAAATTATTGATTACGGCCAATTTAAATATAAAAAGGAAAAAGAAGCCCAAAAGCAGAAAGTCAAGCAGAAAAAAGTGGAAATTAAAGGAATCAGGTTGTCAGTTAGGATCAGCCAGCACGATTTTGATGTTAGAGTGGAGCAGGCCAAAAAATTTTTGGAGCGAGGCGATAAGTTGAAACTGGAATTAATCTTAAAAGGCCGAGAACGCCAGCATCCGGCCAAGGCCGAAGAAATTATGAAGAAATTCTATCGTTTGCTTAAAGAAACGCCCGGCTTAAACATGGGGATTGAGCAGGGCTTGACAAAACAGGGCGGAAGGTTTAATATAATATTGATAAATCAATCATAATATTAGAGATTATGAAAACCAGGTATTAAGGCCTGTTTTTTATATCATACAACCAACCGAATATGCCGAAAATTAAGACACACAAAGCCACGGTTAAACGTTTTAAAATAACCAGAAACGATAAGATCATCAAGAGGAAATGCGGTCAGGATCATTTTAATTCTCGCGAATCAGGCGTCACTACTAGAAGCAAGCGCCGCGATATCGGCATGGCTGACACTGAATATAATATAATTCGGCAGTTGATGCCCTATAAAAATTAAAAATTTAAATTTCAAAATGAAAAATGACAATGTAAAGTTTAAAATTAAAAAATTTTAAAATTTTATTATTTTACATTTTAAACTGTCATTTTTAACTTTGATTTTTACATTTTGCATTATAATTATGCCGAGAGTCAAGCGAGCGAAAATTCATCTTAAAAAAAGACGCAACCTGCTGAAAAGAGCCAAGGGCTATAAATGGGGCAGGAAGAATTTAATGCGCCGGGCCAGTGAAGCCGTAATCAAAGCCGGAGTCAATGCTTATTTTGATCGCCGGATAAAAAAGCGCGATTGGCGCGGCTTGTGGCAGATTAGGATCAGCGCCTTTACTAAGGAGCACGGTTTATCTTATTCTAAATTTATCCATCTTTTGAAAATAAATAAAAGCGAGTTAGATAGAAAAATTTTAGCCGATTTAGCGATTAATAATAAGGTTGTTTTGGCTAAAATTTTAGAGCAGCTTCACCCTGTTAAATAGGCTTCGCCTTCCGCAGGGATTTAACGGGAGGTAAAGAAATAATTTAATTGTTCTATAATTTCATGAGAAATCTGCAAATAGCTCAAATCACCATAGCGATTCTATTAATGGCGGCGATTCTCTTGCAGAGCCGCGGCGTTGGCTTGTCCGGCGTTTTTGGCGGCGGCGGCAATATTTTTCGCACTAAGCGGGGCATAGAGAAAAAATTATTTGTGGCAACTATAATTTTAGCTGTTTTATTTTTTTCGATCTCATTGGCCGTTATATTATTATATAAGGGCTAGCTTTGCCGGGGAGGGGACTATTTAAGCTTCTTTTAGCGGAAATTTACTAAATAAATTTTTAAAGCAATAAAATGATTCAATGGTTAAATAAGCTAAAAGATTTTTTCTTTGGCTGGGTTGGTTTTGCCGATAGAGCGAAATCTGTTTTTAGGAGCGGCCGGCAGCAAACCGAGCTGGATAAAAAATTAGTTTTTTCTTTAGCCAAATCAAGATGGCCAAGTTTTAAGCAGCTTAAATATGTTAAGAAGTATTTAAGTCAGACCGAAAGATTGATGATTAGCGGCTGTCTAATAATTATTTTTTTTAGCTCCTTATTTTTAGCAGCTAGATTTTACAGAAACCATTTGGAAGTGATACCGCTTAATGGCGGCGAATACATTGAAGGCGTGATCGGCTCCATAAAATATATTAATCCATTATATTCGGTCGTCTCGGATGTTGATAGTGATATTGCCAGCTTAGTCTATTCGTCATTATTTAAGCGGGGAGGAGCCGCCCAATTGGTCAACGACTTGGCGGAAAATTATCAAATAAGCCAAGACGGTAAGAGCTATATCATAAAAATTAGATCAGACGCGGAGTGGCATAACGGCGGCCATTTAACCGTTGACGATATAATTTTTACTTTTGAAGCCATTAAAAATCTTCGCTATCAATCTCCTTGGCGCGCCAGTTTTACCGGCGTGGAAATTGCCAAGGTTGATGACCAGACCATCAAATTCAATTTAACTGAGCCCTACGCGGCGTTTTTAGACCTGCTAACTTTTGGCATTTTGCCTCAGGAATCTTGGCAGCAGATTGAACCGGCTTCGGCTAGCTTGGCAGAATTAAATTTAAAGCCGATCGGTTCAGGCAGATTCAAATTTAAATCTTTGGTTAAAGATAAATCAGGCAACATTAAGATATATAATTTAACTCGTAATGTCAATTATTATGGCATAGCGGCGCATATTGACAGCATAAGTTTTAAGCTTTTTGGTAATATTGCCGAATCAATTTCTGCTTTGAATAACAATTTAATCAGCGGTTTGAGCTACCTGCCTGAGCAGGTAAAAAGCGATGTGGTAGCGCAAGACGCTTTAAATTTTCATTTGCTTAATCTGCCTAAATTATCGGCGGTATTCTTTAATGTTAAAGCCAATCCGGCGTTTTTAGATAAAAAAGTTCGCCAGGCCCTGGCCTACGCGATTGATAAGGATAAAATTGTCAGCGAGGTGATGGCGGGCAATGCCCGAGTGATTGATTCTCCGGTGCTCGAGGAGAGCTTTGCTTATAATAGTAATATTAAAAAATATAATTACGATGTTGCCACTTCAAGCCAGTTGTTAAAGGAAGCGGGTTGGAAGATTGTGGAAATTAAAATTGAGGATATAAATAAAGCTAAAGAAGATTTAACCGCCAAAGACGAGATAGTAAAAAAAGCGGCTCAAGCTAAGATAGATATGGGCGTTGGACGATGGCTTACAAAAGACAATAATTATTTAATTCTTGAATTGAATACAGTTGATAATTTTGAATATAGTCGGACCGCGGGATTGATAGCTGAATTTTGGCGTCAGATTAATGTGAAAGTCAGAGTTAATTTGGTGCCGGCCCATCAGATTCAGACCGACATTATTAAAACTAGAAATTTTACCGCGTTATTTTATGGTGAAATTATCGGTGCCGATCCGGATCCTTACGCTTTTTGGCATTCTTCGCAGATTGGGCCGGCTGGTTTGAATCTTGCCGATTATAGCAATAAAGAAGTTGATAAATTATTGGAAGAGGGGCGTTTGACTAATGACATAAAAGTGCGGCAGGAAAAATATAAAAAATTTCAAGAGATTTTAGCCGAAGACGAGCCGGCCATATTTCTTTACAGCCCTAATTACACTTATGTTCAGTCTAAAAATATCAAGGGCTTTAACGTCAAAAGCATTATTCTCCCGAGCGACCGTTTTGCCGATGTCAACCAATGGTATCTGAAGACAGGCAAAAAAATTGTTTGGTAGGCAGTCTCGTAACCCACAACTCTTTATTTTACATTTTGAGTTATGAGTTTCAAGCTATGAGTTACGAGACAGAAGGCCGAAGTGGCGAAACTGGTAGACGCACAGCGTTCAGAGCGCTGCGGGAGCAATCTCATGTGGGTTCAAATCCCACCTTCGGCACCAAAAAATTTTCGATTTTCGATTTTCGAATTCTCAATATAATTAATAAACAATTCGTACCGCGGTTTCTAGCCGTGGAGAAAAAAAGAATTTATGATCACCAAGTACAAAGCAAGAGCCAGAAAGCAATCTGGCGCTTCGGCCAGACACGGCGGAGAATTTGCCGGTCCGTTTCGCCGGAGCGGAAGCGAGGCGAGTAAGCTTCATGAACCGCAGGTGGTTAAAACGGCTACGGCGGTTCATTCAGGCAGTAAATTAAAAATCATGGTCTTAGGCGGCTTGGAAGAAGTCGGCCGCAATATGACCGTGTTTGAGTATGACAAAGAAATAATTATCGTTGACATGGGCTTGCAGTTTCCCGAAGAAGATATGCCGGGCATAGATTATATTATTCCTAATGTAAGCTATTTGGAAGATAAAACCAACCAGATCAAGGGCGTTATTATTACCCATGGCCATTATGACCATATTGGCGGCATACCTCACTTAATGGGCAAATTAGGCAATCCGCCCATCTTCATGGGCAAATTAACCGCCGGTATAGTTAGAAAAAGGGTTGAAGAATTCAATAAATGCCCTAAATTGAATGTTCAAGAGATAAACGAAAATTCAAAATTACAATTAGGTAAAAATTTCAGAGTTGAAACTTTGAGAGTCAATCATTCCATTCCCGATTGTTTCGCTGTAATTATTCATACGCCGGTGGGCACGGTTATCCATTCTGGCGACTTTAAGATAGACTATTCTCCGGTTAACGATAAGCCAGCCGATCTAAACCGCATCGCCCAAATCGGCGGCCAAGGAGTCTTGCTTTTAATGTCCGATTCTACCGACGCCACCCATCCGGGCTACCAAATTTCCGAATCTTCTATTGGCGATGAAATGGGAAAAATTTTTGAGAAGCTTGAAGGCCGGATAATCATCGGCACTTTCGCTTCCCAGCTTAGCCGCGTTCAGAAACTCTTTGATTTAGGGGAAAAATTTGGCCGTCGGATAAATCTGCAGGGCCGAAGCATGAATGATAATGTGGAAATCGCTCATCAAATTGGCTATCTTAAATTTAATCCGCGGATTTTGGTTGAAGACCATGAATTGAACCGTTTGCCGGATAATAAAGTTATTATTATCGGCACCGGCGCGCAAGGAGAATCAAACGCTTTTCTTAGGCGGGTAGTTAACGGCGAACATCGGAGCGTTAATTTAAAGGCGGGCGATACGGTAATTTTTTCCTCTTCGGTTATTCCGGGCAATGAAAGGACTATTCAGACCTTAAGAGATGTAATAGTTAGACAGGGCGCCAAAGTAATAAATTATCAGATGATGGATGTGCATGCCGGCGGCCATGCCAAGCAGGAAGACTTAAAATTAATGATGCGGTTAATCAAGCCGGAATATTTTATGCCGATTGAAGCCAATCATTATATGCTGCAAGCGCACGCCGAATTGGCCGAGCAAGTCGGCATTCCTAGAGACAAGATTTTCGTGGCGGATAACGGGCAGATTGTTGAGTTTCAGAAGACCGGCGGCCAAGTTATAGGCAAGTTGACTAAAGAAAAAGTTATAACCGACTATGTCATGGTTGACGGCTTGGGCGTGGGCGATATATCCAATATTGTCTTAAGAGATCGGCGCGTTATGGCCGAGGACGGCATGATTGTCATTATCGCCACCATTGATTCAAAAACCGGCGACATTATCGGCAATCCGGATATTATTTCGCGCGGCTTCGTCTATATGAAAGAAAACAAAGAATTGATTCAAAAAACCAGGATGAAAGTGAAAAAAATCGTTAAGGATCATAATCCGCACACGCAAGCGGACGATGATTACATCAAGAATAAAATCAGAAATGACATCGGCCAGTTTCTTTTCAGCCAAACCAAGCGCCGGCCCATGGTTTTGCCGGTGGTGATTAAGGTGTAATAAAATTTACATATAGTCGATCAGTATAAAGATGCTAGGTGGGGGTTTATTTTTTCGCTTAAGACGAAATTTGGGTATTTTTTCTTAAAATTATTCAATATTACTACTCTCTATTTCGGTCTTTACCTATTGAATAATTTTAAGAAAAAATACCCAAATTTCGGTTTAAGTTAATTTTTGGGTGCTTGGTTTCTTAATATTTGGCAAATCATTTTGTATCGATTTTCCCGACTTATGCCCCGATGCATTCTAAGCAAATT
>LCCP01000011.1 GCA_000997945.1 Parcubacteria group bacterium GW2011_GWC2_42_12 | reverse complement strand
AATGTCCAGCCCATCTTCTTTTAGGCATAAAAAACATTGGCGTCATCTATATAAATTTTAATTTTTGTTTTCCCCTCCATATTTAATTCCTCCGCCTTATTCCTGATTCCTAATTCCTAATTCCTAATTCCATCTTCCTTATTTCTTCCTCCACCGCCTTCCTCTCTAAACTGCCGGGCGGGTAGTTAGCGGCCAATTGCTTTGTTTTACCCTTTAAAGCCTATTTCCAATTTTTCTTTATCATCATTTTTATTTTTGGTTAATCCATCCAATATCTTAAAAATTCTGCCGATCTGTTTCTTCGTTTTTTCCATCTCTTCTGCCAAATCTTTATAAGAATAAATCAAATTCCTTATCTTAACGAACGCCCGCATAATTATAATATTCATTTCAATCGCTCTCTCGCTTTTTAGGACGGAAGATAACATGGCCACGCCCTGCTCGGTAAAAACATAAGGTAAAAATTTAACATGAAGACCTCTCATGCTCTTCTTGTTTAAGATCACAAATTGTGATCTTAAAGATTTATTCTTATCTTCGCCATTTTTTTCATTTAAGGTCGCGAATTGCGACCTTAAAGGTATCACATTTTGTGATACCAATGATTCAGTTTCCATCCTGGTTAACTGAAACATAAAATCAGCCGGGAATCTTTTCTTGTTCCTACTAACCGCTTGATTCAGAGCTCTCGTTTCCACGCCGTAAAGCTCGGCCAGATCCCGATCCAGCATAACTTTCAGGCCTCTCATTAATAATATTTTATTTTCAATTCTTTCTTCGGGAATTATATTTAACATATCCCTCCTTAAATATATTAAGTTTTTTCATCTAATCATTTTTTGTCATTGGAAATTTGTCATTTGTCATTCTCTCTTTCTCCTTTTTCTTACTTCTTACTTTCCCTATCTCCTCCTCCACCGCTTTCCTCTCTAAACTGCCGGGCGGGTAGCCGGCGGCTAATTGCTTACTTTATCCTCTAAATCCTATTTCTCGCTTATTTTTGTCTTCTGTCTTATTAAATTTGTCCAGTGTCTCAAAAATTTTGCCAATTTTTTTGTCATACTTTTTTTCCAATTCGGCTATTTTCATGGCCAATCCCTCATAGGTGGAAACGAATTTTCTAATATTTACAAAGGTTCGCATTATCGCGACATTAACTAAAATTGCCCTTTCGCTATTTAAAATGCTAGATAGCATGGCCACGCCTTGCTCGGTAAATACATAGGGTAAGCTGGAAGAGTCACAATTTGTGACCAGTACATCTGTTTCCGCTTTACTTAGCTGAAACATAAAATCATCCGGAAATCTTTTTCTATTCCTTTTGACGGCCTGATTTAAAACTTTCGTTTCCACGCCATAAAGCTCAGCCAGATCCCGATCCAGCATAACTTTCAGGCCCCTCATTAACAATATTTTATTTTCAGTTCTTTCTCCGGGTATTATATTTAACATATCCCTCCTTAATATGTCATTGCGAGCCGCCCCTGTAATCAGGGCGGCGCGGCAATCTCATTATTTTGCCATTGGAAATTTGTCATTTTTCTTTCTCCTTTTTCTTACTTCTTACTTTCCCTATCTCCTCCTCCACCGCTTTCCTCTCTAAACTGCCGGGCGGGTAGCCGGCGGCCAGTTCGCGAAGTTCGGTTAGGTCATCCATTGCTTTATTAGCGTTAGCTCCTCTAGCTTTATTCGCCTTGACCGCCGGTTTGAAAATATCACCACTTTTATCTATTTCTACTACCTTCTGCTGACTAGAAACTATAGTAGGAACATGCCCAGTGGCCTTAACCTCGCTCTTTTCTGCCGAAGGGAAATGTAAAAAATTATAAATTTTAATAATAGCAATAATAACTTCTACTTCCTTCTTTGATAATTGTTTAATATTCTTACTCTGATTTATATATATACTTAGTGAGAGATCATCTCTTATTCTATAATTTACAGAAAAATTAATATAATCTTTTAGCCAATTCTTAACCAAAGGATCAAGCGGTTTTAATTCTCCTTTAATTTCCAGCGATTTACCGCCGATTCTTTCGCTATTCTCGCTTAACGATTTTAAAATTATTCTGCTTAACCGTTCCGCAAAATCGTTGGTACTAAAAAACATTATATACAATTCTATTTTACCTTTAACATCAATTCCATGATAAATTGCTATAAGTAAATTCTCCTTAAATAATTTACTAATAACTTCATCCGTTTGGAGTGGTAAACTGATGAATTGCAATAAAACCAATAACTTCTTATATTTGCCTAAAAGTTCTTGGTCAAAATCAGATCCGGCGCCTTTAAGAAGCAGGGTTAGTTTATTATATAAACCTTGAGCTTCCCCAATTTCACCGGCCAAATCAAAACTTAAAACTAAGTCGTGAAGTGCAAGATATATATCATGATCTTTTAACTCGCTTAAAATTATTTTTTCAGAATCTATTATAAACATATAAAAAATCGTAAATTGCCCGCGGCTCAAAACCGTGGCGTGAGATTATTATTTATTTTTTTCTTCATTTGAGACCATTCCTCTTTAATTCCGCCTCTTGTGCTTTTTTAAGGTTTACCTCCCCTGCCACTCAATTCACCAAAAATTGACTTTGAAAAATCCGCATTAACAGTTGATCCTATTAATGTCAATGCTGTATTTAGATGTGTTTGCACGTTTGTTAATTCATCTTTTGATAATTTAGCTTTAGTAAGCAACGATTCCGTTAAATAGCTGTTTAGATTGTAGCATTCGGCCAATTTTCCGTAATCAATTGATTCCGAGCTAATTTGCTTTGTTGCCGAGTCTGGTTCTATGCCCGCAACCTTCATAAACCTAACCTGTACTTTACGGGATTTATTATATTGTTCGGCCACCCCCGGCTGTAATGCTTTAAAAATCAATTTACCCTCGTCAGTCATTTCAGAAAAAGATGAATTAACAGTTTTACCAGTAGCTATACTTGTCGTCGATTTCTCGCCCGCCTCTTGCGTCCTAAATTGAGCGGTTTCAAGAGCGGCAGCTAACCTTTCAGCGTCACCTCTACCCATCCTCATGGTTTGCAATTCCAATGCTTCTTCCGGGGTATTAATAGGCACAGCTTCTCCGGTTTCAGCATCAGTTTTTCCCAACGCAAAGCCCCTCGGCTTGCTAATATCTTCACAATATTCCGCTAAATGCGCCATAAATTCATTTGCCTTGTCCTTGCCAAATTCTTTAAAAAAATCATCCCGTAAAAATTCTCTAAAAGCCGGACCATTATAAGCTCCGCCCCTGCCTATTAGACCCGGTAATTCTTTTTTAAACATTTTACCTAAAACCCTGGCTACATCATCTCCCCTGTTAAGCGCCATAATTTGCCTAGTCCAGGCTAGTTTTTCTACCTCTCCTCTAGCGCCAACCATTGCTTGCGCGGCTCCCACTTCTGGCAGATTAGCCTTGGCTATCTCGTTCTGTTTTGAGGCGACTTCGGACTCAAAAGCGATTTTTTCATTATAAGTTTTCTTGCCCGAAGCGGCTCTGGCAATAGGGCCTAAATATGGAATACTTTCAAGTTTTTGCTTCATTCTAGCGGTTTTTTCACCAATTTTGCCTTTTCCTTCTACTCCCATGCCTAATAATAGATTGAACCTTTTGTTAAGAAAATCTTGAAATTTCGCCGAAGCTCTTGGAAAGGCTTCTTGCTCGTCCTCTTTTTTGCGCCTGTCCCAACCTTCTTTTAAGGTTCTTGGACTGCCGAGCATGGCCAAACTCCAGAGTCCACCCTTTTGCGAAATTTTAGCCATCTTCCTTGAAGCCCAAGGTCCCCATGTCTTGGCTATTCCACCTGCCGTCTTAGCTGGCGCCGCCAAACTCTTCTTCGCCCAATCCAAACCCTTGCCCGCGATACTTCCGGCCGCGCCGCCCATAGATTGAGCGACCATCAAGCCGCCCATTAACAGGCCGATGACGATGATAAATTGCTGAAAATTACCTTCACAAAAAAAAGCGCCTATGCCAGCGCAAACTTCCTCTGTTTTTGTTAATCCTCCTGATAATAAACTGGCGCTCGGAACGGCTGCAGTCAAAGCCAACCAAAGAAAAAAAGCCAAGACCGGGCCAACGACTAGTTGCTTAGTAAAATCCTCCCAAAGTTTACCCGTATATTTCTGCAATGGCGTAAAAGCAAAACCCAAAAATATTAAAGGAGAAAAAATCGTATAAATCCACAGCATAACGATTCTCGCGACTAAAACCGCCAGCATTACGGACACGACTATCAAAGTAATAATTGCGGCTAGAACCCCGGCAATCATGGCCACAACGATGGCCCATTGATCGGCTGCCTCCGCACCCTTAGGTCCGCTTGTTGATTTTATTGCAAACCATTTGTCAACCCTAAAAGCATCCATAAACCAACCGCCACCAGCGGCAAAGGCATTAACGAAAGTTAGCATAATCACTTGAGAAAAATCAATCAATAAGCCGAAAATCGTCCGCGAAAAATTTATTAAAATTGCCATTAAGAGCAGTTTAGGCAGCATTTTCTTGGCGCTGAAATTTTCCTGCCGTAAAATCGTGGCAAAAGCGATAATCAGTAAAATCAAAATAAACGACATGTTGCATAAATCTCTAACAATCACCCAGCCCATAGTAACTACTGGCACATTGATAATATTTCCATACTGCGCCACCTGAATTAAAACTTTTACCAACATGGTTAAGATAAAGCCGATAACCGCGGTTATTATATAAGATATAATGCCAAGAACGAGCGCGACTGCCCCGCCCACCGTTCCAGTACCCCAATTAACCCAGGTAGGACTAACATCTACGCCTCCGGTCGTGACCGCCATGACATATTTTATATTAACAAAAAACACTGCAATAATCATTACAAAAATCATCATTCTGAAAATTCGTCTGTTGCTTTGCACTTTTTTAAAAATATTCAACATTCTTTTATTTAAAACTAAAATAGATTATACAAAGCCGAAATCCCCGACCAGCCCAATTTAGTTAATCCGCCGATGAATAAATAAATTTTTTCATACCAACTCGCCTGCATAAAATCAACAATCATGACTATCAACGCCAAAACTGCAATAATGACAAACAAAATTATCAAATCCAAAATTAACAAAACGACAATCTCCAGTAAACCAAAGCCCTTGCCCGCGGTTTTAGCCGCGTCGCCGCCGGCCGCCGTAACCTGCTTCGGCAGCCACTCTTCGCCTAAGGCGCAGAATAGCTTATCGCTTACGCTCCAGCGCAGAAAAACATGAATATTTATCCAAATCAGGGTTAAGCCGAAACTATCAATTAAATTCAGCCAAGCCGCTTTTAAAAGATAACTCAATCCCTGCTTAGCCGGCGCCAGTGTTTTCTTTGCTAAAGCCCGTTTCATCCTGGTAACCATAATCCGTCTTGCCGCAGTTAATTGCTCTCTAAATGATTGATCAAAACCCTGCCCCGCATCAAGGAAGGAAAGATCTTTCCAATTCTTCGCACTCTTTTTCTCCCTTAACTCCCCGGCCGCTTCGCCTTCCTGGTCTCTATCCAATAATAGATTGCTGTCAAAATCATTAGTTGTGCCCGCTCTTGACATAAAAATTTACTATGCTACACTTAAATTGTGATAACACTCTGGAGTGTTCCCGCAAGGGGGCAGCTCCAGATTTTTTATACGCGGAAAATTAACTTGCTTGGCATATCTCATGCTTAATCTTGCGTAAGTCAACATATTTAGCCCGTTCAAGCAATTCTTTGGAAATATGGCCCCTGGTAGATATAACAATAATCCGTTTACCCGCGCTTTTAATTCTATCAATGGGCATGGAAAAATCGCTGTCTCCGGACATTAGAACGGCGGTATCGTATTTTTCTTTGGTGTCAACCATTTCGAAAGCCAGTTCAATATCAAGATTATTCTTCCACCTGTATCCGCCATCAAGCATAAAAAATATTTTCCGCGTCTATGAAGACATAAATTTTTCCCTTTACATATCGTGAAATCATAATATCAATTAAACTGACTGAATGATGTGAAAAATGCCTTCGACATTGGCGCAGTCGGTTTCCCGGCCGCCTCGCCTTCCTCTCTCGGCGCGAGAATGTTGCCCATTAATCTTTCATCAATGCTATTTGCCATAAGTTTACCCCGTGAAATAAAATTTGAGCCTTTTTCTCAAAAACATTTTACCGTAATGTGTTTTCAAGTACTTCTCTCTTTTTGTTGCATCTTGCTGATTTAGGCATGCTTCATAATATATTAATATCAACGGTCTCCTGTCTTCAGTGGATTGAACCAACCCTTTGCCATGTTGCTCAAATCTTAATTTTAAATTTTTAGTATAACCAACCTATTGTTTTTTATCTTTTTGGCTTAACAAAATATAAACCTAATACACACTAGCAAACAAAATTTAAAATTATTTCACGGGGTGAATTTATTGAACAAGCTCCACTGCCAAAAAGGAACAACCGCGATGCTTACTCCATTTTTAATAAACGCCTCGGCTTGATTATAAGTGATTATTTTGGCCTTGGTTAGCCTATAATATTTGGCGGCGGCCAAAATCCCCCTTACTTCCCGGTCTTTATTCTCCGCGTTAAGCTCCCAGCAGATCTGCAGCGCCTCTTTTTTAGGCACCACGAAATCGCATTCAAATTTATCTTTAAAATAATAAATTGATTCTTGCCGGCGCAATAATTCTATTAGCGCCAAATTTTCCAGCCGCCGGCCCTTTTCTTCTCCCCCGAAGACTCCGTCATTCAAATAAACCTTTCTAATCCGATCTCTTGACTTCTGGCTGGGCAAAAAATGGAAAAAAAACGAGTCGGAAAAATATTCCAAATAATTATAAAGCGTTGGCTTGCCGATGGCGATATTCTGGGATTTTAAGTATCGGTAAAATTTGTCAAGGCTGATCTCTTTAGTGAACAATGAAATCAGATATTCAAAAAACCTTTTGGCCACATAAAGATTCTTTAACCCATGCCGCTCCACTACATCGCGGAATAAAACCAAATCTTTATAATCTTTGACGATTGAATCTTTTAACCTCGGCTCCAAAAATATTTGCGGATAACCGCCGTTGGCCACATACTGGTTAAAATAGAAAATAATTTTATTTTTCTTTTCCGTATTAAGCCGTCCGTCCGTTAAAATCAGCTTCTCCCGCTGGATTATTTCTTTAAACGACAGCGGAAAAAGATTATAAGCTATAGCCCGTCCGCGAAGCTCGGTGGCCAATTCGCGGCTTAATAATTTAGAAGAGCTGCCGGTGATAAAAATAAAATATTTTTTTTCCTCATAAATCTCCTTAAGCCCCCTCTGCCAGTTGGGCAAAACCTGTATTTCGTCAAAAAATATATATTTCAGCCGACCATACAGCTGATAATGCAAATTAACTATTTCTTTTAGGCGGCGCCCGTCAAAATCAATGAATTCCGGGGAATCAAAATCAACATAAAGCGCTTCACGGCGGTCTTTAAGCCGGTTGATCTGATCAAACAGGACATAAGTTTTGCCGGTTCTTCTCGCCCCCACGATAGAAGAGATAAACTCCCGAGACGGTTTCAGCTTCAACTCTCTGGCAAAAGTTATAAATTTTCTGCCCTGAAAATCCACTAAATATTGTTTTATTTCATCCATAATATTGTTTTATACATAGAACACTTTTTACATATTATTGTTTCGTCTATAATACACAATCTATTTTACCTTAGGCGGATAATTTTGTAAAGATAGCCAGCGGTATTTTATTATTTATACCTAAAACTTTTGTCAATTAATTACATCTTTTAGCTATGCCTAAAACTTTCTCATCAGTAAATTCTCTGAATTTTATTCTAAATTCTGCCAAACGACATTCCCGGTAAGGCCAAAGCTGTCCAATAAATTTATCCAGGCCCGCTTAAGCAGTTCGTTTAAGCCCTGTCCGGCTTTCTTCGTCTCTGTTTAACAATCCGCTGTCAAAATCATTAGTTGTGCCCGCTCTTGACATAAAAATTTGCTAGGCTGCGCTTAAATTGTGATAACGCTCTGGGGTGTTCCCGCGAGGGGGCGGCTCCAGATTTTTTATGCGCGATAATTAATTCATGACGAAGCCGCGATAATTCTCCCGGCTGACCGTCTCAAACGCGCTCCCCGGATAAGCCTCTAAAAAAACTTTCGGTCTTTTGGCTTTGCCCTTATTCCATTTGAATTCAAAGGCTGATAATTCCCCGTTTGTTTCTTCAAGGTAATCTATCTCCGCGCCCCGCTTAGTCCGCCAAAAATAAATATTACCGTTAAGGCCGCGGCTGGAATTAAATTTTATCCTTTCGCTGATTATAAAATTCTCCCATAAACCGCCGGCATCCTGCCTTAAATGCAAAGGATTCAAATTATTGATCAAGGCGTTTCTTAGACCCGTATCATAAAAATATATTTTTCTCAATTTTTTAAGCTCATTTCTTAAATTGCGGCTAAACGGCCGTAGCCGGAAAATAATAAAATTTTGCTCCAGTATCCTGATATAGCTGGCAACGGTCACTTTATCAATCCCGACCAATCCGGACAATTCATTATAAGAAACTTCATTGCCGATTTGCAAAGCCAGAGCCTGCAATAACTTCTCTAAAATTTCCGGATTTTTTAGGCGCTGGAAAGACAACATGTCTTTATAAGAATAACTTTTGGCGATCAGTTTAATCTTTTCGCCAGCCGCCTCTCCGCTTTGTGCCACATCAGGATAAGAGCCATACACCATAAAATGCTCCAATAACCTTTCTATCTCCAAATCATTATACAATAATTTCAATTCTTCCAGGGAAAAAGGGTACAAATAGTATTCATAAACGCGGCCGGTAAGCGGCTCGGCAATTTTATTCGCCAGCTCAAACGAAGACGAGCCGGTGGCGATAATTTGAATCTGCGGATTATTATCAATCATCAATTTCAAACTCAAGCCGATATTTTTAATCCTCTGCGCTTCATCAATCACTACGAATTTCTTATTTTTAAGAAAAGAGTTTAATTGAGCCGATGTTTTATCGGCCAGTTTATCTCGGACATCAAAATCGTCTCCCGAATAATAGCTTAATTCATCGCCGTATTTTTTAATAAGCTCTTTAACTAGCGTGGTTTTTCCTACTTGTCTGGCTCCGTAAATGATTATTATCTTGCCTTGAAATAACCTTTTCTCTATTATATCTTGAATTTTCCTTCTTATTATAGTCATAAAACTATATATTTAGGTTAATTAACTATCCTAAATATATATCATTTCGGTTAATTTGTCAATTTATTAACTTTACTGAATGATATTTGCGTTATACGTCTAGTAATACTATCTGTAAACACCTTGTCCGAATAACCTTTTAACTTATACAGCATCCTCGTTATTTTTTACGCCTTAAGACAAAAATCTTTTAATAAAATCAACCAGCTCGCGATATAATGGTTCTGATTCGGCCGCAAATTTTTTTAACTGATTAAAGCGCAGGTCAAGATATTCGTGCGCCAGAATATTTCTTAACTTGGCGAATCGCGCCAATTTTTCAGCCGTGGCCGGATTAAAATCCTTTAACAGCGACAACTCAACTAATATTTCCCGGCAGGTTTGCGGAATTTTCTTTTTTTCCGAAGCCAGAATAATTTTAGCCGCGTCAATTGAAGAATTTACTATGTTTTCCGCCCATCTCTCCAAATTTCTTCTCGCCGCCGCGTCGGCTTCGTAAACTTTTTCCGTCAGGCCGGTAAACTTAGAATAATCCGCCAATTCGGCTTCTAAAAAATCAACCGTCCTGATCAGCCGTTCGCGGTCAATTTCATTAAGCGATGCCGAGCGCTGTTTAATCGCCCAAAAATCTCGCGTAAAATCCCGAAAATATTCGGCCGCCGAGCTGATCGCCAAAAAAAATCTTAAATATAAAGCATAGTCTTTAATTATTAGCGGTTCGCCTTCCTGGATAACCGCGAAGGCGACCGTGGCCGGAGCGCGATTAAGCACGACCAAATCAACGCGTCCGCCCGCTATTTTTTCCGCCGCCAGCCAAATTTTATCCTCATTGGCGTAATCAGCCGTTCCTTCCCATTCCAACTCCTTAGTTTTGGGCTTAAAATAAACGGCTATGTCAAAATCCGACTCGACGGTCGCCCGGCCTTTAGCGCGGGAACCGAAAATAAAAGCCATAACAATGTCCGGCTGTTTGGCGAAATAAGCCTTTAATAATTTAATTTTCTTTTTAGTCTTTGGCATAAATTTTTCTCTCTTTGTCATTCCCGCGCAGGCGGGAATCCAGGAGTAAGAAGTATAATCATCGTTTAAAGCATGTCCAGAAACAAATCACGCCAAGTCGGGTTATCTTTTTCTATTAATCTTATTTTCCATTGCCGATTCCATTTTTTCAGCTGTTTTTCTCTTAAAATAGCGTCTTGAATGTATTGATATTCTTCAAAATGAACTAATTTATCAACTTTGTATTTAGCCGTGAAACTGTTGGGGCATTGCTTCAACTTGTGCTGGAAACTTCTATTAAATAAATTATTGGTTACACCGATATATAATGTGCCGTTTCTTTTATTGGCCAGTGTGTAAACATAATAAATGTGCGCTTTCTTGGTTTTACTATACATAACATTCCTACTGTTCCCTCCTGGATTCCCGACAGCCTGCGGCTTCGGGAATGACAACTAAAAAGGAACTTCCTGCTTCCTACTTCTCCTTCACCACCACCCAGCCGGCAAAACTATCCCATTGATTTACTCCGCAAGTATTAATCAGCTGACCTTTATTGCACCAGCCCCAGTTATCCTTAATTTGAATTTTCGGTTTGATAACGCAGCAAGCCCCGTCGACCGGGCAGATATAGCCGCTAACGATAGCATTATAATTCCTGGCTGCCGCGCCGGCCGCGCCGCAAGCAATGGTATTGCTGCCGCCCGATGGTACCTGATTGGTAGAATGCTTGGCCTTTAAATCCCAATAACTGTAAAGATGATAGACGCTTTCCGGCTGATCTGGATTCTGCTTATCGCGCATTTCCACGCCCGTGACCATAGTATTAGAGCCATCACCCCAATCAACTCCATACATAACTAAGGGCAGTTGATTGGAATCGGCCTTGGTGTTAAAAGTTAAATTGACAAAACCGTTCTTTCTTAAAGTAACATCAGTGGTACCGGAATTAACTTTTACATTAGACACGGTCGGCGGGATGGCACAGTAGTCAGTTGCTCCTCTAGCGCCTATTCCATTGACAACATTGCACCGGCCAAAATTTGGCCCTCCTTCTCCGTTAGCCCCCGGTGGACCCCAATCAGCAGTAGAAGTATCTTTGCTATAACGACTCTCACCGCTTCTCAATGCAACAACTTGACTGATACATTGTCCCCCTACGCATGTATGGCCCTCGCAATATTGGCCATCTCTTAAACCGCTGGAGCACTCCTTACCGACTACTGATGGATCCACCAATGAGGAGATTGCCACACAATTGCCTTCGCCAGTGAGCGGGTCGGGGTTGCAGCAAATCTCACCGAGATCGCTTGAGCCATCACAGCTATAATTATCGTTATAAATTGTCGCCGCTCGGCAAATTGAACCGCTGGTGCCGCAACTGGCGCTAGTTACGCCGGTTATGACTGTGTTATCCGCGCAAATGAAACAAGCGGTTCCTCCCGGACAGCAGGGAGCGCCAATACCGTCACATCTATTTAAACCAGACTCGTTCGCCAGCGTACTTGGACTACATGATGCTCCGCTACAACTTGTTACGCCCGACCTGGAGCCTCCTCCTACGCAACATTCATCGCCGGACTCTACGCCGCCGCACCGGTTTTCTGTAGTAGTACCCAGACGACATGTCTGCCCCGCCGCGCAGGTTTTACAACTAACGCCGGGGCTACGGAAACAAACATTCCCCGTCTTCACGCTGCACGCGCCGCCAGGACAATCATTGTTATAGAAAGGGTCGCAAGCACCTGAAGATGTCCCGCCTGAACAATTGCTATTTACCTGGGTTGCCGGACTCCACTTCCAGATGCCATAGCTTTGCGCGAACAATCGTTTCACCAATTCTATACCCGTCATACCCGTTGGATTTGACACACCCCCATAGGCATAAGGAAAATTATCCTTTGACGCATCATCCACCACAAGGTTACAATCTCCGGAACAGCCATAGCCCTTGCCAGATCTAGCCGCGTCTTCACCGGTTGAATAAGATATGAGCTGAATGCCGTCTTTATCGGCTTGACCGTCCCAATCATAAGGATTAAAAGCCGAGGGCGGCACCATGGAACCAAACGGCGCCGCATCGGTTCCATATGTATAATTTAGACCTCCAATTCTCTGATCAACGGTATAATCACTGCCTTTATAAACCCGGCTGGCCCAATATTTATTTTGGCCCATCAGACTAACGGTCTGAACCACCTGGGTACAATTCACTTTTGAACGAAAAAGTTCACTGTTTAAAGTGCATGATGCCGCTCCGTTACAAAGATATTTCGCGTACTTATTTGAAGAACGTATTTGGACTGGATTGGTAAAAGTCATAATCCCGTCATAAAGATACCAGCCATCATCAGAACTAGTAACCGAAAAATTTTGACTGCAATCAAAGCCGGCTGACAGACTACCGTCTCTAACAACTAAGTTGCTGGCAGGATTTGGCACGCAATAACAATAGCCTTTTTTGCTGAAAAAACCACAACTTCCGCAACTACCAGCCGTCTTCTTAATATAATTTAACGGGCAATTTGCGCTACAACCTGATCCACTGCCTCCGCATTGATATGCGAGGAAAAACGCATGCCTATATTCATACACTCTTTCCGTTTGGCCGGCGGTACAGTAATACAGCGGCAGTCGATCCGCGTAGCCGGCGCCTTCTTCTATGCCGTCGCCTTTTACTTTATCAATCGGATACCAGAGCAAGCAAGTATTGGGATCCCCTGGCCGGCGGTCGTATTCTAAGCAGTAGCCGGGCCAGCCCTTCTGCCGGATGCCTGAATCTTCATAGTAATCGCAAGCCAGCGAATCCGACTGCGGATAGAGGCGGCAGGATTGCGGCGTGTACCAGGCATTATATGGCGAAGTCTTGCAATCACCATCGGCTTCTAAACATTTAGATTCTAAAGCCGGCCTGATTTTTATGTCATCATAATAGAAATTACCTTCTGAACCGGCCGCGCCGCCGGCCGAACTATAAAGTTTAATTTTAATTTGGGAATTGGTTCCGGTCGGAAATTTACCCATCTGAAAATTCCAGTCATTGCCTAAATCTTGCTTAACTACTTGGGACGCTATTGGACAATCATTATCAGAAGTACAACTGCTTCCAGAGCTTCCAGGCCCTTGACAAATTCTTGGTGCGGTTAACCTGCAAATATTATTTCCTAAAATATCTATTCTGGCCTCTCCTTTCTTTAAATTCTTAGTATTAAGATAAGCCGTAATCGTATAGTCGGCTCCCGGAATAACATCAATTTGTTCGCTCACGGCCGTGTAAGACGAACCCAATTTTAGGAAGGACGCGCCTTCGCGGGCGTAGCCGATGCCTTCGGTTTGAGCCGCGATCGGGTTGCTCACTACCGAGAAAATATTGGCGTTCCATGATGCGCCGGCCTGATTACCCCAGTTCCAGCCGATCGGATAAAGATTAGAACCGTAATATTCAAAGCCGCCGTTGGCGAAATTGGCCATCTCGCCCTTTTGCTCCATAGCGCCGAAAGGATAATAATCGGTCTTTAGTGTACCACCGCTAATACCGACTTTAGAATAGCCGGAAAGATTACTGATTTTGGCCGAATCCAGATTACCTCCAACCGCCTGGTTCTCTTTTTTGCTGGCTATAAAGCTCTGGCAATTGCCGTTAGCGTCAACCCCGTCGCAGAGCCCGATATCAAAGCAGACATTATCTCCCTTAGCGTCCTTAATATAGCTCTTGCAGGCCAGCCACTTATCGCAAACGCGGTCAGGCGCGACTTTCAGAATAATGTTGGAATCTTTGCCCTGGCAGGTATTACCCGCCGGGCAGTCCGAGTCAACCGTACAGGTGCTGCCAGTAAGACTGCAATGTCCTCCGACCGGTTGCCCGCCAGGAGCCGTAGTATCCGCATCCCAATTTAAAGCGGCTAATCCGTCTCCCGATTGTTTTCTTTCGTTAAATAAAACACAGCCCTGGCCGGTATTAACTATGCCATTGCAGGTTTTGCTATCTAAATTTTGCGCCAGCTGATAATCAATCGCCACCGGCTTTAATTCCACGGCGCCGTCAGAATTTCCGGCCGTAATCGTACAGCTGGCCGAGGCGGCGGCTTTATAATAGAAAAGTTGACTATTACGATCATTAGTTGCTGTAACAGTAACATCCGTACCCGGGTTGCCGGCGGACAACTGATTGTCTTCGCCGAGCGCATAAAGCGTGCTGTTCGGACAATGGATCTTAAGATCAATGGGCGAAAGGCCATTAATCTTTTCCGTGGCTAAGCGATAAACCGTATTGGGCTCTATAGTTACGCTCTGTGTTAAACTGCTACTCCAGCCGTCGGTTTTGCTCGTTGCCAAAAATTGGAAACTGCCGTTAAATATTAAATTAGTATTAAATTTTGCCAGCGGATCAATATATTCCGTACAGCCCGAATCAGAAGCCGCGCACAGTCCAACCCAATTAATATCATCCGTCGTATCAAGCGGCGTGCCTCGATCGTCTTTTGTGGGCTGGCTGATGCTGCCGCCGGCTCCGCCCAAACCAAGAGTTTTCATGTCAGAAGTTGAGCAGGTATAATCATTATTATCAGCCAAACACGAATAACGACAAGATCCGCTAATGCACTTGGTTAATGAAGCGCAATCATTTGTAGTGTTGCAGCTATTTCCAGAGACAGAGCATTTGCCGCTTAAGCATTGATTGGCATCATTATTTTTGCAGTCGCTGTCTTTACCGCACTTAATATTATTAGCAATTAAACAATTTGAGTCTGCTAAGCAGACATTTGTTTCAACCGGAGCCAAAGGATTGCCCGAAGCGTCTATTTTTCCATTAACATATCCCGATCCTGAACCATCATCGCACCGCTTAACTTTTTTCTTGTACCAATTATAGCTCTGGCCCGTGCCGGACTTTTGCTGGCGGTATTCGCAAACCTGATCGCCCGGATCTTTAAAATATTTTTCGCCCTGATCATAAGCGAAACCGTCGCAGCCAACCGCGTTGGCGCCGCAAAGAATTGTCTTATATTGATCCGGATTATTTTTCAAATAAATGTCCCCGTAAAGCGCGGTGTTTTCATATTTATACGGCTTGCCTAAACGCTCACAGCCCTTTTCGTCCGCGCCGCATAATTTCTCCGCGTCATAAACCGCGTAAGTAAAGCTGTCGGCTGGCACGACCACGCAATCGTCCGAAGCCGTCGGACCCGTCGGGCAACTTAGAATATCTTCTTGCTGGCCATCTACATAAAAGCTCGCGCCCGGATCGCTGGAATTCTCCGTGTCAATCATCAGCTCGCAGCCGACGGATGATTCAGAGCATAATTTATTAAATTGCTTTAAATTATGGGTCTTGTCCGCTCGGTCTTTATATTGGGCGCAGCCCAGCATATAGAGCGGACGCGGATTACCGGCTAAATCCTCATCGCAGGCAGCTGGCGTGCGCCAGGAATTTTTAAGCAGATAATAGCGATCCGTGATTTCGATCAGCGCGATGCTATCAATATAAAAAGCTTGAGCCGCCGTTAAGCGTAAAACTTCGCCGGCGCCGGCTTCATGGTTCAAACCGGTTAAATTAATTTCAAAAATCTGCCAGCCAGTGGTTAAAGTGGGCGTGGCGGTAAAAGTTGAAGTGACTAGGCCATTGCCCAATTCAACGGTTAAAATTGAACTTGTCGTCTTGGCTCTGGCCACAAAATTTATAACATAATCCAGTCCTTGACTGACCGCGCTGCCGACTGGGCGCTCGGCTATGTTCGCGACTTCAATGGAATGGCTTTGGTTATCCGGGCCTAAAGCAATGCCTGCGTTAGCCGGCGTTGCTCCGGTCCAACCGCCAATCCCGCCGGAAAAATCATCGGTAAAAATCTGCCTGACATTATTGCCCGTGTTGCCCGTGTATTCGCGGCAACCGTTGGCTTGGGCCGAGCAAGATAAACCCTGGCCCGGCACGGCCATATAAATACAGGCGTTATTGTCAGTACTCCAAACCCCGCCGCTTTTGCAGACCACACATTGATTAGAGTCGCCGTCCCAGTGAGTGTCGTTAATAATCGTCGAGGTATAATTATTACAATTCCCCTCGGTAGTTAAATTGTCATCAACATTCATTTCCGTGCGCCGATATGGATGGCAGTTGTCAGAGCAAGCAATAGTGTTGCTATATAAATGATAGGAGATGCCGCCGGCTTTGTTATAAAACTGCCGGCAGTCCGGATTATAAGCCGGGTCAGGCGGCGGCAGGTTATAAATTGCTTCGTCGCATAAACTAGCGTCATTTTCAGTCACTTCCGGATCGTCCGCGTATCTGGAATCGTCATTATCAAGCTCTAAACTTTCCACTTTTAACTGATAGCCGGATTCGTCCGACCCTTCCCAACTATAAAATTCGGCGCAGTTGTTTTCGTTGCCTGTCTTTTTTAAACACTGCCTTAAATAAGAATAATATTCCACGCCCTCGCCGCCTTTTTTAACTTCGTCTAAGTTAGTGAACTGGTCGCAGCCGGCCGCTTCGGCCGAGCAGGTCTTAGCCGTTTTAGGAATAAAATAACCGTCGCGCTGACTATCAAAAGTCGTGGCGCTTTGGACAAACGAATTATAACCCACGCAGGCGGCCGGACAATAATCTTGTGCTACTGCTTTGGCTGGAATTTTAATTTCAGTCGCTACATTAGTATACAATTCGCAGCCGGCCTCGTTAGCCGAACAAGAGCGGGCAAAATTCTGGCAAACGCTCGGCGGGTTGGCGCCGCCGCAAACCGTGGTCAAATACGGCGGCATGATCTTTTCATAAATTAAGCCGGTCGGCTTAAATTTATTATAAGCCGCTGCGACAAAAGATGCCGAGCCATCGTCTTTAATGCTTTCGTAAGTTTCGTCTTGCCCCGGAGTTATTCTGATAAGCTCATGGCAGCCCTCGCTCGCCGCGTCGCAAGACTCGGTCTGCTTATTTAAATGGATATAATCGGCGCTCTGGCTCCAATCTACGGCTTTAGCCGCCGGGTCATAACTGCCGCTAACGCTTGAGCTTCGGGCATATTTCTGGCAGCCGGCATTGCCGATGTTGCAAACGGCAAAATCCAAAGTATTTTCCAAATAAGAATTTTGCTGGCCGGCTTCCGAACTGAAAGTCTGGCAGGTATTATAGCGCGGCTCGCAGCCGTTGGCGTTAAAATCCCATTTTCTTCTTTCCTCCGTGCAATAGCCATAGAGCTGGCAGGACCCGTCGATTTTTTCTTTAATACAGCTTTGCTCATCCGCGCAATAAGTGTCGTTCCGCAATACCGCCAAACTTGAACCCGAGCCCTCGCCCGTAACCTGCTCGGAAATAATTTGCGAGCCCGCGCCTTCTTTTTTGCAAAAATTCTGCGGCGCCTTTAAGACCCAGTCCGAATCAACCAAGTCCTTGCACCAAGCCGGCGCGCTGGCTTTAGGCCCATACTCATCGCTCCCGCTAAAACACTCCACCAAGTCTTTTAAATTTTTTGTGCCGTCAATTCCGCTTGTCCCTTGCAAATCTTTAATTTTTTGCGCCGCCGCCTCCCAGCCCACCGGTATAATCCGATATTTTCTTAAAATCAGCATGGAGCGGTAAGGATAGCCCTCGTTAAATTTTGGCTCCAGACCGTCCGAAGTAAAACCAAAAATGCCGTTGCCGTTTAAATACCCCTGCTCCAGCGCCTGCCCGACCGTCAGTTTTTTTTCTATGGCTTGCCGGAATTTTTCGTCAATCACGCAATCGGTCGGCCCGGCTTTGTTCGGATCCGGGCAAGTTACCAGTTCGGCTAAAATATCATAATCCGCCCTGACTTTAAAATTCGGCTCCACAATAGTTTTCATTCTGTCCTTAGCTCCGGCCGCGCCCTCACTCTGACTCTGGGCGTTGGGGTTGGTTAAGCTGTCTAATTTATTGGTTAAGCTCGGCATTTTGCTAACCAACCCCTGCCTTAACCATTTCTCAATCAGCTTGCCGGCTAAAGTATTGATAAAAATATCGATGCTGTCAGCCACAACTGAACCGGTATAGGCCAGTGCCGATTGCTTGGCCGCGCTTTGCGCATCCTTGGCAGCCGCGCCAACTTGATCAGCTGGCGTCAATATTCTTCCGCTGATTATATCTCTGACATTTAACCAACCCTTGCCTTCTTCCCGATCTTTTGTAGCTATAGTGGTTTTTTCGTTAATCGTAGCGGTCATGCCGGTCTGCAAAGTCAAAGCCATGCCCAAGTCATTAGACCAGGGATTAAACATATCCTGAAATTTCGGCAAAAAATTCTTGTCTTTTAACGCTGTCTCCCAATTTTTTGTCATCTGACTAAAGGTGCAAACCGGCTTCTTCGGCCTAACCGATTGCACCAGGCCTAAATTTATTCTTAATAAAACATTAAAATTCGGACTGCAGAGATTAAACTTTGAGGCGCCCATGTTTTTACCCAGCTCTTCAATAAAGGTTCCGGCCGCGTTATCCGCCGCGTTCTGCAGGTAACCGCCCCAACCCTGGGTTTGAAACATAGGCATCTGTCCCTTATCGCCCGTAGCCAGATAAGTCGCCGTGTCATAGGCCAAATTATTTAAAAAATTCTTTAAGGCCGCCTTCCAGGCGATGTCGCCGGCAATTTTTAATTTTTCCTTAGTCAAATCTTTGCCCCAGGATTTTATTTGATCTAATGTCCTACCTAAAAAACCCTTCTTTGCTGTCAAGGTTGCCTTCTGGTCGCTGACATTTATATTTAACGGCCTACCCTCATAAAAATCCTCCCCCGATGTATCAGCCCCACTAGCCGTCGGCACCTGGTTAAAAATAATCAACGCCAAACCAACCGACAAGACGGCTAAAACTTTTGCTTTGGCGGTTTGATTATTCATAAATAGAATTTTCAATTTCTAATTTTCAATTTTCATTGAATTTACAATTAGCCAATTATCAATTATTTCCTCTTAAGGTTGTAGTAATTTTTTGAAATATTAAGGTTAATTCTTGACATTCTTTCCATAAAACTCTTATTGTTTCTTTCTGCTCAGAGCACTGGGCTGCCATTCTCAACCAATGCTTTGTTTCTTGAGCTTCTTTTTTACAAATAAAAATTTTGTTTTTAAAATCTTTTTTTGAACTGGCGCCGTTAGCTTCACAATAATTAGCTCCAATACTGGTGGCGGAACGAATTAGTTGATTTATTATCGGTTTACTAATCGTGTCTTGTTTTAAATTCCGGCATAATTTTATAACTTCTTCGCCGAATTTAGCCGTTCTTTCTTCCAGATTATACTTATTTGACAATTGTTTCATTGAAAATTGATTGAAAATTAGAAATTGAAAATTGAAAATTTTACTTAGGCTCCTCGCAATGACAGAAAAAAGCGAGCCCGCAATGACAAGCTATTTTTACCGCAAGGTTTCGCTATAACTCTGCATTAAATCGGTATCGCTAATTTGATCTAAGGTCTGCTTATCCATGCCGGCCTCTATAAGCAGCTGCCTTAAACTGGCCGCGTCCATTCCTTCTAGCGCCTGCTTCTGCTCGGCGGTTAAATCTCCGGTTCCACTGTCGGCGCCGGCAGCCGGGTTAGTGGCATTAAACTGATTTAATAAACCATTTAAAGCCGCGCTCTGATTTGATAGATTATTCAAAGTGTCGCTTGACGAAGTCGGCGGATTGGCGCTATTGCCCACGGGCTCGGTCGCGGCGCAGGTCCGGCCGACCGGACAATTCGGGTCAGCGCCATTTTTCACTTCCGCGCCGTCAGCCAAACCATCACTGTCGCTATCCGCCAGATAGGGCGATGTCTTATAAATATTCAATTCATCATAATCGGACAAACCGTCGCTATCCGTATCTTTATTTTTTAAAGCCAAGTCGTTAGCCGTTTGGCTGTCAATTTGCGCTTGTTCATTCGTGGCCGGCGCCTGGCCGTTAAGCGGCCCATAAATATTATTTTTTAACTGCACTGACCAGAGGATTACAATTAAAACGGCAAAAACAGCCAAACCGGCCACCGCCCATTTTTGGTTTTTGCTCACCTGGTTTAACGGCGGTTTAGCGCTGGAATCATCTATAAAACCGTCATTTTGCTCTTCAATTTTAGGGTCGTCAGGCATGGAGAATAAATATTATTTGTCATTGCGAGCCATCCCTGTAATCAGGGTGGCGAAGCAATCTCTGATTAGAAAGTTCTAAAAACTTAAATAGCAACAAAGTTGTTCAGATAGATTAACCAAAGATTGCCGCGTCGTCGCTAACGCTCCTCCTCGCAATGACAGACAAGTGAGATTGCGAAGCTTGTCCCGAGCGATAGCGAGGGATCCGCGTTTGCCCACGCTCCTCGCAATGACTATTTCTTCATATTTATTATACAATATTTTTTCATTTACCACAAACGACTAAAAACCAAGAACTTATTGGTCAATATCATCCAGTTTAGTATCAACGATTGCCCTGGTCCGACCGTAACTTAACAGGAAAAACTCTAGCATGGACAAACCGACAATTAAAATTAATAAATTCCAACCGGTTAATAGGCCGCCAGACAGCAAAAACAGCGAGACCGCTAAAAAGCCGGCAAATAAAAACGACTGGCGGAAAGCAATCTTAACCTTATTGCTGACTAATTCATGGCGCAAACCAACAAACCTAACGAGAAAGCCGATGATCGCCGCCGTACCGCTTAAAGCTAAAAATAAAGATAAATAAAACAGCCAGAAACCGACCGCGTTGGTCGTTTCCGGATTGATCGTCCAAATAATATAGCCGAACACCAGCCAGCAGAAAACCGTCATCACCGACATGATTAATAGATAAAGGCGCAGGGGCATATGAAACTATGTCATTGCGAGCGTCAGTGAAGCAATCTCAGGAACAACTTATTAATTAAAAAGTGGTACATGAGATTGCCTGCCCGCAATGCTTCGCTTGCGAGGCGGGCGGGCTTCATCCCCCGGGTCAAGCCCGGGGCTAAAGGCGCTCCTCGCAATGACAAAAAAGATAAAAGTGCCGCGTCGCCCCGAGTACGGGGCTCCTCGCAATGACAATCAAAATTTATAATCTTATTTTACCATTTTCAACCGCATTATTCAAACTGAATTATCAACTAAATTATCACGCGCGATATTCGCAGATTTCCCGAAAATCGCACCAGGCGCAAAGCTGGCTGGGCCGGGGCGGAAATTCGCCGCGGCTAATCTCTTTAATAGTAAAAATTATTTTTAGCTTAATTTTCGCCAGTTCGGCCGGCGTACCAATAAATTCCACCTCGCTGTTATTGTCCAAATAATAAAAAGCCAAACCGCTGACCGGCTGTTTAAATAATTCTCCGGCAGCTAATTGATAAATAAATAGTTGCTCTTTGTCTTGAAAAATCAATTTGGCTTTGGCTCGGCCGGTTTTGTAGTCCACCAATTTCAGGCCGTCACCGGCTCGGTCAATTCGGTCTATCACGCCGCGCACAATATAGGTATCTTGGCCATCGACGATTTTTAAATTAAAGCCCTTTTCCAAAAATAAAACCTCCGGCCAGTTATGGTTATATTTTTCATGGAAAACTTTTAAAATTTCTCGGCCTTGTTTTTTGCGCTCCCGCTTCTGCTCTTTAGATTCATACCAATCATCAAGCCAACTCTGCTCATAGAGTTTTAAAATTTCCTCAAAAGTAATATTGCCCCCTTTAATAAAGGGGGGCGGGGGGGATTTAAACACGGACGACTTAAACCCCCCTTTGTTCCCCCTTATCAGGGGGGAATTACCCTGCTGCCCCCCCTGACAAGGGGGGGTGAGGGGGGAGTTTTTTTCAAACAACCCCGGCTGTCCCAATCCTCTTTTCTCGTTAACCAACATAAATAACTTTTGCAAAGTGGCGTGCATGGTCTTGCCGAAAGAAAATTGTTCCTTGCCCATGACCGGAATTTTTAAAATGTGGGCGAAGCGATACTGGTAAGGGCAATTGGAATAAGCGGCCAGCTGGGAATAGGAAAAATGAGTCGGGATTTCGCCCCCTTTAATAAAGGGGGTTGGGGGGGATTTAAATAATTTTTCCTCTTTCAGAATTAACCCCCCTTTATCCCCCCTTATCAGGGGGGATTTCTTCTCCAGCCCCAATTCCATTAAAAATCTGGATGGCTTTTTTTCTCTTAACCCACCGTAATCGCGCGCCCAGGAAAAATACAAGCCGAATCTGGCGCGCGTCATGGCCACATAAAAAAGCCGCCGCTCTTCTTCTAAGTGCGTATCGCCAACCGGCAAAATTTCTTTAACCAGCGCGTCCGGCAAACTGATTTGCTCGCCGCGCTCGAGCGTGGGAAAACGCTTGTCCACTAAATTAGCGATAAAAACATATTTAAATTCCAAACCCTTGGCCCCGTGCGCGGTTAAAATCTTAATCGCTTCCGGACCGGCTTCCAGATCGGCGGCCAAACTACCCTCTTCGCCGGCCTCCATCTCTAAATTCAGCTCGGCCAAAAAACTCTTAACGCTTTTATCGGTACTGGCGGCTTCAAAATCTCGAATTCGTTTTAAAAATTGGTTGAGCAGGCCGATAGCTTCCGCGCTCTCCCGCTCGGCTTGGCCTGCCAAATATTTCAGATAACCGCTATCGTTCATGAAAGCCAAAAAGATTTCACTCGCAGCTTTTTCCCGCGCCAAGCCAGTATGTTTAGCAATCAAAGCCAAGAGCGGCCGTATTTTCTTTAATGTTTCTTCACTGAATTTCAGCCTGTCCGCGCGGTTGAGCGCTTCATAAAGCGACCAGGCCTTCTGCCGCGCCGCCTGATTAAAATCCGCCAGCTCCGTAGCGGTAAAGTCGTAAACCGGCAGATTTAAAATCCGCCATAAACTTATACTCTCATGGTAATTATCCAGTAATTTAAAATAAGCGATAATATCCATGATGACCGGCTTAGCGTAAAGGCCGCGCCGGGCGCCGAAAATATAGGGCAGCCGGCGGCGATCCAGTTCATTGATAAAGACATTGGCCGAGTCGTTAGCCCGGACTAAAATCGCGAAATCGTCCCAGCTGGCGTCTTGATCTTTATTTTTTAATTCCCCAATTTTATCCGCCACCAATCCCGCTTCCTCGGCTAAATCAGCGCCTGCTATCACCTCTATTTCGCCCCGACCGTCATTTTGCGCGATTAATTTTTTATTTAGTTTTTGACTTTCGATATCCCCTTTGTCATTGCGAGGAGCTCCGTACTCGGGGCGACGTGGCAATCTCTGGTTAAGTTCCGAGTCCGTGAGATTGCTTCGCTCCCTCCGGTCGCTCGCAATGACAAATAACTCTTGGTTCTCTAATTGCCATTCCAGCCGGTTAGGATTATTCTGTTTAATAAACTCATAGGACAAGTCTAAAATATTCTGCCCGGAACGGTAATTTTTCGTTAAAATTATTTTCTTGGCCGCGGGATAGTCCCGGCTAAACTGCAAAATATTGCTCATAGACGCGCCCCGAAAGCGAAAGATTGACTGATCATCGTCGCCGACAACCGCCAAATTGTTTTTCGGCTCGGCCAAGAGCTTAATCAGTTCATACTGCGACCAATTGGTATCCTGAAATTCATCAAGCATAATATATTTAAACTGTCGGCGATATTTTTCCAGAATTGCCGGCCGCTCGCGAAAAAGCTTTAAGCAATAATTTATTAGATCGCCGAAGTCCAGGGCGTTGTTGTCTAAAAGCAACTGCTGATAAACATGGTAAGCGTTAGCCGCTTCATTAATTCGCGCCGTTTCCTGCCGATCTGTCATATCATCCATTATCTCTTTGTCATTCCCGCGCAGGCGGGAATCCAGAACCGTGTTCTTGCCTCTTTCTCCTGGATTCCCGACAGCCTTCGGCTTCGGGAATGACAAATGAGAAGCGGGAATGGCAGGATTTCCGCCCAGCATCCCGTCTAAATCCTCTTTTAGCTCTCCGGCATAGGCCAAATATTGCGCCGGGCTAATATCTTCGTCCTTGGCGCGGGAAAAATGCTTTAGGAGCGCGCGGATAAATTTAGTCGGATTGCCGAGCGGCCGATAATAGTCCAAGTCAAATTTAGCCAAATTCTTTTTTATTAGAGCCCATTGTTCAAATTCATTCAGTAATTTAAAATCCGTGGACAAGCCGATGCTTAAGCCATGCTCTTTTAAAATCCGTTCGGCAAAACTGTGGAAAGTAGAGATCCATAAATCAAAATAGCCGTAAGGCAGAAGCGACTCTACCCGCTCGGCCATCTCGCCCGCGGCCTTTTCCGTAAAAGTCAGAGCCAATATTTCCTCCGACCCGGCCTTACCCTCTTCAATTAAATAAGCGATCCTTTGCGCGATGACCGTGGTCTTGCCCGTACCGGCTCCGGCCACGATTAACAGCGGCCCGTCCTGATGCTTAACGGCCGCCAGTTGCTCGGGGTTTAAATCTTTAAGTAAATCCATATATAAAAAACGCTATTTCCTCGCCCCTGAATACGCGATCGCCCTTACTATATCCCAGTCCGCGGCCGCCAGCGCGCGCTTGATAGTACTTAAATAACAAAATAGCGGTCTTTTAGGAGTTTAAATTTCTCTTGGCCGGATTAGGCCATATGGCCTAATCCCCCATCCCAATCTTCCTGATATTCCCATTAGTGATGCCGAGCGACAAATAGCGCATAATCTCATAGGCGGCCGGGCCGTCTTTCAGGTAATATCTTCGGCCGTCGGCCGGGTTCAAATACCAGGCCTGGCCGCGCTTCTCCACTTGCAGAACAATCCGGCCTCTTAAGCGGTTTAACAGCTTGCTGTCATAGACTAGCTTGCCCGCTCCCAGCGGGTTAAAACCGCCGGCTATCTCGGCGCCGTCCTTAAAACCATCGCCGTCAGTATCCGGATTGTTGATGTCTGCGCCTAAACCCTCTTCCAGCTTATCGGCCAGTCCGTCATTGTCCGTATCAGTATCCATAAACCTGGTTTCAACGCCGACCGGAATCTTAGCCAAATCTTTGTCCGTGATGCCTAAGCCGAAGCGGCGCAGAGCGCCGTAGGCCGCGTTGCCGTCAGCCAGGTAGAATCGTTTCCGCGCCAGCGGCTCAACATACCAGGCCTGGCCATGGTCTTCCACCTGCAGAAGTATCTGACCAGAGAGGCGCTTAACCAGCGTCTGATCTATTTTAGTTAATAATTCTTTTTGTTCATGGATAAAATTGGTAAAAGAGGCAATCGGCGGTATCTGCGGAACCGTGGGGGTGAAGGTGCCGATGCTGGGCCGGAGATTAGCGAATGTGCTCGTGGCCGTGGCCGGCGGCGTGGGAGTAGCCCGCTGTGAGCCGGTCGAACCAGCCGCAGAACCGGTTCCGGTGTTTCCTCCGCTTGATGAACCGCCGCCGCCCGTGGTTCCGCCAGACGGCGGAGTCGCGGGAGGAGGAGACGAGACCGAGAAAGAGATAATATAGTCGCCGGTAGCGGCAGAGCCGGCCGAATCGCAGCGGATATAATAGGTGTAAGTGGTGCCGTTAACTAGATTGGCAACTATTGTTGAATGAGTGATGCTGCCGGTGATGGTGAAGCTGCCGGCCATAGAGCCGTAGGCCGTATTGGCTAAAGTAGAATATTTACAGGTAGCGGCCTTGTCGGTAGCGAGCGAAATGGCGGTTTGAGCGGTGCCCGCGGCCAAAGCTGACGAGGGCAAACCGTTAGACGGAACTGGAGGATTATTGGCCAGAGCAGGCGGAGCTTGAGTGGTGGTGGAGACAGACAGAGATTCTATGGAACTGTTTCCCGCGCCGTCGAAAGCGCTAACGGTGTAGCCGTAGAGAGTGGAGGCAGAGAGGCCGGTGTTGGAGTAGGCGGTGCCGGTGACGGTGATCAGAAGCGTGCCTCCCCGGTAGATTCTGTAGCTGGTGACGCCTGAAGTAACCGCGCCCGCAACCGCCGGATCGGTGGATGCGTTCCAGGAAAGGTTTACCTGCGAAGAAGAAATGGCGGTGGCGGTAAGTCCTCCTGGAATTGAAGGAGGGGTGATGTCCGGGGTTGGAGCGACAATATTATTGACGATCACGGCGATGGTTGAAGTGGCTCGGTTACCGGCCGAGTCGCGGGCCGTAGCGGTAAGAGTATGGGTGCCGTTGGGAACGCCGGCGGTATTCCAAACACCGGAGTATGGGGTAATAATTAATTCTGAACCCAGATTAGCTCCGTCCAGCTTAAATTGCAGGCCGGCCACGCCGATGTTATCCGAGGCGGTAGCAGAAAGAGAAACCGCCGAGCCGGAGACGGTAGAACTGTTGGCCGGGGTGGTGATGGAGATGGTGGGGAGAGTGGTATCCGGAGAAAAAGGAATTGGCAGAGAGCAAGAGGCGGTCGTACCGCCGTTAGTTCCCGCGCAACCCCAGAGATAATTAGTAGCGGTATCGGCTGAATCGGAGAAGGCGCCGACGGCGCAAGAATTCAGGGTGGTGGAGCAAGAACCGTTTACAAGAGAGGTGGTATTGAAGGTGGCGGTAATGGTAGTGTCAGCCGTTATAGAGACGGTACATGAACCTGTGCCTGAACATCCTCCGACTGACCAGCCAGTAAAAGTGGAACCAGAAGATGGTGAGGCCGTGAGAGTGATGGAGGTGCCGGAGGAAATACTCGATTGAGTACAAGCAGCGCCGCAAGAGATAGACCCTCCGGAAATCGTCCCTGCTCCTGTTCCTGATTTGGCAACTGTAAGAGTATAAGTGGTTGGAGGTAAAGAAATGCCATAATTAGCAGTAGCTGATTTATCGAAGTCCATATAAATTACGCAAGCTCCTGTTCCGGAACAATCACCTGTCCAGCCAGTAAATGACGGAGGAGTAATCATGCTCTCCCCTGCGCCATAAGGAAATGGGGTTAGCTCAACTAATGAACCCCTATTAAAGGCGTAGGTTTGAATGGTGCATCCTGGACCACAACTTATTCCAGTCGGATGACTTTGGACGTAGTAACTTAAAGGGGTGCCACTTTTTATAATTGTTAAATTATAAGTTCCTGATGGACGAGTTACTGTCGTAGCACTTGTAGCAGAAGATAATGCAGAAAGATTGGTTACAATATTCCCATAAGTGTAAGAAGCATCGTAAGCGGCAACCCTATAACAATATGAATTTCCAGAAGTCAAATTAACCGTGTATAAACCAAGGCCAGTATCATTGCTTCTATCCTTATAAGTAGTAGCTCCCTCAACAGTTGCTATTGGCGTATAGGAGGAACAAGATGGACCACTTGCTCTGTAAACTATGTATCCAACAACCCCTGTATTGTCAGTAGAAGCAGTCCAAGAAACGTCTATGTGGAAAGGATTGCCTGCCACCGCGCTAACGCCGATGGGCGCGGTTGGCGCGGAAGCATCAGAGGAAATTGGCCTTGATTCGGCGGCAAGCGTGGAAATTTCACCCGGAGTCAGAATTCTATTATAGATGCGAAAATCTCGCATCATTCCAGAAAAGTATCTGAAGTATCCAAGTTGTGCTATATCCTGTTGAGTACCTATGGCAGTCATGCCGCATTGATTGAGCTCCATTCCGTTCGCTGCCGTATAAGGATATGTGAGAGAACCAAGCGTGCCTGTCTGTAATACGCCATTCTTATAGGCATTAAGTGTAATGGCAGCGGTCGGACCGTTAGGACTTGAAACATTATGCGTAAATACCCAATGTTGCCATTCTCCCAATTTTACACTTCCTACACCAGCTACTACATGATCCTTATCACAAGTTCCGTTTGTTCCCGTCGTTCCATAATTTTGATACCCATCATCAACCCAGCCTTGAGCCCCGAGTAGATGTTTAACAAAGGCAACATAACTATCTTGACAGGCGTATCCTAATGCACGTCTTCCGGCTCCATAGATACTGCTATCATTTTTAAGAAAATCTGATAATTTAAGCCAAACTGAAATTGTCTTAACGCCTAATCTCGTAGCGTTCACTTCCGGTATTCTCACAAAATCCACTTCTCCATTAAGTTTCAAAACGGTTCCCATTCCCGGGGCTGTCGTCCAAGCCGGATAACCCATCAAGATTCCGTTATTTCCGGTAGGCGAAGAGTCAACTGCAATATTTCCTGTTCCATCATTAAGTTTCCACCATGCGACAAGACCGTCAGTTATAGTTGTGGATGATAAAGTGACAACAACCGAGCGCGAAACTGAAGTTGAAACATTTCCAGCCACATCTTTGGCATAAGCGTAGAGAGTTTTGGAACCGGCGGATAAAAATGTGTATGATGTGGGAGCGGATGTTGTCCAGCCAGAAGCCGTCGCAAGTGGAGCTATCGCCGATTCGGTGATTATGTAGCCAGCCACACCAATGTTATCCGACGCGGTGAATGTCGTGATTGGAATAGTGAGAGATGTTGCGGTGGTGGGAATAGTGAAAGATGTGACGGTGGGAGAAGTGGTGTCAGAAGGAGGCGTGACTCCCCCTCCGTTGAAAAGACTAGTAACATCAGCTTGAGAGATAGCGCGGTTGTATATGCGGACGTCGTCAACAGCGCCGCTCCAAAGCGCCTCATCAGGCGCAACTGGTCTTCTTCCGCCAATAGTAATATTTAACCCGGATAAATCAGGATCGGGAAGATTCACAATTAGCGAATCGGCTCCGGGATTGCCGTCTATGTAAATCTTTATCACATCAGATGTTCCGGGAGTTTTAACCCCCACCACATGATGCCAAGCACCGATGCCAGTTGTGTAGCCCAAACCACTGCCATTCGCCCTGTATGCTTGTTCACCATAAACAAGACGGGCCACATATTCCATATCAAATCTCGGAGTGACGCCGACGGCACCGACCTGTTCAATAGTCCACAAATGCCATAAGTTACCCATTGACCGACTGACTGCGCTGAAACGAGCGTTAGGATTATTTGAATAAACCCACGCGCTGACGGAAAAGCCGTCGTTTTCGTTGAAATCAAAATCTGTTGAAGATGGAACATCCACATAATTAGAAACGGCATTAAAAGATAAAGCTCCGCTTCCTATTTTTCCCGCTATCCTTGTCGGACTATTTATCAAAGTTCCGTTGTGACCTCTTCCGCTTGAATCAATAGCGGTTGTGCCACTTATCTCATCAAACTTCCAGTGGCCGACGAGTCCATCCCCGGCCGGAGCGGTATATGAAGCCAGGAATCCTTCAATCGACCAGCCGTCAAATCCGATATCGTAATTGATGTTCCACCAGTTATAGCCGTTGGCTGAAACAGGGCCGCCAATAACCGTCCCTAGACTGCCAACGGCCTGATAGCCGAGGATAGCGGCTGATACGGAGGGCGTAACGAAAACATTTGCTGAACCAGATACTTGAACGCGATCATTCAGGGAAAATTTGGCTGAAGGTCTGGGCAGGGAGCAGGCAGCGGTCGTCCCTCCGTTGCTCCCCGCGCAGTTCCAAAGATATAGAGTGGCGGTATCCGCAATATCAAATAAAGCGCCAGGCGCGCATGAGTTGAGAGTTGTCCCGCAGGAACCGTTCACCTGAGCGGGAGAAGAAGTATTGAAAGTGGCGGTAACAGATGCGGCAGAACTGACAACACATGTGCCTGTTCCTGAACATCCTCCGCCTGACCAACCAGCAAATACTGAACCAGATAATGGCGAAGCCGAAAGCGTTACAAAAGTGCCCATGCTGAAAGAAGCAGAGCAAGTTCCACTAGCACAACTTATTCCGGCCGAAGAGCTGGTTATTGTTCCTCCGCCAGTGCCGGCATGAGAGACAGAAAGAGTGTAGGTGATTAAGGCAGAAGGAAAAGCAGAACCATAATACGCGGTTACGGATTTATCTCCCGTCATATACAAAAGACATTGCCCTGTTCCCGCGGACGCGCAATCTCCACCCCAACCATTAAAAGGCTCAGGCCACTTTACACTCCACGGAAATCCTTCAAGGTTGACAGTGGTTTCCCTATTAAATGAATAGGAACAAGTGGCTCCGCAACTAATTCCGGTCGGAGAAGAAACGGCCGTTCCCAGACTGGTTCCAATTCTATTAACAGTAATAGTGTAAGTACCGGAAGTCGTATCAAGAGTAGCCCCCGAAGAAACGGCGGATTGAGCCGAAACATTGTAAGCGGCATCGTAAGCGGCAATTTTATAATAATATGTTCCTCCCTGGGCAAGAGTATAATAAAAAGAAAAACCTCCTCCATTAGTATGGACCGTATCGGAATATGATGTCCCTGTTACAGAGGCTATCGGCAAGTAGGTTCCGCCTAAAGTTGTTGACCGATAGATTATATATCCGGCAACACCAGATGCATCCGTTGAAGCTGTCCACGATATATTGATTTTAGATGAAGATAATGTTGAATCTTTTACAGCCGTAACGCTTGATGGAATAGTGGGCGCGGTTGTATCTCCGCTAGAAGGCCTAAAAATATTGTAAAGTCCCGTAACTTCGTCCTGCGTTAAGGCGCGGTTATAGATGCGAAAATCGTCCATCAAGCCCGAAAAAGTTCTAATATAGTCTATATTTGATGGATCTTCCTGGCTGCCAATTTGCCGAAAGGCGCAATTTTCACTAAGCCCGTCGGTACGGGAAGTATCAGTGCCTATTAGAACTCCATTTTTGTATAATTTAAAAGTATCATTTCCACTGGCATCCGTATCAAAAGTAAAAACATAATGCGCCCATTCGCCAAGCTTAATTATTCCGGAGCCACCAAAGTAGCCGGGAGAGGGAAAAATCCTTACTCCGGCCGCATTCGCATAAGTCCACCCCACCGCGCCAGTACTACTTATAATTCCCACCCGGTTGGAATCGCCGCAACCGGGAGAAATAACTCCGCCACCATCATTTAGACCATAATTCCAACCGGCAATAGTTGTAGATTTTAGAAAATCAGCAGTCTTTAACCAAACCGCAACTGTTCTTTTGCCGATTTTTACGGCCGTATTATAAGGCACGCGCACATAATCTCCGAAGCCGTTGAATGATAAAGCATTGCCGGACATGCCGGCAACTCTGACCGGATTGCCGATTACGGTTCCATTATTGCCGGTAGCGGAAGAATCAACAACGGTCGCGCCCGAACCCTCATCAAATTGATACCAGGCAACCAGGCCATTCCCGGCGGGGGCAACATATAAAGACAGATAGTTTTCAATAGACCAGCCGTCAACTCCCGCGTCGTAATTGATATTCCACCAATTATAGCCGCCTGATGAAGTCGGGCCACCAATGACCGTGCCAAGGCTGCCAACGGCTTGATAGCCGAGAATCGCGCCTGATACGGAGGGCGTGGCGAAGACATTGGCCGAAGCTGATATTTGGATGCGATCATTTAGGGAGAATTTAGTGGAAGGTATCGAAAGAGAACAAGCGGCGGTTGTTCCCCCATTGCTTCCCGCACAGTTCCAAAGATACAAGGCGGCGGTATCCGCAATATCAGATAAAACGCCGGCCGCACAGGCGTTGAGAGTTATCCCGCAAACGCCGTTTATGGGAGTTGACGGTATTGGTAGAGAGCAAGAAGCGGTGGTTCCTCCGCTTGAACCGAGGCAGGACCAGAGGTAGTTGGCGGAAGAGTCGGCGATGTCAGAGAATGTTCCGGTTGCGCAGGAGTTTTGTGTTGTTCCGCAGGAGCCATTCACGGGAGTTGGGCCAGAACCAGAAGCATATTCATAGGCACCTCTACTCCAGGTTACGCGAGTAACACCGTATGCATCAGCCGCGGAATCAACTGAACCAAAGAACGAATCGGTTCCACCATTCCACCACGGCTGTGCAGTTAAATTTAATCCAGCCGTGGTGTTTGATGTCAACCTAAAATCATTCCCCGTATAATTCGTAAAGATCGTGCTG
>LCCP01000010.1 GCA_000997945.1 Parcubacteria group bacterium GW2011_GWC2_42_12 | reverse complement strand
ACTACTTCCAGCAGGATCTTTAATACCCCTGTGATTCATAGTCAGTTCTGAAAAACGATGAATTTTTTCTGTGTAATTCGGAAATTGATTCATTAGAGAATTTTTTGCTGTCGAATATACTTTGTTATCCATAGCGATAACCACGCTCGCCTTTTTCATGACAGCCCCCGATATTTTTTGGAAACTGTGCTTACTTATATCAACACCAAGTTTCTGCAAAGTTAGTTTTGCAGCTTCCCATTCTTTTGGATATTCCGAGAAATGTTTGTGTTTTGGTAAATTAGTTCCTTTTGTGCCCTGCAAGCCGTAAGAATCAACAAAAAAACTTCGGCCGATTTTTTGTTCCTTGAGTATCTTTCTCAAAAATTCGGCCGCTATAACGGAGCGGTGAATGTTACCATTGCAAATAAACACGATGAGTTTCTTCATAAAATTATTTTACCATAAAAAAATGAGGGTGGAAACTGCTGTTGAGTTTCCACCCTTGCGTTAATCGATAACGATGATCTGTCGCGTACCGCAGTCCAGAATGGCGGAATGAGCCGCTGCCAACTTTTGGTACACGCTCTCACCACAACCGATGCACGCGGGCATTTGAAGCTCGATAGCCCGTATGCACATGTGTGATGCAGGACCTCCGACTTTAGTGATGATTCCTATCGCACCAGAGTGAAATAGGAAGTCATACCCTGGGTCTGCATTCGGCAAAAGAACGAGAGCACCCCTGACATCGGCTTTCACGCCCAACCGCTCAAGCACGCACACGCGTGCTTTTAATGTTGAATTCGTGATGTACGATGGCATGGCTTCGCTGAACATGATCACTCTAAGGTCGGTTAGGCCAGGAATTATCACGTCCGGCAACAAAACAGGAGGTTCATCTTCTGCGCGGTTGGTTCTCAAAGCGATTGAGCCGTCCAAACATGCGCACAGCTCATTCCAACTCACTCGAGACGCATCGCACTCGGAGATTCCTCGTTGTGCAAGTTTATGCTTGAGTTTTGTCGCGAAGAGATGCAACGACTGACTGAACAGGAACTTCATGCGTTCACGCGCTTGCATAAACGTTATGATGTGTTTGAACTCAACCTCATCCTCAAACGCGTGAGTCTGCTTTTGAACCTGGATTACTTCTGCCTGTTCCATTTGAGCGAACAGATAGGTATTCGGATCATCCGCGTAGGATTCGCCGAACACACTAAACTGTCCAGGACGAAGGTGTCCGTACCGTTCAACGATTTCCTCTCTAGCGATCGTGCCGTTTCGACATGCCACTAGATCGGACTGTAGCTTTCCGTTCACTGAACGGATGTGTCCACCGATGAGACTGTTTAGATTCTCCTGCGGATGGAGTTCCTCAAACCTGTTCTTCCAGTAGAAGGCGAGACGCGCGACACGAACAAACATCTCCGTGCCGTGCGCAACATGCTCGAGGATACCGCTCAACGAAGCATCTAGCGAACGCATCGAAAGTTTTTGCTTGTGTCATGGACACTTGCGAGAAAACCGTATCAATGCGTAGGAACGCTTCTCGGACGATAGACTTTTCGTCATTGTTGAGCTGTGCTTCTTGCATCACCCGCTCGAGCTTTTCCCCACAACTCATGGCGTACAGGTTGAACTCCACTCGGCTCTGAAGCGCCGGGTTTTTCACGAGTGCATCCCGATAAACTTGAACCATTCGCTTGTAGATCCGGCCAGAGATTCCGAACGGACGGAAGCTGAACGCTGTCGCGCGCATGGACGTGTAGGGTTTCCCCGCCACGACCTCTAGTAGCCCGACACCAAGTGGATCGTACCCCATGTCTCGTCGTACTCGCTCGACGATTTGATCGGCGAACAGATACTTAAAGATAGAGATATCGAGCGATGTTGGAGCCACTCCTTGATGTCAATCATGTCGCCGAGCACATCTCCGCGGAAGCGGGATGTGACCAACGCATCGACTGACTTAATCCGCTCGAGCAGTCGCGTCTCCAATCCCTTGTCCATCTCTGCTTGCACAGTGGTGATGGGTCGGCATTGAAGAATGTAGAGCGTGCCGTCCTGAACGGCAAACTCGACATCAAGACTGGATGACCGGAATCGCCGCTCGATTGCCTTCATGGCGACGATGAGTTTCCGAAGCCACGCATCCTTAACGTTTGAGGGCTTAATTCCGCGAGCGATCCGAATGAGTCGGCCGTTAGCAGCACCGCCGACGATCGTCTCTCCCACTCCGCTTGAGACCGAAATGACATAGTAGCCGTCGGCCTTGGCGAGATCATGCGAGAAGATGACACCGCTCATCTCGGCCTCGATCATTTCCTGAACGATGACCGATATACCAGACTCGGTGAGTACCAAACCTCGCTGTTCGGCGTAATGAGCTACGACTTCCTTTTTCTCTACTCCGGAATAACGCACTTCATCAGCCGCAGCGTGGATCGCTTGTTCGGTAGCCTGAACGCGAAGTTTCGTGGTGTACATTCCGGCGAACGATGCGCCGGAAGAATCTTCTTGATCCGCGCTACTGCGAACCGCGACCGTGTTTCCGTGGCAAGTTTTTAGAAAACCACGGATAACTTCACTTTGCTCGCTCTCGGACATGCCGGGGCGAAGCACAACGAATTGGGGAATGTTAATCCCGCGAATTATTGAAAGAATGCCGAGGTTTTCGGCCTTGCCTTTTTTCATGATTGCCTCCTGTTTTGATTGTGAAAGAACTATCCAGCACGACGTTCGTGCTGGTGGCTATACATTTTGGTAAAATATCCAGCCATCAACACAAACGAAAAACTCCTCTCGCGAAGTCCGAGAGGAGTTTTGATGGCTAGGTTTAAGAAGATATGTTGTAAGTCTGCAAAGCCCACCACCAATTTAAAGAAATTATATTTTGGCTGAATTTCATAGGTTATATTTGAATTTTAGCAAATCCTAGTTTTAAAGTCAAATCTTGGAGCGGGTAACGGGAATCGAACCCGTATATTCAGATTGGCAACCTGACGTACTAACCATTGTACTATACCCGCATTTAATTTTTAAAATTATATTTTTATTTTTGGTGGCTCAGGTGGGAGTCGAACCCACATGCCCATAGGACGCAACATTTTAAGTGTTGTGCGTATACCAGTTCCGCCACTGAGCCATTTTATTTTTGTCGATGTGGAGATGAGGGGAATTGAACCCCTGTCTAATAAATTTTTTAAAGCATGTTTACAGATTAGATCGATTTGTTTTCTCGCTACCGCCGTAAAAACCGAGCAAAATCGGCCGTAGCCAGCTTTAATTTTTTAAAATAACCGACTAAAGCAATCGGCTACCCGAGTCTAAATTATTACACCCGGCACCAACCTATAGACTTCAGTTGGACGGATGGTTGCGGCTATTAAGCGGCAACAGGAGCAAAGGCCGGCATTCTCCAAGAGAATGTCGCTTTGCTAAATAAGTTTTTGACACTTATTATGTTTTCAAGCCGGGATTAAAGCGCCGGCTTGAAGCGCGCTTCTGAATGCCTTAAAAAAATTTTATTATCGATGCCTGGCATCCCCAAATAAAAATTTTCTATCTTCTAAAACTCTGCTTTGTTAAGGTTCTGACTTCTCTGTCCAGTTCTCTTTTCTTAATTATTTCCCGTTTATCATACTTCTTCCGGCCCTTGCCAATACCGAATTCCAATTTAATAAAACTATGCTTAGTATATATTTTTATGGGAACCAATGTCAAGCCTTGTTCGTCCTTTTTGCCCATTAAATAAGTAATTTCCTTCTTTTTTAACAGTAATTTTCGTGATCGGGTCGGATCATAATTCGGCCGGTCGCCGGCGAATTTATATAAAGGAATATGGGCATTAATTAAATACGCTTCAGGCAAATTTTTATTTTTAACTTTTTTGAAAGTTACATAGCTGCCCTTTAAGCTGACATGGCCGGTTTTAATTGATTTGACTTCATAACCCAAGAGCACCAAGCCGGCTTCATAAGTTTCTTGGATGTCATAATCAAAATTGGCTCTTTTGTTATAGGCTAAACTCGGCATATTTTTTATTTCCTCCCCAGCCTCAGTTTAAGAAACTGGGGCTGGGGAGTTAGCGGGGGTTTATTGTTTCCATGAATCAAGTAGTTCTCTGCTTATATCATCAGTTTCATCATCCGCCAGAGTTTTTTCTTCATACTTGTTTTCCAAATAACTATTTAACTTTTGAGCAAAGACCGAGGCCTTCTCCAGATTGATCTTGCCGCCGCTATCATTTATAATCTTCTCCACCTTGCCGATTATTTCCAAGTCATCGGTGATAATTTTCGCGCCTTCGCCGGAATTCAAATACTTTCTCGCCAGTTCAACTATTTTATCATCGGCTGACTGATAAAATTCATCCTTAGGCGTGTAGATTGCCGTGATATTCCCCTTCTCATATTTATCACCCAGCCGATCTCGGCCATCAAACACTAAGATGTACTTGCTTTTTTTATACCGCCCTATCAATTCAATCAACTTTTCATCAAAAGATTCTTCCTTAAGCAAATCTAATTTCCCGGCTAAGTTGTTGGCATCAATAATATTTATCATAATATCATTGCTGGCTTGACGCGCAATCCAGTATTTTGTCATTCCCGCGTAGGCGGGAATCCAGGGGTAAACAGCACGAACTATAATTCATTAAACAACTTATTCAGATGCAATTATTCTGTTTAGTTAACAGACTCTATTTTTTCCTCTTCCTCCTGGATTCCGGCTCGCCTTCGGCTTTAAGGCCGGAATGACATGCTACTTAACAATATTCCACTCCCTTAACTTCCCCATCACCTTCTTGCCGGTTAAATTATTCTCCACATAATCATGATAGGCCTGGCCATTAATTCTCTCCTCTATATCTTTCTTACCCTTATATTGTTTTAAAATTTTATCAATCTCTTCATGAATCTCTTCATGGCTGACCGAAACTTTTTCCAGCTTACCTATTTCCCTGATAATTAAAGACGCTTTTACTCTCTTAACCGCTTCGGGCATAATTTCCAGCGCCATTTGCTCGCGAGTTTTGCCTAAATGAGTCAAATAATCTTCAAATTTGGCGCCTTGCTTCTTTACCGAGTATTCCAATTCGCTCATCATGACTTCGGCCTCATGTTTAACTAAAACTTCCGGTATATCGCCAAACTTTGCCTGACCAATAATCTTATCCAGCATCGCTCCTTCGCTGGCCTGCTCTTCTTTTTGCTGTTTCTCGGCCAAGATGCTCTTTTTAATATTACTTCTTAATTCAGCAGCTTTGTCCAGGCCAAAGCCCTTGGCGAATTCATCGTTAACTTCAGGCAGAGTGCGATTATATACTTCCTTGATCTTCACTCTAAACTCGCCAATCTTGCCGGCCAAATTTTTCTGATGATGCTCGGCCGGATAAGGCAAAGTAAATTCGCGAACATCGCCCTTTTTCGCGCCGATAATCTGCTTATCAAAACCAGGAATAACATAATTCTTACCGATAATAACGCCCGTATTCTTACCCTGGCCGCCGTCCACCGGCACTTTATCCAAAAATATTTCTATATCTAAAATTACCCGATTGCCGTCTTTAACTTCGCCCTCGGAGATAGTTTCGTTGCCGCGCATCTCGCGAAGTTCGGAAATCAATTTCTCCACTTCTTCATCCTTAACTTCCGGAGTCGTCTCTTTTATCTTTAATTCTTTATATTTCCCTAATTTCACTTCAGGCAGTAAGGTTAAAACCACTTTATACTCCAGCGGGTTATCCGGCGCCAACTTAGAAATACTAATTTGCGGTTGCCCCACAATCTGCTCGGTAACATTTTCCCTAATCGCCTTGTCCACGGTTTTATCAATCGCGATTTTAGCCGCTTCTTCTAAAATCGTCATCTCACCGATTTTGGCTTTTAATATTTCATATGTCGCCTTGCCCGGCCGAAAACCCTCAATCTTAACTTCCATAGAAACTTTTTCGACCGCGCGCGGCAGATACGGCTTAAACTCTTCAACCGTTATTTCCACGGTTAATTCAATTTGCGACTTGCCTAAATCTTTTTTGGTTATGTTCATATTAGGGATGTGTGAATTAATTATGTGTAAAGCCAAGGGCTTTAACATCGTTAATTACGCTGTTTTATTGTTAATTTTATATATTTTCGCCTGACAGCAGGGTAATTTCTCGTGTAATCTATTCATACACGAGAATTATCCCCAAAAACACCGAAATTTACTAATACCTTAGCGAATATTTTAAATATCTTTACACATAATTAATTCACACATCCCTCATATTAACTAATTATTAAATAAACTTAATTTTTTATTTTGTCATTACAACCCTGGGGGTATCTATGAGATCTCTATTTCACGATTTTTGTTTGAAACGATTGAACCTCTCTCTTTCGCTACTCGAATCAGTAAGCGCGGATAATTCAACTTCAAATTTTCCTGCTTTATCTTTTGAAAGGTGCGACATAGCGATTCCCACGCAACTTTCTATAAATGGATCTTTACCGGTCCAATCTTTGCCTTTATATGACGAAACCTTTAACCGATCATCTAATGTCTCAATTAATTTTTCCCAAGCCCCCGCATAATCATTATATTCTCTACCTTTTAACCACGGTGTGGGGAATTTCGGGAGTGTTCTAACAAAATAAACTCCGCCTTGTGATGAGCCAACCGGATTTTCTTTGAGCCACTGTTGCAGTTTAACCACATAATCCTTTTCTTCCATAATAATTATTGGCGGCGTCTTTTCTTCCGGCATGGCTAAAAGTTTGGCTAAGACTTGTTCAATCTGAATCAGCTTCGCAAATTTAGAATCGTTGCGGTACTGCTCTTCATGGCCTCTCCATTTTTCATACATAGGGTGCACAAACATTCTGACCAGTCCATGCCATTTTTCAATTCTTGCTTTAAGCTCTTGGCTTTTTTCAGAAGTGAGTTCAAGAAAATCATGGCCATATTCTCGCATAGTCTCAAATTGTGGTTCTTTTTCCATAGAATTTCTTTGATAATATACTTAAAATTCTATTTTTTCCTCTCCCTTCTGGATGCCGGGTCAAGCCCGGTATGACAATGAAAATTCTGGATTCCCGCCTGCGCGGGAATGACAAGGGGGGAGTAATTGCCCGCAAAGACAATATAAATTTGATAGCAGCTGGATGGAATATGTTATTTTTGAAACGAGGACTATTTGAATAATGTGCTCGGCTTGGGGAAATTGTTTTTATCGCGCATACGAAATTGTAGCGTTTTGGTAATGGCAGGAGGTAACGACTGCCGTTATAAGAAACGCCCAAATTTTGTCTAAGCAGGAAAAACAATTTCCCCAAGCCGAGCGGAGAACGAAAAAATTACATATTCCACCCGACTGCGTTTTTCTAAAAAACAATTTTTCCCCAACCGAACCGTACGTGAGATTGCTTCGTCGTCGCTAACGCTCCTCACTCGCAATGACAATTAAATGAGCAAACCAACAATCAATAACGCTACTATATTCAATATCTTAATCATCGGATTTATCGCCGGACCGGCCGTGTCTTTATAAGGATCGCCGACCGTATCGCCGGTCACGGCCGCTTTATGCGCGTCCGAGCCCTTACCGCCAAAATTCCCGTCTTCAATATATTTTTTGGCATTGTCCCAAGCCCCGCCGCCACTCGTCATGGAAATAGCCACGAAGATACCCGTGATAATGGAGCCGACTAATAATCCGCCCAAAGCTTCAACGCCTAAAACGAACCCCACTAAAATCGGCGCCACTACCGGAATTAAGGCCGGGACAATCATCTCGCTTAACGCGGCCTTAGTTACTATATCCACGGTTCTGCCATAATCCGGCTTGTCCGTACCGAGCATAATGCCCGGCTTGGCTTTAAACTGCGCGCGCACTTCTTCCACCACCGCGCCGGCCGCCCGCCCCACGGCTTGCATGGCCAGAGCGCCAAAATAATATGGAAGTAATCCGCCTAAGAATAGGCCGGCCAGGACTCTTGGGTCGTTAATTAAAAATTGATAAGTGTCAGGCAAGCTATGAGTATAATCAGCGAATAAGACTAGGGCGGCTAAAGCGGCCGAACCTATCGCATAGCCTTTAGTTACGGCTTTAGTAGTATTACCCACCGCGTCTAAGGGGTCGGTAACGGCGCGAACGTCGTCGCCCATTTCCGCCATCTCGGCGATGCCGCCGGCATTATCCGTAATCGGTCCGTAAGAATCAATAGTCACGATTATCCCGGCCATGGATAGCATGGCCATGGCCGCGACGGCTACGCCGTAAATACCGGCTAAACCGTAAGCGGTTAAAATCGCGGCCACAATTACAATAACCGGCCAAACCGTTGATTTCATGGACACGGCCAGACCGGCGATAATATTGGTGCCATGGCCGGTGCGCGACGCTTCGGCAATATCTTTAACCGGCTTATAATCTTTTGAGGTATAATATTCGGTAATTATAACCATGGCCGCGGTTACGACTAAACCGATTAAAGAAGCCAGATACAAATTCATTACCGTGTAAGTTCCATTGTCGGCCATCAGCCAATTGGTGATCGGGTAAAAAGCGATCGCGGCTAAAACTCCGGCCACGATTAAACCTTTATATAGCGCGCCCATGATACTTTGGCTCTCTCCCAATTTCACGAAAAAACTGCCAATGATGGAAGCAATAATAGAAACCGCGCCGATGACTAACGGATAGAGCACCGCGTTGCCGAAACCAACGAACAAAAGCGAGCCCAAAATCATGGTGGCAATGCAGGTCACCACATAAGTTTCAAAAAGGTCGGCAGCCATGCCGGCGCAATCGCCCACATTATCGCCGACATTATCCGCGATCACGGCCGGATTTCTCGGGTCATCTTCCGGAATGCCGGCTTCAACTTTACCGACTAAATCCGCGCCCACATCAGCGGCTTTGGTAAAAATGCCGCCGCCTAAACGGGCAAAAATGGAAATTAAAGAACCGCCGAAACCCAAGCCGATTAAAGCATGAGTATCACGGGTTAGAAAATAAAATCCGGCCGTGCCCAAAAGCGCTAAACCCACTACCAGCATACCGGTAATGTTGCCGCCTTGCACCGCTACTTTAAGCGCTTTGGCTAAACCGCCTCTGGCCGCTTCGGCCGTTCTAATATTAGCGCGCACGGAAATGTTCATACCGATATAGCCGGTAAGGGCCGATAAAAAAGCGCCTAATAAAAAAGCCAGGGCCATGGTCCAGCCCAATTTAGGAATAAAACCAATAATTAAAAACAGTACGGCCGCCACCATAGCGATAGTTTTATACTGGCGATTTAAATAAGCTTTAGCCCCCTCCTGAATCGCCTTGGCGATAGCTTGCATCTTTTCATTGCCGGCCGGCAAGCGCAAAACGGTTTTAATTAAAATCGCGCCATAGATAATGGCTAATAAAGCGCCGCCGAAAATGAGAAGTGTGATTGAGGTCATAAAATTTCATTGTCACTGTGATGACAATACCCTTTTTCTGTCATTGCGAGGAGCGATAGCGACGAAGCAATCTCACGCATGGCTATGTTCCATCATACTTGTCATTATCACATTATGAATATTCTTCACCGTTCGTGAGATTGCCACGCTCCCTTCGGTCGCTCGCAATGACAGCTTAGAGGGTCACACACAATGACCTTATTATAAATTTAAATTATTCTTTGTTTTCTTTTTTCTTGCTCTTCTTCTCTTTCTTCTTTTTCTCAACCGCTACTTCGGTTGCTGGCTCGGTCGGGATAGCTTCATCTGCTAACTTTTCGTCTTTTTCCAGCTCCGCTGCCGGTGTGGCTTCAATTTTCTTTTCAATTTCAACTTTCACCTCGGGCGCCGCTTCAGGCGCTTTTTCAGTTTCAGTTTTTGGAGCTTCCTCCGGCTTGGCCTGAATTTTTTCGCCGACAATATCCAATTTCCAATCGGTTAAGCGCGCGGCCAATCTAACATTTTGCCCTTCGCGGCCGATAGCCAAAGATAATTGGTCTTCAGCCACTTTAACCACGGCTCTTTTTTCTTCAGTTCTTAATTCAACGCTTAAAACTTTGGCCGGCGATAAAGCGTGGGCGATAAACTTAGCGATATCTTCATCATATTCAATAATATCAATTTTTTCGCCGCCCAATTCGCTGATAATCGTTTGGATTCTGGCGCCTCTTTGACCCACGCAAGAACCGATCGGATCAACATTCTCTCCGGCCGCGGCCACGGCTACCTTGGAACGATGGCCGGCTTCGCGCGCCACAGCCTTTATCTCCACTAAGCCATTGGCTATTTCTGGAATTTCTAAATAAAATACTTTTTTTAATATTTCATCCGAAGTTCTGGATAAAATTATTTCCGGACCGCGGTTGGTCGTGCCTACATATTTAACATAAACTTTTATCCGCTCGCCGGCGTGGTATCTCTCGCCCATAATCTGCTCTTCGCCCGGCAGGACGCCGACCGCTTTACCCAAATCAACTAAGACCACATTACCTTCGCGCCGTTGAATTACACCGGCTACGACTTCATGCTCTTTATTTTTAAATTCGCTGAAAATCATCTCGCGCTCAGCTTCTCTTAATTTTTGAATAATCACCTGCTTAGCGGTTTGCGCGGCCATGCGGCCATAAGCTTCCGGCACGGTTAACTTAGTTCTAATCACATCATCAACCTTAGCCGTCTTTTTTATTAATCTGGCATCTTTAATCTGCAACTCGGTTTTGGGATTAAATTTTCTGACTTCTTCTTGCACTATCTCAACTCCAGCTCCCGCTTCGGCTCCACCTTTAAAAATTTCTTTATTTGCCCCTGCTTCGGCCTCTTTTTCTTTCCCCTTTTTACTTCTAACTTCTAACTTCTTACTTTCAAATTTTCCTTCCTCTGCCCCTTCGTCCGCTGATCTTAAGTTTGCCGCAATATCCACGCCCGCCGCCTCTTCAATCTCCGGCATATCCTCCACCACGGTTTTAACGTCATAGACTTTAGATTTGCCGGTTTCCGGGTCAAACTCAACTTTAACATTCTGGTTTTTTTCGCCAAAGTCTTTCCGATAAGCCGCGGCCAGAGCCGATTCAATGGTTTCCAACACCGCTTCATAGCTTAAATTTTTCTCTTCGCAGATCTGCTTAATCGCGTTGGTTATATCAGACATATGTTCTTATTTATACCCCCTTTAACAAAGGTGGTTAGGGGGATTTAATTATTTATTCGCACTCCGCATTCGCTAAATTCGCTTTAAACAAAAAGGCTAGTTTGAATTTAATCAACTAGCCTTAATGTTTGTATATTAACATGGCATCAAACCGTTGTCAATCGGTTCGGCAAATTTTTATTTCTTTAACGGATCAAACCCATTAGCAACTTCAGCGCCATCCAAATAACCGTCGCCATCGGTATCTTTATTATTCAGGTCGGTTCCCAGCTCTTTTTCCCTATCGTCGGTTAATAAATCTCCATCACTATCAACTCCTCGGCCTGATCCGGAATAAGTAATGGCCTGCATAATATTCCAATCTTCAGTGGAATTCGGCGTGCGACCGTAAATGCCCTTAAAAATCTGGATGCCTTGTTTTTCCGAATTTAGATTTCTATTTTCCGCTTTTTGCCTTAAACCATAAGCCATAACCGTAACCGCGGCATTATCATTGGCATTATTCATATCAGCGATTTTTTTGTAGATTTTCTGAAATTGTTCTTTGGCTTTTTTTTCGGCCGCGTCGTTAGTCATGCTAGGCCAGCGGCCGTTGGCGATTTTTATGGCGTCGGCCAATTCGGCTTCGGTTTCCGGCAGTTTGTCAAAAGCGGCTTTATACGAATTCATGACTGCCGCTCTTTCGCCGGCGCCCAACTTTTCCGTATTTTTATCCACGCCATAGGTAATAAAATTATTTATGGCCGCTTGGGCTTTTTCTGATAAATCTTGAACATTTTTTACCAATGACTTTAAATATTTAATTTCGGTTTGCTGTTCTTTGATAATACTGCGGAGCTGATTGAGCTCGGCCAGAATGAAATCAAAATTATTATTATTAGATATTAGTTTTGATTTTTCATTGATATCTAATATTTGCTCGTCGATTTTTTTCTCTTCAACTACGGCCGAATCCGCGCAATAAAATGTAACATTTTCATTTGACCCATCCATAACCGAATAGCCGTAGCCGGCGCAGGAACTTTTCCAAGTTATTTTGTCGCCATTCATTCCTTTCATGTCAACCGCGCATGATCCTGTCCCGCCGCAGCCATAATTGCGATAAGAGCTGGAGTCGTCGGTGGCGGTATAACATTTCTGCTCGGAAGCAAACCCTTTAAACTTGAAAACGCATTTCACTTGTTCGGAAACGGTAACCAGCAGCGGTTTAACAGGAACTATATCAGAAGAATACTGGGAATATGCCACTGCCGGCGGAGTGCCGGCCGGAGCGAGCTGCAGGCCGGCGATTTGCGCGTCATGGAAGCCGCCGACCGAAGGTTGAATTAAAATTTTAATGCTTTCACCGCTGTTAACCGCTACCTTAAAGATAACAAATTGATTATTTTCCTGCCAAGAATTCGCTTTATAAGAACCAACATCCGTTGTCATCAGCTTGCGTCCATAACTGCGGCCGCCGACAGTCGCGGCATAATCGCCGTTTTGGCTATCGTTGCTGGTTTTATTGTAAAGATAAAGATCATAGCTTCCGGCCGGAACATTGCTCATAACTACATAGGCATTGCCGCCTTTATTATTCGCCGGGTAGCTAAAGTCTTTTAGCATCGGGTCATAAAGCCCAAGCAGCTTTCCGCCATCGCCCCAGCCGCCGCCGAGATTCTTCATCTCCACGATAATTGAGCTTGAGGATTGATCAGCATTCTTTAAATTATTCTTATTATGGTCATCGCACCAGGGCACGCCTAAAACATTCCAATAATCTCCGCTCTTGCCGACAATCGCCGAACCGGTTTTATCGGAAGCGCCGGGCAGCCATTTGCCAAAATCTATATTAAATAATTTTGGCGAAAGAGATGAATCCATCGCGGCCAAAGGCGCGACCGAGCAGGAGTTCACAGGAGTTGAATTATCTTCAACCCGGACAGTCGCGCTGGTTTGCGCGGTTAAACCGGCGCTATCTTTAACTGTAAAAATAGAAGTGTAAATTCCGGCTTGAAAATATGAATGCGTGAAAGTTGAGGTTTGAATAAAGCCATTCAGCGCCGAAGCCGAGTCCAATTGTTTTTCGTTGGCATCCCCCCAATTAACCGAATAGCTTAACTGGCCGTTTTCCGGATCAGACGCTTTGACCGTCCAGGTGCCGGTTTGATTTACATTAAGGGTCGTTGGCGCGCTGACGCCGTTAATAGCCGGCGGACGATTTTCTAAAGTTGAGGAGATAATTGTGAAGTAGGAGTTGCTTGAATCGCATAATGGTTTACCTGAAATACTAGGATTATCCGTCCGTTCATCACAAGCCGTTATTTTGTACTGGCCCGGAACAATATTGTAACCAACATTTTTCAATTCTCTTAAAGAAATCGCCGTATTGCTTGAGCCCGTCTGAATGGGACTGGTATTTTGCAACTGATAGACATTCCCGTTTACCGAGCTATACAGGGAAACGCTCAGATATTGTATCGTATAATTTGATACTACGGTTGCAATAATAGTAGAGTCCATCGAGTAAGTTTCTCCTCCATTCGGATTTGTAACCATGATGGAGGGTTGGGTCGCCGGTTTCGTGGCGCACGCGCCGTTCTTGGAATAGCCGGTGGAACATGGCGTAAGAATATTTGAAACTTGGCCATCGGCCGTGCAATAACCTTCGGCAACCGATGTGCAAGACTCACCGGAACATTGGCCGCCGTTTGAAGCGACTGATATGTCGTTAAAATACGAACCAATTCCGTTAATTCGTCCATCGGTTAAACCGGCTATATTAGGATTCTTCCCTCCATCGGAATCGGTGCAGGATGAAGTTGTCGTGGCGATAGTAAAATAGGAGTTGCTATCATCAACCTGACACATGTGATCGGCACATTCAATATGAACCACATAATTTCCTGATGGTAAAAGCGATCGACCCCAAACATCGGTTATACTACTTAATGGTGAAACTAACCAACTTGTCGAGCCAGTGTTTGATATACTAGGAAAAATCTTACTCCCATACCGAGTTTGATCGTCAAGTAACGAGATATTAACCAAAGAGCTGGCCGGAAGATTATTAGAACTCCAGCGTATTTGTACAGTATCACCGCTTATTAAAGATTCTCCCCCATTTGGCGATAAAACAGTGATAGAAACAGAACCGCTTTCAAGAGTAATAGTTGAAAACCAAACGCCTCCGCTTGTGCCCATAGTTAATACATATGCTCTAAAAACATAATTTACATTAGAATAATCAAGATTAAAAGTTTTCATGGTCCAGCCAACTCGGGTAAAATCAGTAGTCGTGACTTTATTCTCTCCAAGGTAAACATCAAATTTAACATTACTAAATTCATAGCTACCGCTACCCGACATAAAATATACTGGCACTACGGTTAATCCATTATTCAGCTGAATTTTATCACCCTCGTTTAATTCATAAGTTCCATCTCCTAATTTCGTTACCGCGTCGACTCCAACACCAACAAAAAAACTCACGCCGATTATTAAGGCAACTGACAAAAACAATATTTTTTTACTCATTTTTCTGGTTATTTTAGGCATTATTTAAAACGCCTAAAAAAGTTATTGATTTTGTTAAAAAATATATATAAAAAACTTATTTTCAAATTATAGCTATAACGCTAAATCTAAAAAAATATTATCAGATTTTTTAGCGCCTGTCAATCCCCCCCTAAAATATTAGCTAAAATTAAACAAAAAAAGCGTCATTTAAAAAAGGTGCTTTCAAAAATCAAAAAATTAGAATTCACAATATTTTCGCGGTTCTCCAATTTAGCTTATAGAAAATTCTATCAGCTTGGTTTTAATTACTTTATCGGCAACCTCAAAACCGGAAAGAAATTCAACGCTTTCCTGATAATTTATGCCCTCAAAATATGCTAACTGGCTTCTAAAAAGTTTTTCATTGAACTCGCTTTTGAAAATTTCCAGGCCTTTTTCCGAAATTTGTCGGATATTAAAATGATCTTTAATGATGAAATACAAGTCAACATAATCTTTCCATTTGGCCCGCTGTCCTAAGGCAAAAGCCTTCATGGCCGCCAGTGTAATGAGATTAGGCATTTTTATTTGATAACCGAAGCTTTCAGAATATTTAATTTCGTATGGATAACGGAAAAAGGTTATTTTCACGCCCTTAATAATGAAAGTTAGCTCGTCCAATTTATTGACAATTATTTTATCTGGCTGGCTGAAAGCGGAAATTTTATTAAGCAAGCTCTGGTTACCGAACTTTTTTATGGAAAAAAGGTCAAAATCTATTGATCGGCGATGGCCCAAATGAAGAGCGATGGCCGTGCCGCCGACCAAGCCGAAGTTTCGGGAAAACTTCGCGATCAGCGGCAATAATATATCCTGTTCATTAGTAAAAATTTCCTTATGCATACTTATTGAAATATAATTGAAAGTAATTTTTTATTTCCGGACGATAATTCTGCCGGCCGAATTTATCAGGCCTAGATTTTTCCCGAAAAATTTTCGCGGTTTTTTTTAGGCCTAAAATCTTAATCATCTCCTGCACATCGTCCCAATCGCCATAGTTTAGAACATGCTCGACGATTGATGCTTCGGAAAGCTTGTCTAAATTTTTCACATACCAAATTAAATACGGCCTTTTCTTTATAAATTGATGGATAGTCATAGATTAATTATAGCCTAAATTCATGATTAAAACAACCGTAAGACAGCGCTATTTTTTAAATGTTTTGATAAAAATCTGGATACTGTCTTATTTTGTTTTTTATCTTTCCAATACTTTTCCGCCTCGTTTTCCAAAAATTTTTGGTCGGCGGCAACCGCCCCGGTTTTAAAGCCCGTATTAAAAATCCCAGCTCCCCTGCAGACTGCTGGATTGAGTATAATTAACCACGGTAGTTTCAAAAAAATTACTTTTATCGCTACTCATGTCTTGCAGGCGGTCCAAATACTTATATGGGTTCTCCACCACCTCGGGATAGAGGGGAACAATATTGAGCATTTCTAAACGTTTATTAGCCAGCCAGGTTGTATACAGGCGAATTGTTTCCGCGTTAATGCCGGGGAGGCGGTTCCCTAAAATATGTTTTGACCATTCAATATCTTGCGTTACCGCGGTACTCATCATTTCACGAATAGTATTTTCATTATATATGCTGGGAAATTCTTTACGGATTTCTCGGATAATGTTAGCAAAGAGGGTAACATGGGTAAGCTCGTCGCGCCGGATGTAGGCGATCATGCGGCCGGTGGCGAGCATTTTCATATTATTAACCAGGGTGTCAAAAAACGCGAATCCGTTATAAAAATAAATTGCTTCCAGAAGAAAGTTGGCAATAATGCCCCGAAAAAAATTTTTTTCTGATGGCTCATCAATAAAATCCTGATACATTTGCCCAATATATTTATTCCGTTTAAAAAGGATGGCATCGCGGCGCCAGAAATAATAAATTTCATCGCGCTCTTTGCTTTCCACGACAGTTTCCAGAATAGTTGCATAGGATTGTGAATGAATCGCCTCTTGGTAGGTCTGGAGAGCCAGGAGCAGGTTCACTTCCGGAGAGGTGATATAATCAGAAAAATTAGGCAGATTCACGGTTTGGATTGAATCCAAAAAAATGAGAAATGAGAGGATCCCTTTATAGGCGCGTTGTTCGTCCGGCGAAAGATCAATATGGAACATTCGCGCGTCATCCTTCAGGCCTGATACTTTTTCCGGGATCCAGAAGTTTCCGATCATGATGCGATAGAGGGATTTTGCCCAGGGGTATTTGGTCGCGTTCAGGTTAAAAAGCCCGGTTGTCGCCCCCTTGATAATCGTTCGAGCGGCCACATCGTCATTCCCGGCGGGATTGAAAATAAGATTTTTATTAATTCCGGCCATAAAAATTTGTTATTAAGGGACTGTCGCCGAATGCCTATTCAGCGACAGTCCCATTAAGCGAGCAACTTTTAACCGCTGCAGCTTGCGCAATTACCATTGACTTCGCCGGACAGACTCCGCACATAGTAGACTGTTTTAATCCCTTGTTCCCAGGCGTTCAAGTAGTAGTTGTAAAGCTGGGCTGGACTTACCTTCGTCGGGTCAATTATCCACTCAAAACTTATTGATTGATCAACCCATTGGTAGATGACGGCGATCATATCAATAACTTCATTCATGTCCATATGAATATACTCTTTGTAAAACCAGAAGTTTCCTTTGTCTAGTTTGGGCGCGACACGGATAGTGGGCGCCGACAGATTGGTTTCTACAAAGTATCGTTTATAAATTGGGAGAAGGGCGGCGGTAGTTCCCACCACGCCAGCAGTTGAGGTATTGGGCGCCGGCGCGGTATGATAAGCAAATCGTACGCCATATTGTTTCATATCAGCAAAAAGCGTCTCCCATTCTTTCCCTCGCGCCGTATGCTCAATAAACCATTTTTGGGGGCGTCCCAGGAGTATCCCTTTTTGGTATTCGCTTCCCTCAAAGAGGCGGAAGGCGCCGCGCTCTTTAGCCAAGTCTACTGAAGCGCGGTAGGTATGATAGGCGTATTCGGCAAACAATTCATTAACCATGCTCCGCGCCTCTTTACTGTCGTAAGCCTTATGGTTTACCGCTAAATATTCGGCCAACCCTAAATAGCCAAGCCCAATACTGCGGTAGCGCCTGGCGGTATTTTCCGCCTCTTTAATGGGGTAATGGTTGAGAGTAATAACATTATCCAAGAGCCGGGTCACTAGCGGGAACACTTCAGCTATATCTTCCTTGGCGTTGACCTTGGCCACATTGACAGAGGCGAGGCTACATACTACTAGATCGCCAGGCTTATACCGCAGGACAATTTCCCCTTCCTCAATAGTTTCGTTAATAAATTGTGCCGGAGAGGTATTTTGGCAGATTTCCGCGCATAATTGGCTTGAGTATATATTGCCCGCGTGTTTATTGGGGTTCAGGCGGTTGACGGTGTCGCGGAAAAAAACATAGGGCAGGCCTGTTTCCACCACGGTCTTAAGGAATTTTTTAAAGAGTTCTTTCGCTTTGACGGTTTTTTTCATGGTCAATCGTTCATCTTTTTCCAAGGTTTCATAGAAAGTTACAAACGCTTCGCCAAAATGGTCTTGTAAATTTTTGCCGTATAATACTTTAATTTCATGCGGGTCCAAGAGCGTCCAATCGCCGTCTTCCTTGAGACGTTTCATGAAAAGATCCGGGATCGAAACCGCCGGGAAGATATCAAACGATTTAGAGCGGATATCTCCCGTTTCTGTTTGCAGATCAAAAAAACCGTAGATATCAGCATGCCAGATATCCAGGGTTACGGAAATAGAGCCAAGCCGAGCTCCAAGCTGGTTGACGGCTATGGCCGTATCGTTGATTATTTTGACCCAGGGGGTTACGCCCCCCGAAGCGCCGGAGATGCCCCTGATAGAGCTGCCGCGAGCGCGGATATTGCCAAGATAGACGCCCACGCCGCCGCCGAATTTTGAAATTTGCGCCATGTTTTCTAGGGCATGATAAATCCCACGGAGATCATCATCCGCGTTAATTTTAAAGCAACTGGAAAGTTGGGGGTAATTTGTTCTGGCGTTTAGCAGGGTGGGCGTCGGTAAAGAAATTTTTTGCTTTGAACACTGTTGGTATATTTTACCGGCGAAAGCGAGCCGATCCTCCTGCTTTTCCGGGATAGCCAAAAACAAGGCGATGGACAGATACATTTCTTGAGGAAGCTCCATAATAATCTTATTGGGATTGAGTAAATAACGTTTCTCCAAGGAAAGGAGAGTGGTATAGTCGTACGATTCGTCCCTCCCCTTAGCTAAAAGTCGTCCGGCTTCTAAAATGTCATTCTTGGTGTAGTAATCATAAAAATTTTTATAGTACAAACCGCGCTTAACATAATCATCAAAGAGAGCGAGGTAAGATCCGGGCGCATAGATATCGTCCATCCTGATATTCCTGTTTTTTATGGCTTGCTTATAGAGGTTGCCTAATAAGATCCGAGCAGCCGCATACTGCCATAAAATATTCTCTACTGTTACCAGATCAACGCAAGTCTTAATAAGTAGCTTGGCGATATCGGATGTCTTCATCCCATCAACGATATTTTTTTTAAAGGCTAAAATAAAATCATCAAAACGACACTGCTCTTCATATCCTTGCGTCGCTCGCCCAAGCACCGCCTTGATTTTTCCCAGGTCAAATACTTCTTTTGATCCATCGGCTTTAGTTACCTTAAGGGTCTGGGTATCAAATTGCTGGACAAGTTTTTCGCGTCGTTTCTCGCGTTCTTCCTTCCGTTTCTCGCGATACAAAACATAGGCCTTAGCCACATCAAACAAACCGGCTTGCATTAAAGCTTCTTCTACCAAATCCTGAATATTTTCCACGCTCGGAATTTGACCGGAAAAATTTTGTTCCGCCCGGCCGATAACGATGGCGGAAATTTTTTCCGCGAGCAACGGATTGGCTTCATGCCGGGTGGCGGCATAGGCTTTGGCGACAGCGGATAATATTTTAGCTGTTTCAAAAGAAACCATCTCGCCATTTCTTTTTTTAACTTTAGCGATGGAGGGCGGAGCGAGCATAAATAAAAAATTTAAAATTTAAGTTATTTTATTATACCACAATATGTTGTGTTATTTATCCATAAGTAAACGCAAACCGTAGTGTTTAAATTAAAACCCGCGCCTATTTTAGCGGCGGTTTAAAAAATTTATACGCCGTAATTTTATACTCTTTGTCCCGCTTCTCCCCAGTTAATATTCTTAAAGAAAACTTCAATATAGTCAGCGCGCTTTAGGCCATAATCCAACATAAAGGCGTGTTCAAACACATCCATCACTAAAATTGGTTTAGCGCCGGCTAGATGTCCGGCATCATGTTCGTTGATCCAAGAATTAAACAGTCGGTCGTCGATTTGATCATAGTACAGAACTGCCCAACCAATTCCGCGCAGAGCGCCGGTGGCTCTAAAATCTTTTTCCCAGTTTTCTTGGCTGCCAAAATCAACTATGATTTTTTGCGCCAAAGCGGCTTCGGGATTTAAAATTACGCCGCCGTTTTTTAAATTGGCAAAATATAATTCATGCAAACGTAGGCCGTTAAACTCCCAGCCAAAGCGACGTTTTAGCTCATTATATTCCGGCGTGCCAGTCCGGCCTTCTGTCGCCATCAGAGCCAGCGTCTCGGCTAGTTTATTGGTGTTGGTAACATAGCCTTGATAAAGCGCGAAATGGTTTTTTAAAAGTTCGTCGCTAAACCCAGGCGTGCCGAACAAGGCATCAAAGTTTTTTGCTTGGTACATAATAATTTTAGTTAATTAATTATATTTATTTAAATTTTGCCTACCAAATCCAATCCCGGTTTAAGCGTTGTACTGCCCGGCTGCCAAGAAGCCGGACAAACCAATCCTTTATTTTCGGCCACGAATTTGGCTGCCTGCAATTTACGCAATAATTCCGCGGCGCTTCTGCCAATACTATTATTATTGATTTCCAGGGCTTGCAAAATACCCTCCGGGTTAATAATGAAGGTGCCGCGCCAAGACAGGCCTTCGCTATCAATATAGGTGCCAAAAGCGCGGGCCAGATTGCCGGCGGGATCAGCCGCCATGGGAAATTGGATTTTCTTAATGGCCGGAGAATTATCATGCCACGCCTTGTGCGCGAAAACCGTATCAGTCGATGCGCTTAACACCTCGGCTCCCAATTTTTTAAATGCTTCATAATTATCAGCCATTTCCGCCAACTCCGTGGGGCAGATAAAGGTAAAATCAGCCGGGTAAAAAAATAAAATCAGCCACTGGCCTCGGTAATCGCTTAATTTAATCTTTTTAATTTTCTCATGCTGAAACGCTTCCAAATTAAAATCAGGGATAGCTTGTCCAATCCTGACTAAATTTTGATTACTAGCCGGTAATTCCAGCTCGATTGTTTGTTTCATAAACTAATTGTGGCGCTCCGCATTTTAAGCAAAGGCCGTAAATATTTAAATTAACTTTATTAATTAAGGGATATTTAGTTTTCATTAAAGCTAAATTAAGCAAATTTAAATCAAAAATGTCATCAATCTTGCCGCATTGGTCGCAAATAAAGTGAAAGTGCCGGGAATTATCGCCGTCAAAGCGGACGGTTTTTTGGTTAACGCCAATGTCTTCAATTAATCCTATTTTCTGAAGATATTTAAGATTGCGGTAAACTGTGGCCAAACTTAAATTGGGGATTTGACTCTTTAAGGTTAAGTAAACCTTATCAGCGCTGGGGTGTTTCTTGGTATTTTTAAGATAATTCAAGATGGCCAGCCGTTGTTTGGTTAATCTATTTTGATTAAATTTAATTTTATCTAAGCCCAAATCCATAATTATTGATAATCATTACTAATAATATCAATAATAAAAAAATTAGGCAAGAGCCTAATTGTGGATAAGTTAAGTAATGGAAAATGCTGAAAAAATAAAAAAGGTCAGATCTTGCTTAATCTGCTAACTATCAACCAATTTAATTGTAACCTAAATCTCTAGGTTAAAAACTTTCTTTAATACTATGCTGATGCCAAAAGAAAACGCCGCCACTCCCAGGCTGATAATAAACATTTCGCCAAATAATTTTTTAAAGCGCAAATCTTTAGTCACGGCGCTGAAGTAAGTAAAAATAGCAATCACTGCGATAGCATTAACTAAAGTCCAGCCCAGCGCCCCGCGGTAATCGGCGAGCGTCAGAAAGGGAAAAATTAAAAATAGAACCGTAATAATATAAGCTAAACCGGTATAAAGCGCTGATTTCAATGAATTTTTATTACCTTCGGATTTGGTGGACAAATACTCGGAGGCTGCCATAGAAAAAGAGGCGGCAATACCGGTGATCAGACCGGCTAAAGCGATTAATTTGGTATTTTGTAAAACAAAGCTTAAACCAGCCAAGGCGCCGGTTAATTCCACGAGTGCGTCGTTCAAACCTAACACTACCGAGCCCATATAATTTAATTTTTCTTCTTCTATCATATCAACTAAATCTTTTTCGTGCCGATGCTCATCGGCTAAAAGAACTTTAATCGGCGGAGCGGAATCTTTTACCCGCTCGTAAGTCGCCTGCGCTATCTCCTCTCCTTTTTCCATTAATTTAATGGCAAAAGTCAAACCAAAAATGCGCGACAGCATTATATATTTAAATATTAACCAGCGGCTGGGTTTAACTTCAGTTTTAGTCTGATCATAAAGCATCTGATAATGACGTTTTTCATCATCAGCTATCTTTTGGATAATTTCTTTGTTCTCCCCGCGTGCCAGCCGGCTTAAGCGGCCATAAACGTAATACTCGGTAATTTCGTTGCGTTGAAAATGCAATAATAAATTTTTAGTATTATTATTTAACATCATAATTTTATTATACACATATAATTATACTAAATTTATAGTTAATATGTTTTATTTGTTCCCCGCCAACTGCCCACAAGCTGCTTTAATGTCTTGGCCGAAGCGGTATCTTTCGGTTACATCAACCCCTTGGTCTCGCAAAATTTTTTTAAATTCAAAAATCCTTTTAGCCGGCGAAGGCCTAAAACCGGCCGTTGGGTTATAGGCGATTAAATTCACAAAAAACAAGGGCGGTTGTATTTTCTTTAATAGAGTAGCTAATTCCAGCGCCTGCTCTTTGTCGTCATTAAATTTATCAATCATTAAATATTCTATCATCACTCGGCGGCCGGTTTGTTCCAGATAATTATTTAATTCTTCCATGACCGCGTCTAAAGGATATTTTTTATTGGCCGGAATGAGTTTAGAACGCAAATCATCCGCAGGCGCGTGTAAAGACAACGCCAAATTAATCTGCAAGGGTTCTTTGGCTAATTTTTTCAAACTGCTAATAACGCCGATAGTGGAAATAGAAATATGGCGCGCGCCGATATTTAAGCCGTCTTTATCATTTAAAATCTTAATCGCGCCTAAGACATTATCATAATTTAAAAACGGTTCGCCCATGCCCATAAAAACAATATTGTTAATTTGCCGGCCTTCTTTTTTCAATAAACGCGCGAAGTAAACCGCCTGTTCAACGATTTCCAGCGCGGTTAAATTTCTTTTAAACCCCGTCTTACCGGTGGCGCAAAACAAACAGCCCAGCGGGCAGCCGACTTGAGAGGAAAGACAGACCGTGTTGCGTCCGGCGCCATGCTCCAATAAAACCGTTTCAATCTTTAAACCGTCTGGTAGATAAATTAAGGCCTTAACCGAATTACCCGGCTGACTAATTAAAGTTTCAGCTTTAATTTCTAAAGGGCAATCTTCGTTTAGCTTTTCGCGCCAAGCCAAGGGGAAATTAGTGGCCTGATTCCAATCACTTATTAAATCAACAAAAATCGTCTGTCTGGCCTGTTTTAGCCGAAATTTCGGTTCACTATGTAAAATATTTTCCAGTCTTTCTAAATTCATTTTTTAAAATTTAAAAAATAATTCTATGCCGGTTGTCGGGGCAAAGAAATTTGTTTTAAGCGCATACAAAATCGTAGTATTTTTTCTTAAAATTTTTTATAATTACTTATTTTAACCGTCTGCCTATATTTAAAACTTGCTGGCGTGCGGTAGCCGAGGTTGCCTCTCCGTCCGCCAACTTTTACGCGCGCTGATGATTTCATATTATTTTTTATCCGCCTGACCGTCTTTACCAAAAAATCTGGCTAAATAGATAGTAACCAAAACCACCAATATGGTCATAACAACGGCATAAAGAAACTTAACCCAAATTGAATCCTTGTCAACGGCGAAAAAACTCTTAATTAGCGACTGGATGGCTTCGCTCCAGGCCAAACCGGCGACTAAGCCAAAAGCCGTAACGATAAAACCAAAAGTTTTCTCTTTGACCTCGCGAGAAATTTTTGCGCTTTCACTTTTAATTTTTTCCAACCCATTGTTATAATTTTCCATGTTTATGTGTTATAATTAAATAAATTATAATAAATTTTTTATGGCTTATATTTTAATTATTTCTCTATTTTTACTTCTGCCTTTGACCGCGGCCAAGGCGGTGCCAATTTGCCTAATCTGTACGGCGGCGGTTAGCGCGGGCGTTGGCCTATCGCGTTGGCTGGGCGTTGATGATGCCATAACCGGTCTTTGGCTTGGCGGCCTAGCGGCTTCAATATCTCTTTGGACTATAAATTGGCTTAGCGGCAAAAACATTAAATTTTTCGGGCGACAACCCTTAATTTTCATTATTTACTATGCTTCCATTGTCTGGCCGCTATATCATTATAACATAATCGGCCACCCCTTGAATAAATTGTGGGGAATTGATAAGCTCTGGCTGGGTATAATAGTCGGCACCATTGGTTTTATTATCGCTGTCTTATTTAATGAATATCTGAAGAAAAAAAATAGCGGCCGAGTTTATTTTCCTTTCCAAAAAGTTGTCATACCAGTCGGCCTGCTGGCAATTTTAAGCTTAGCCCTATATCTAATTTACACTTATAAATTATTTTAATAAATAATCTAAAGGGCTAAACCATAAATACAATAATATTTAAAACAATCCTATGTCAATAAACAACTATCAAGAATTGGTCAATAAAATAGACAGTTTAAAAAAACAAGACAAAATGGATCTATCAAGCGATCAGGACCTTTCTATAGCCATCATGAACTTAATCAGCATTGAAGAGCATTTCTTTTTTACCGGCATAAAAACCGGCAAAGCCAATTACTTTGACCTACTAAACCAGGTGCGTGCCCTGCGCAAAGAGCTCCTAAAAAAAATCATTAAGGATTACGAAGGCGAAGTCTGGTGCATCTCCAAGCATCTCCTGGCCGCCAGCATGCGCTTAATGGAAGTCGGCACCAAGGCGCTGGGACGAGACAACAGAGCCGAAGCTGAAGATCTATTTAAAAAAGCTTTTGATTTATACTCTCTCTTCTGGGCGGTTAATATGGGTATGATTGATACTAGCGGCATAAAGAAACTTGACGATAACATGCTAAACAAAAAGGACGAAAAGAAAACTGGTTTAATGGGAAAATTTTCCGCTATAGTAAAGAAAGTGATTGATTGCTGTATTGAATAGTTTTCCGAAATTAAAAAAAATAACCCCGAATTATTCGGGGTTATTTCTTTTAATCAAACTTACTATAATTCTAAAAACTAAAATCAAAAAAGTCAGCCAGAACAAACCAAGCGCGAACCCGGCTAACGCATCGCTAAACCAGTGGACTTTTAAATAAATTCTGGAAAAACCGACGAGTATTATTAAAAATATATCACCGGCTATAAATAAATTTCTTAGCCATTGGTTTTTAATTTTTTCAGCAAAAATAAATAGAACCAAAGAAAAAAATATTAAAGCCATTAAAGAATGCTGACTAGGAAAGCTTAGGCCGGTTTCTTGAATTAAACCGCCTAGGGGCCTCGGGCGGTTAACCAGCCATTTTGTAATCGCGCCTAAAACCAAGCCGCCGGCCGTACTCATGAAAATCAAACTTGCCTGATACCGTTTTCGTTTGATAAAAAAATAAACCGCGGCAACTAAAGCAACCGTAAACAAAACCTCCGGACTTAAGACGGCAGAAATTAAAATCATCAGCTTATTCAGCCAGGGCTGCCAGATTAAATGAATATTCTGATTAAGCCAAAGATCAAATCTGTAAGTTGACTCCTTGTCAAAATAATCTTCAACCATCTTAGAAAAAACATAAATTGGCAAAGCATTTAAAGTCAAATAATAGACATGGTATTTAACAAAAATATGCCGGCGCTTATCAAGCAAACGGTAGCCCAAGATAATTAATATTATAGCGACGATGGCGATAACGATAAACCGGCCGAAATATTTCGCGGCGACTGCGAACCCTTGGCCGAAAATATAGCCGACTAAAACCGACGAACTGGCCCAAGCCGCTCCGCCCGCTACGGCAAAAAAAATAAATCTAAAAAATTTAACTTTGGAAGCGCCGGCGATAAAAGCGGACACGGCTCTGGTAAAAGCGCCGAAGCGGCCGATAATCAAAGTCTTGCCCGCGTGTTCCAAGACCATTCTTTTAGTCTTTTCAAGCCTCTCCTGATTAAGAAAAAAATATTTGCCGTAGCGAACCATAAAATCATGGCCGTACTTGCGGCCGATGATATAAGCCAATAAATCTCCGGTTAGGGCGCCGGCAAACGCCACCGCTATAGCCGCGTCCAATCTAAAAATTCCGGCATAGGCCAAAAAACCGCTGAAAAAAACCACGGCATGGCCGGGGATAAATGTGCCTAGCACCGGCAAAGTTTCCACTACGGCCGAAAAAAATAAAATCAAATATCCCCAGTGATCAATCAGAGGCAGAGGTAAATTTAATAAAAAATCATTAATTATTGACATGGAATTCTTTTATAAAACATTTTTCCGCCTTTCATTAAGGCCGGTGATTACCAACTTAAATTATGATGGCTTTATTATAACATTATTGCCCAAATCTTGACAAAAAGCTATATTATATTATAATACCAAGTTATCCTAAGGATAACTCTAACGCCAAAACCAAAACACACCGAAATATACCAAAAAACATGAAAACGCAAGAGCAGGAAGAGCAAGCACGAGCGGCGGTTGAACGATTCGTCCAACAGACGGCACGGGCACACGGACGGCTTTCCGACGAACTAGGCGGGGAAGATCTCCCAAAGATCCATGGCCGCAAGATTGGCATGGATTCGTCTGGCGATGAATCTGGGTCGAGCTGGCTCGAACGGGAAGCCGAAAACAGGGAGAAAGGATTAACCATCCTCCTGATCAGGCATTGCCCCACAGTCGCAGGGGCAACCGGTTCTAACTGCGACCTGGTAGTTGAGCCGCCCCTAACCCTGCGGGGAACTCATGAAGTACTCGCCGAAGCGGTCAAACTTTACCCCGTCTCTGATCCACAGTCCCGGCTTTACCTGCGACAAACAATCTTGGACCTAGTTATGGGCCCGGATTACTGGGTTGGGCGGGAGTTTCGTCGGCTTTGTTATTTACATCTGGGGCCAGTCCCCGATTGAGATCAGAATGCCCACCAAAAACTAACCCGATCGCGCGCTAAGCGCCCCCCCCCGTCCTTTTAAACAACAACCCCACTTCTCGCCAAGAGGAGTGGGGGTCTTTTTTATTAAAAATCTTTATAATTAAATTATGTTAGTTGATTGGGCAAAGTTTAATTTAATTTTCGTGCGAGGACTGTTTGAGCCCACACCACTTTTCACTCTATGTCCCAATCTTTAATAAACTTTATATTTTGATTTTAGTATAAAATTTTCAAAACGAATATAAAAAAGTGGTGTGGGCGAGTTCCGCAGTAGAAAATTAAATTAAACTTTGCCCAATCTGACCGTGATTCATAATTAACGCAATCCGTACAAACTAATCAATTTGAACCAGTTTTACTTCACTACCGATAATAGTAACGAAAGCCGACGGTCTTTCCACCCAAGAACCGGTATTATAATATTTAACGCCGCCGTTTTCGGCCGTATCAATAATATGAGTATGGCCGCAAAAAACATAATCAACCCCCATTGACCGGCCCAGCCGTAAAGCTCCCTTAGCCACTTCCAGAGAATTTCTTTTCCAAGTTTGGCTGCGCTCTTTTATTTGCCTAGCAATATAACCATCTTGATTAAAATATTTTAACCAATCGTAAAAGAAAAACGCCACATGGCTGATAATTATATTATTATGCAAAAATCTATCAAATTGATGTCCGTGAATCGCCAAAAATTTTTTATCGGCCAACTGCCAGACATATTTATTGCGCACCGTAATGCCTAAGAGCCGCGATAGAATACCGGCGGCCGCATCATGGTTGCCATGAAGCCAAATTACTTCACAATGTTTTGATAATATTCTTAATCTTGATAAAATCTCCCAATGCTCGGCGTGCAGGCGTTTAAATTGCAGCCCATTGATAATGTCGCCATTCAAAATTAATCTTTTATAGCTGTAACTATTTAAAATTTCAAGCACCCGGCGGCAGCGAGTTAATCTATCGCCTAAATGAATATCGGAAATAATCAAAGTGTCAATAATTATTTTTTGCGCTTGAGCCATGCCGTTATTATAGCAAAAATTCAAATTCGCAAACAGGTGCTTGCAAAAATATTAGAAGTGTGCTATAATTATATTATAAAATAAAAAACAAAAATACAAACAAAATGCTCTCCATTTTCCCCTTAAAAACAAACGATTTATATATTTAGGACTCAAACAGCCCCGCTCATGGCTGTTTTTATTATTATTAAACAAAAACAAAAAGTATGAAAATCAACGACATTTTAAAGACAAAAGTTACATTCTGCGTGGCGCTCTTGGTTATTATGACCATGGCCGTCGGCGTTGAGCAGGTTTTTCTCCAAGCGATAGAGGAAAACAATCAGGCCAACGATGCCGCGGTGGCTGCTAACTTAATGTCAAGCTCACAGCGCCTTTATCCTTGGCCAAGCGGCATAAAAGAGAAGGTTGCTTTGACCGGCGCCAACATCCCTTTAATACCCGAGGCCAAAAGAATGACCTTTGACAATGGTTATGCGGTGCGTTATCGCGTTAATGCTCCAGCTAAAGCAGCGGCTAATTTCTATCGCCA
>LCCP01000009.1 GCA_000997945.1 Parcubacteria group bacterium GW2011_GWC2_42_12 | reverse complement strand
GGTCAAGCGCGGGTCATCGCCAATTTTATAGATCGGTCCATCCTTAGTATTCTTCTCTTCAATTAACTTCTTTTCTAATTCCAGCGCCTGATCCCGGCCGTATTCTTCGCCGACGCAATGCCGATAGATCATGGATCTGAATTTAAACAATTTAAAAACGCCGCTTTTTAGCACCCGTTCATTCTTGTAAATCACCGGCCCGCGCGAATCCAGTTTAATAATAATCGCCATGATGGCTAGAACAGGACTTAGAATGATTATAAAAATCAAAGCCAAAACAATATCAAAAATTCTTTTAATAATTCTGCCCCAGCCATCCAAAGGAGTTTCTTTCACTAAAACGATTGGTAAGCCGGCGATTTCCGCCACCTCGGTTTTTAAAACTTTCGCGCCTAATAAATCGGCTACATATTTAAAAATAATATGGTTGGCATCGGCAAAATCAAACAGCCGGAGCATCTCGGCTTTGCTTAAATTAGGATCGCTTTGCATAATCTCATCAACCTGGCCAGTCTGCAAATACTCGGCCAAATCCTCTTGCGACTCTAAACTGAAATTATTTAAGCGCTTAACTATTTCATAGCCAAGGTTTTTTCGACTGGAAAATTCATGGATTAAAATATCCGTGGTCTTACTGTTGCCAACCAAGGCGATTTTATGCACGCCCACGCCATGGCTTAAAAGAATCTTCTGGATTGATCGAATAATAATTCTGGCCGCGCTGATATAAACTATGGCTAAAAACCAGCCGGCTAAAACTATGAAGCGGGAAGAAAAAAGCTCCCGAAAAATAAAAATCAGGACTACGACTAGCATCAGTCCCGTGGAACAAGCTAAAATCACCGAATAGAATTCCTGGCTTAAACTTCTTAAGCCCTTGATATTATACAGCCCAGCTAGAGCAAAGATAACCACCCAGGCCGCGGCAATTAGCAATAAAATTTGAAAATATTCGCCGAACGGCAAATTAAAAATTACCGGCCTGATGTCAGTTGCCAGGGCGGTAAAACGAAGATAATAAGCCGAAACGCCGGCTAAAATTATCATTAAAAAATCTAACGGCACTAAAAGAAAGGAAAAGATTAATTCGCTTTTTTTCATAGATCGTTATATTTCACTAATATCAGGGCAAGCTATAAGCCGGATTCTGTACGCCGCCATTTTACCGGCGGGCGATGATCATCTATCTGGGCCACGCGTCACCGCGCAGCTCAAGCGAGCCACTTTTCGTTACGCGTGTTTTTAAACGCGCGTAGTTTGCTCTTGCTCCAGGCAGGGTTTGCCGCGTCTCTCTGTCGCCAGAGGACGAATCCCGTAGCTTAAGTTAATCGGATATCCTTTATAACCCAAACATCGGAACACTTTTCACCTTTGGCCATTGCTTCACAACGCAATTCTCAATCTATTTCATTCATTGAAAATTATAAATTTAAAATTGAAAATTCCATTGCGAAGCAATGGTTATTATTGTCTCTGTGGCACTTTCCCTAAGATTACTCCCGATGGCCGTTAGCCATTGCCGTTTTCCAGTACTAAAGTACTTTCAGAGTCCGGACTTTCCTCCCAGCTCCAGTTTTTATAGATAAAAAAGGTAATTATCTTATTTAAAATGAAAATTTCAATATTATTTATCTAAAAAAACTGGGGCTGGGCGATCATCCACTTACCCTGATATTGGCAGAATATAAAGAACGAATTATAAAAAAATATTACCATTAAGAGGAGAAAAAGTCAACTCAATATTTTTTAACTTAATATTATATTTAATTTTAGCTATTTCTACTAAAAAAACAAAAAACTACCCCAAATTTATTCTGGAATAGTCATTTAGAAGTAGTGGGCTCGAGAGGGTTTGAACCTCTGACCTCACGGATGTGAACCGTGCGCTCTAACCAACTGAGCCACGAGCCCAAAATTTATTTAATTTTACAAAAAATTTTAACGAGGCGAAGCAAGGCGGGCGGGTAACCAACTGAGCTATGTGTCCAAATTTTATTTTTCCGCCTTATCCAGAGCTAAATTGACTAAAGCGTCAGCTAACTCATTTTCTTCTCGGCGGATATATTTAAAAATAACCCTTTTAAAGCTCAAGGTCAAATTATAAACTTTAACAAACAAAGGCGCTAGGTCTTTATCCTTAACCCGATATTCTCGGTTCAATTGCTTAACTACCAGCTCGCTATCCAAAAAAACTTCCAGTTCGCGCCCGCCCAGCTCTTTGGCTTTGGCTAAACCGGCAATCAGCGCCTGATACTCGGCCTGATTATTGGTGGTTTCGCCAATACCTTGGGAGATCTCCTCCACCAGAGTTCCCTGGCCATCAAAAATAACGCAGCCGATTCCGGCCGGCCCCGGATTACCGCGCGCACCGCCATCAGTATAAATTATTAATTTTTCGTATTTCATAAATGATAAAGTAAAGATGGTTAGTTGGAATCATTAATTTTTGAAGTGAGGACTGTTTGAGCCTCCACCACTTTTTTCTCCATGTCCCAATCCTTAATCGACTCTATATCTTAACTATAATATAAACATTTTAAGATGAACGATAAAAAGTGGTGTAGGCGAGTTCCGCAACAAAAAAATTAATGATTCCAACTAACAAACACAATTCATTTAGACCCACTTATTTTCATATCCACAATCTTCATCTGCGCCGAGCGCCGGCCGTTAAATTCATTAAATTCCAAATAGTAGACTATGTCAACCTTATCCCCTATTTTTAAATCTTTAAAATTTTCCGCCTGATTAAAACCCACCGCCGGGAACTGGCCAAACCGAAATTTAACATGCTGGCTGGCGGCGCCCATGCCAACTTTATCCATAATCGTTAGCGAGCGGCTCAAAAATTTCGGCTTCTCGTTCTCTTCGCCATAGGGCTCAAATTCTGCCAAAGTTTCAATCAGCTCATTATTTATCTCCGTTAAATCAATCTCCGCGTCAACTAAAATCTTAGGCGCGAATTCCGCTCCGGCCAATTCCGCCGCGGCCAGAGTTCTTATTTTTTTAGTGAACTCCGCCAAATCTTCCCAGCTCCTTAAAGTAAAACCGCAAGCCGCCGCGTGACCGCCAAATTTTTCTAAGTGCTCTTTAAATTTTTCTATCGACTGAATGATATTAAATTCGTCTATACTGCGCCCTGAACCCTTTATCTCTTTACCAAACTTAGTAATAACCAAAGCCGGACGCGAATAGGCTTCGCAAAGCCGCCCGGCCACTAGTCCCATCACGCCTTCCGGCCAGGGCTGATTGTCGGCCTCGCCTATGCCGGGGCAAGCGACAACTAAAATTTTATCATTTAGCATTTTCTCTTCAACCATCTTTTTGGCATGCTCAAATATCTCCTCGGTTATTTTTTGCCTGGCTTGATTCTTGGCGTTAAGTTGACCGGAGATTTTTTTGGCTTCCGCTTTATCTTTGGTAATTAATAATTCATAGGCGGTGTTGGCATGATCCATGCGGCCGGCTGAATTTAAGCGCGGCGCCATCTGCCAACCGATCTGCCAGCTCTTAATTTCTCTCTCGCCATTAGCATCAATTTTGGCGGCTCTGATCAATTCATTAATACCCAATCTCTTTCGCTGATTGATAATTTCTAACCCCAGCTTAACTAAAATCCTGTTCTCTCCAACCAGGCTCACCATATCGGCCACCGTGCCTATGGCTACCAAATCCAATGCTTTTTCCTCCAACTTGAATTTTAAATCACCGGCTAATTTAGAATACTCTATCAGAGCTTTGGCGAATTTAAAGGCCACGCCAACTCCGGCTAAAAATTTGTAAGGATAGCCATTATCAGCTTTGGGATTAATAATCAAACAATCAGGCCAATCATTTTTATCCGGCGGCGGCTCATGATGATCGGTAACGATTACGTCTAAACCCAAACTGGTCGCGTAGGCGACTTCTGCTTGATTGCGAATGCCATTATCAACTGTGATAATCAACTTCGCCCCATCCCGCGCCAGCGCGTCAATGGCCTTTTTATTCAAGCCATAACCCTCGCTGATTCTTCCTGGAATATAAATACCAGTCTTAGCTTTTAAAATATTTAAAATTTCCATCAGCGCGGCCGTGGCCGTTACTCCGTCAGCGTCATAATCGCCATAAATCACTATTAAATTTTGCGCCTTAATATGCTTAATGGCCAACTCTACGGCCGAGCGCATATCGCGAAATAAAAACGGATCGGCCAAATTGACTTTAGCCGGATTAAAAAATAATTCTATATCTCTTTTATTAATTAAGCCACGATTAAAAAGCAACTGAAGTACAATTTTGCCATATTCAGGATTCTGTGTGACAAAATCGGCCGGTGCAATAGGTTTTAACTGCCATTTATTTTGCATAATAATTACCTTCACAAATCAACAAATTCTATCACAAATATACAAATATTAAATTAAATTTATCTCTTATTTGTAGATTTGTAGCTGAGTTGTTGATTCGTAGTCTAAAAAAACACGCCCACAGTCCAGGCCAGCATGGAAAAAATTACCATGATGCTGATGATTGTCCAAAGCGCTTTGTGGAAAGGTTTTTTTTTCATATAAAGACTAATTTAATTATTATAGCCGAGGTCAAAAAGTTTGTTTTGAGCGCATACAAAATTGTCGCATTTTTTATTAAAATTGCTCATTCACCTATGCCAATTATAATATAATTTTAATAAAAAATGCCCAAATTTTGTCTTAAGCGAAAAACAAACTTCTTGACCTCGGCGCTGTACTGGTTCTTATCGTTTTAATAATTTTACAAAAATATCCGAAGGAATTTCCACGCTGCCTTTGCCGTGCGCTGCCATTTTCTTTTTACCTTTTTTCTGCTTGGCCAATAGCTTTTTCTTGCGCGAAACATCGCCGCCGTAAAGCTTGGCAATAACATCTTTTTTCATGGCCGAAATCCTTTCAGCCGCGATAATTTTCCCGCCGATGGCCGCCTGCAATTTAACCACAAACATCTGCTTAGGCAAAGTTTCCTTTAAAGTTACCACCGCTTCTTTGCCGCGCCGGAAAGCTTCATCGCGATAAACTATCATAGCCAGCGACTCAATCGCGTCCTCGGCCACTATTATATCCATCTTCACCACATCGGTTTTCCTATAGCCAATAAATTCGTAATTGATTGAAGCATAACCCGAACTGGCGCTCTTTACTTTGTCGTAAAAATCAGTCAGAATCGCGGCCAAGGGAATTTCATAATGTAAAATTACCCTGGTTTCGTCAATATATTCGGTATTTCTATAAAGCCCGCGCTTTTCCTGCGCTAAATTTAAAATCGACCCGATATATTCCTTAGGCGCGATAATATCCATCTCTACCCAGGGCTCTTCAATCTTTTCCGTGGCCGACGGGTCAGGCAGTTTCTGCGGGCTGCGGATTATCAGCTCGTCGCCATTTTTTTTAAAAACTTTGTAGGCCACGCTGGGAATGGTAACGATTAGATTTAAATTATATTCTCTCTTTAACCGTTCTTGAAAAATTTCCAGATGCAAGAGCCCCAAGAAACCGCATCTAAAACCGACCCCTAGCGCTTCAGAATGTTCGGGCTCATAAATCAAGGACGCATCGTTGAGTTTCAATTTAGAAACCGCCTCGCGCAGTTCCTCAAACTCATTGCCTTCGCGGGGGAAAATGCCGGCAAAAACCATGGGCTTAACTTCGTTATAGCCCTTTAAGGGTTTAGTTTCATTGCTATATTTCTGCCAAGCCACGGTATCACCCACGCCGCATTCACTGACATCTTTAAAACCGGTGACAATATAGCCAATCTCTCCGACTTTCAATCCGTCTGTCGCTAAATACTGCGGCTTAAAAACTCCCACCTCTAAAACTTCGCTTCTGGCCCTAGTGGCCAAGAGGATTATTTTATCGCCTTTCTTAACCGCGCCTGCAAAAATCCTGACATAAGTGACCACGCCGCGGTATTCGTCATAAGTTGAGTCAAAAATTAAGGCCCGTAGAAATTCCCCCTCTCCTGGCGAAGGAGAGGGCTGGGGTGAGGTCGGCGGCGGCACCCGTTCAATTACCGCCTGCAAAATTTCAGCCACGCCTTGACCGGTTTTGCCCGAGGCCTGAATAATTTCTTCCGCTTTACAGCCCAATAATTTAATAATTTCCCGCTTGGTTTTTTCTATATCGGCCGCCGGCAAATCAATTTTATTGATAACCGGAATAATAGTTAAATTTTGTTCCAGGGCCAAGTATAAATTAGCCAGGGTCTGCGCCTGGATGCCCTGGGTCGCGTCCACAAGTAAGACCGCGCCTTCAACCGCCGCCAAACTGCGCGAAACTTCATAAGTAAAATCCACATGCCCGGGCGTGTCAATTAAATTTAAAATATAATTTTGATATTCCATTCTAACCGGCTGCAATTTAATGGTAATGCCTCTTTCCCGTTCCAGATCCATTTGATCCAAAACCTGTTCTCTCATCTTCCTTTTCTCTATGGTACCGGTTATTTCCAGCATGCGATCAGCCAAGGTGGACTTGCCATGATCAATATGGGCAATTATACAATAATTTCTAAGATTGGTCATACTTTTATTTACGAAAAGACAGTGCCAGGCCCTGTCCCTACTATTTATCCTACTAGTTTTTTCGTGCTTGGTCAAATTTTTTTAATAAAAAAACACGGCAGCTTGGTTCAAGCGCCGTGGTGGATTGAAATCATGGGTACTTTGGGAGTACCCTGCCCTCCATTTCTTAGGATTGGTCGGCGGTCCGAAGACCGAGAACTCCAGTCTCGGACACAACCCGCAACAATTCCTGTTCGGATGAACGCCATCTTTCTACTTGCTCGTCCTCGGACAGATCTTCTTTGGGTTGTTGCAACCGAATTACACTGGCTCCACGCTCATCCACGGTCAATATTTGTTCCGATCCGTTTACCATGTCGCGTAATACTAACATAGTTCCTTTTTTGGTTGTTTGTTTCTTGACTGCAATCTTTGGCGCGCTTGAAAGTTTACCGCCACTAGACTCACGCGGCAGTCCAACGAACTCTCCACCCTGGCACGTGTGCTTGTCCGCAGGCATAGGTAAGCCGCCAAGACTCCTCGGCCCGCCTAATCTCGCAGGTACGCGGTGTGCACTCGTCAGCGTGATGGGGATTTGAGCACCCATACAGATCTTCAGCTTCGCTTTCCGAAGGCGGAGCGCCGATCTTATGGAGTTCGCGCAAAAGCCGACGATGGCATCCGTTGAATGTGACTTGCGCGATTACCCCCATTGCCATCGCACACAGGCAAAGAAAAATCCAAACAACAAGCACTAGCGCTAACAGCGCGACGCTGATAGGAATGAGGATCGGCGAGAATATCGCAACGGCAAGGATCAGCCCGACTAATGTCTTCTTTTTCATGATTTGGCTCCTTATGATCGAGTATTTTTTAACTGCAATGGAATTATCGCAGTTTACAGAAAATTTGCTTTAAACTCCCTAAAAACTGCGATAATTTGCTAATCTTATATTATTTCAAGGTACACTATCAATGCCTATCTTTTACCGCAAAATCTATTTTATGTCAAACTATTTTATTTTGTCATTGCGAGAAGAAGTCCCGCATCTGCGGGGCGACGACGAAGCAATCTCTGGTTAGAAAACACTTAACAAATTTAAAATAATATCTCTCCAAGCAAAATTTAAATTGTTAATCAGAGTTATTTTTTTATTTTTATTTTTCTTTCTTATCGGAGATTGCCGCGCTCCCTCCGCGCCCGCTAACGCCTAAGCGTAGCGATGGCGGGCGGGTCGGTCGCTCGCGATGACAGATAGATTTCCTAAATTCCTCTGGCCTCGCCCTGATCAGATGTTTCAACCTTTTTAACCGGCCAGCGCCGCTGCAGAGCTGACCAAAAGTAAAACAATTCCTCGCTACGCAAAATCCAGCAAATTAAAAGATAAATTAAAATTCCGGCCAAGCCGGCGGTTAGGCCTTGAGTCAAAACTCCTAAAAATCTGGTCATATCAATATTAGTGCCAATTACTAGCTTCACGCCCTGAACGGCCAAGCCGGCCGCCAAAGCGGCTAAAGAAAATTTTACGGTGGAAATAAAAATTTTCAATTCGTCCATTTTGCCAATTTCCAAATAGAGCCAAAGCCAAAGCAAAATTAAATTTACTATGCTAGCCAAAGAAAAAGCCAAAGCCAACCCAGCCACCCCGAAGCGCCCGGACAGCCAAATTGATAAGAAAATATTAAAAAACGCCACGATTAGGCCGATAAAAAAAGGAGTTTTGGCGTCATGGCGGGCGTAAAAAGCGCGCACCAAGAGCGGAATTAAGCCCTGAGCGAAAAGCGACAAAGAAAAAAATCCCAAAGTATTAATAGTTAAGATGGTGTCTTGCCAATCAAACTGGCCGCTGCCTAAAATCACCCTGATAATTTGCGCGCGCAAAGCCAGTAAAATAATCGTGGCCGGAATGATAAAAAATAATATTTGCCGCGCCGCGCCCGAAAGATCTTTAACTAAATTCTTTTTATCAAAAGCCGAGGCCGACATGGCCGGAAAAGCGGCGATGGCAAAAGAAATGCCAAAAATCCCCACCGGAAAAGATTGCAAATTATTGGCCAGATTAAAAACCGTCAGCGAGCCGCTCGGTAAAGTTGAAGCGATTATGGTGACTACCAATAAATTCAGCTGCGAAATGGCCAGACTCATGGTCCGCGGCACCATCATCAGCCAAATTTTTATCACCTTGGGGCTTTTAAAATTAAAACTAAATTTATATTTAAAGCCAAGCTGAATTAAAGTCGGAATTTGCACCAGCAGATGAGCGACGGCGCCGATAACCACGCCCCAAGCCAAACCATAGATTCCCCAAATCGGCGCCAAATACAGAGCGCCGATGATGATGCCAATGTTATAAAAAATCGGCGACAAAGAATAAACGAAAAATCTTTTAAACGACTGCAGGACGCCGCCAAAGATGCCAGAAATACCTAAAAATATCGGCGAGAGAAACATAATTCTTGATAAGTTGGCAGTTAAAGAAATTTTCTCTTGGCTGAAGCCGGGGGTAATCAACTTCATAATTTGCGGCGCGAAAATTGTTGCTAAGCCGCAGAGAATTATCAGCGCTACGGCTAAAATATTTAAAACATTGCTGGTTAATTCCCAGGCCTCTCTATGATCGTCGCCAAATAAGGAACGAACTTTTGCCAAGGGGCTTCTGATTAACGAGGTAAAAATTGGAATAAAACCGGCCGATAAAGCGCCAAGGATGAGTAAATTAAAAATTAAATCCGGAAGGCGAAAAGCCGCGTAATAAATATCCAGACTATCGCCGGCGCCGAACTGGCCGGCTAAAATGCGATCGCGGAAAATTCCCAAAAAGCGGCTAACTAAAGAAAATCCGCCGACCAAAAAAGCGGCCATGGTAATGCTATTTATTTCACCGTTAAATAAACGTTTTATCATAGTAAAATATAAAATTAAAATCTCAAAATTAAAAATGACAATGAAAAATTTAAAATTAAGCTGTCATTGCGAGGAGCGCCTTTAACCCCGGGCTTGACCCGGGGGACGAAGCAATCTCTAGTAAGAAAGTAAGACAAAATAATAAAAATGCCTAATTAATAAAATTAATTCTCCTGAAAGAATATTTTATTTTAGATTAGTAAATGCTTCTAACCAGAGATTGCTTCGCGTCGCTCGCAATGACAATAAAAAATTAAATTTTACATTTTTAACTGTTATTTTTCATTTTGAGATTTACATTTTTAATTAAAAGTTCTTTAACTTCTCTCGCAATCATCAACTCTTCATCGGTTTTAATCGCGAACATAGGCAGTTTGCCTAAGCATTCAATTTTTTTCATAACCTGATGGCGCGTCAGCGGGTTGCCGGCGCCGATGGCTCCGGTAAAAATAATCGCCTCCGCCTGGCCTTGAAGCAGAGTCCAATAAGCGCCAATATATTTAACTAAGCGGTTAATAGCCAAAGCAAAAGCCAGCTTTGCTTCTCGGCCGCCAAAAGAGACCTGGGCTAAAAGCTCTTGATAATCTGCCAAGCCGGCCAAACCCTTAATGCCCGATTGCTTATTTAAAATATCATAGAGCTCGTCCACCTTGGCCTGATTAACTTCTCCCGGCATAATTTCCAGTAATTTAAAGATTATTCCCGGATCCATATCCCCCGCTCTAGTCATCATCACCAAACCCTCTAAAGGAGTCAGGCCCATGGAAGTGTCAATTGGCGAGCCATTTTTTATGGCGGTTACAGACCAGCCGCCGCCCAAATGGCAGCTGATTAAACTTATTTTATCAACTTTTTTCTTAAGCAGCCGAGCGCCTTCCTGCATGACAAATTTATGAGAGATACCGTGAAAACCATAACGGTAAATACTATATTTTTTGGCTAGCCAAAGCGGCAAGCCGTAGAATTTTGCCGTCTCCGGCAGATTAGAATAAAAAGCCGTATCAAAAACCGCGACTTGTTTAACCTGGGGCAGATAAGCCATGGCCGCTTTAATACCGGCTAAATTATAAGGATTATGCAGCGGGGCTAAACTGTTAAACTGCTCCAGCTCGGCGAAATTTTCATCATTAATCAAGAGCGGCGCCAGAAATTTTGGCCCGCCATGCACCACTCTGTGCCCGACGGCCGTTAAATCTCTTAAATCGCCGATTTCCCTTAACGCCTGCTTGATGGCCGTAAGATGATCTTTGACATTCTGAATATTACCTTGCTTAATGGCTCTTTCGCCCTCACCAATCAACTTATATTTAATTGAAGTTGATCCGGAATTTATCGCTAAAATAGACATAAAAATTATATTAAGCTTCTCCCCGTCATCTCCGGCGGTTTAGGCACGCCCATTATTTTGAGAATCGTCGGCGCCATATCAGCTAACATGCCCTGGGGCTTAACCAAACTTAAATCTCCGCCCGGCGCGTCGCGTAAAGACAAACTTTTGCCTTCATAATCCTGGCTGATAATTAAGAGCGGCACCGGATTAGCCGAATGTTCTTTATCGATCATGCCGGTTTGCATATTAAATAGCCCTTCGGCATTGCCGTGATCAGCGGTAATAAATAACAGGCCCGCTTGGCTTAACACCGATTTAACAATTCTGCCCACGCATTTATCAACCGCTTCCACGGCCTTAATCGTGGCCGGCAAATTACCGGTATGGCCAACCATATCAGCGTTGGCAAAATTTATTAAAATAAAATCATAGCTCTCTTGTTCAACCGCCGCAATGACTTTGTCGGTTATTTCTAGGGCTGACATCTCCGGCTTCTCGGCATAGCTGGAAACTGACGGCGAAGGAATCAATACCTGATCTTCGCCAACTGATTTTTTCTCCTGGCCGCCGTTAAAAAAGTAGGTGACATGCGCGTATTTTTCCGTTTCCGCGATGCGCAGTTGCTTTAACCCCGCTTGAGCTAAAACCTCGCCTAAGGTGTTTTTTATAATTTCCGAAGGGAAAACAACGGCCATGGGCAAACTGGCTTCATATTCAACCAAGCCGGCAAAGAAAATATTCAAATATTGGTCGCGCTTGAATTTCTCAAAACCCGGCAAGACAAAGGCCTTAGTTAACTGGCGCGCCCGGTCAGGCCGATAATTAAGGAAAATCACGGCATCATTGTCACTAATCTTGGCTACCGGTTCGCCGGCTTCAGTTATGACTGTTGGCATAAATTCCTCATCATAAATTTTCTTCTTGTAGCTTTCCTCAATGGCTTTTTCCGCGGACCGATTGGTTTCGCCCAACCCCAGCACCATGGCATCATACGACTTGGCCGTCCTGTCCCAATGATTATCTCGATCCATGGCGTAGAACCGGCCATGGAGCGAAGCGATCTTGCCGTTTGAGCCGGCCAAAGATTTTTCAACCTCTTTAATAAAATTTGAGCCGGAATTGAATGGCGTATCCCGGCCGTCTAAAATCGCATGGACATAAAAATTGTTTACTTCGTTCTCTCTGGCCATGTCAATTAGCGCCGCCAGATGTTCCAACGAAGAATGAACGCAGCCATTGGAAACCAGGCTAATAAAATGTAATTTTGATTTTTTATTCTTGACCTGCTCAATCGCCTTAAGCAAAATTTTATTTTCATAGAAACTGCGATCGGCAATGGCTTTATTAATCCTGGGCAGACTCTGATATAAAATCCTGCCTAACCCTAAATTAAGATGGCCGACTTCGCTATTGCCCGATTCACCCCAAGGCAAACCTACGCCTTCGCCCGAAGCTACCAAGGTAGTGGAGGGATACTTAACCAAATAACTTTTAATATTCGGCGTATCAGCTAAACCAATGGCGTTGCCGGCATAAGGAGTCGCTATTCCCCAACCGTCCAACACTATTAACACTATTGGCTTAGGACGAACTGATTGTTTTTCATTTACCATGGAATGCCAAATTTTTGAATTTTTAATTTTATAAATAATTTTTAATGTCTTAATTTTAAAACATTAAAAATTTAAGCATTATTTAAAAATTAAAAATTACAAAATTTAAAAATTACTTTATTAAACTCTTCCCGGTCATTTCTTTAGGTTTGGCTATGCCTAGTAACGCCAGGATAGTCGGCGCGATATCGCCTAAAATCCCACCGCTTCTTAATTTAATTTTATTTTGCAGATGATTATTAACTACAATGAAAGGCACCGGGTTAGTTGAGTGTTCGGTGTTAATTTCGCCGGTTCTTAAATTAATCATTTCTTCAACATTACCGTGATCGGCCGTTACTAAGACTGTGCCATTAACCCGCAAATAGGCCCTGGCTATTTCGCCCAAATATTCGTCAACTTCATGGCAACACTTTACTCCGGCCTCTAAATTACCGGTATGGCCGATCATATCGGGCGCGGCAAAATTTAAAACCGTAAAATCATACTTTCTTTCAGCCAAATTATTTAACACCTCTTTGGTTAAATCGGCCGAACTCATGGCCGGCGTGGCGTCATAAGATTTAACATTGGGCGAGGGTATAACTTGCCTGGCCTCGCCGTTCACCGGATTAGCATAACCACCGTTAAAAAAATAGGTGACATGAGCGTATTTTTCCGATTCGGCGATATATAATTGCGCTAAATCTTTTAACGCCAGCGGCAAGGTCGCTTTTAAATCCGCGGCCGGATAAGCAGTCAAAATACCTTCTAAATCCGGACCGAAATCGGTCATAGCTACGAACAATAAATCTTTAACAAACTTCTTCCTGTTAAAACATGTTTTATTAAGACCGCAAAAATCTTTTTGCACGAAAACTTTGGCTAACTGTCTGGCGCGGTCTGATCTTAAATTAAAGAAAATAACGCTATCGCCATCTCCGATCCTGGGCAAGGGTTTGCCATCGCGAGTTATGATATAGGGTTCAATAAATTCATCGCTCTCGCCGCGATTATAACTTTCCGTAATAGCATCTTCGGCGCTGGCGGCTGTTTTGCTCCTGCCGTCGACCAGCGCGTTATAGGCCTGCTCGGTCCTGGCCCAACTCTTCTTCCTGTCCATGGCATAAAATCTGCCTATAACCGTGGCGATGGCTTCGCCATTTTTAAAAGCTCTCTGAATATCTTCAACTAACTTTAAAGACGCGTATTTAGGCGAATCCCGCCCATCGGTAAATAGATGAAGATAAACTTCTTTAATTTCATTTATTTTAGCAAAAGAAAGAAGGGCCAGCAAATGATCCGGATCGCTATGCGCGCTCATGCCATTAGAAATCATGCCCATCAAATGAAGCCGTGATTTATTCTTTTTAACCTGGCGAATGGCCTCTATAAAACCGGCATTCTTAAAAAAAGTTCCGTCATTAATGCTCTTGCTAATTTTAACCACATCCTGTTCAACGATTCTGCCGGCGCCAATATTCATATGCCCGGCCTCCGAATTACCCGATTGCGCTGGCGGCAAACCAACCGCTTTGCCATGAGCCAAGAGCTCAGTATTCGGATATTTTCTAAGTAAACCCCGCATAGTCGGCGGCTTAGCCAAGGCAATGGCGTTGCCTTGATTCGGTTTAGCAATACCCCAACCGTCCAAAATGACAAGTATCATTGGTAAAATGCTATTTGATGTTTTGTTCTCCTCTTCTTGTTTAAGCATAAAAAAATAATTGTCATTGCGAGAAGGAGCGTTAGCGACGACGAAGCAATCTCACGAACGGCAAAAAATAGTTATAATATAATAGTAGCAAAATTTTATGAGATATAGCCATGCCTGAGATTGCTTCGCTCCTTTCAGTCGCTCGCAATGACAGTTACAGAATTAATTTTCCATTAAAAATTATTTTAAATTATCTTCAACCTCCATCAACCGATTATATTTAGCCACTCTCTCGCCGCGAGACAACGATCCGGCCTTAATATAATCGGCCTGAACGGCAACGGCCAAATCGGCGATAAAATCATCGGCAGTTTCGCCCGAGCGATGTGAAACGATAACTTTATAATTATGTTTCTTGGCTAGCTTAACGCAGGCGATAGTCTCCGATAAGGTTCCAACCTGATTGGGTTTAATTAAAATAGAATTAGCGGCGTTTTCCTTTAAACCCTGCCGCAAACGTTCTAGATTAGTAACGAATAAATCATCGCCAACGAGCATTACCTCCGAACCCAAGTCCTTATTCAGTTTTTGCCAGCCAGCCCAATCGTCTTCAGCCAAGCCGTCTTCAATGTAAATCAGCGGATACTTTCTAAACCATTCGTAATACAAGCCGGCCAGAGTATCAGCCGTGAAACTCGCGTGATCCAATTTAAAAATATACCGGCCATCCGCTTTATTATAAAGCTGGGACGAACCCACATCTACGCCTAAAGCAATCTGGCTGCCTAATTTATAACCGGCTTTAATAACCGCCGCCATAATCAATTCAATGGCCTGAATACTGGAACTTATATCAGGCGCGTAGCCGCCTTCATTGCCCACATCAGTATCATACCCGGCTTTTTTTAAAATCTCGCCAAAGGTATGAAAGATCTCCGCGCCAGCCCTGACTTTCTCTTTAAAGCTGGCTTTAAAAGCCGGAATAATCATAAACTCCTGAAAATCCAAATTAGTGTCAGCATGTTTGCCGCCGTTAAAAATATTAAAGCAAGGCGTAGGCATTCGGAAATTTACCCCCTTTAACAAGGGGGGGTGAGGGGGATTTAATAATTTAAAATTATCAGCTATATATTCATACAACTCCAGGCCAGATGTTAACGCGCCGGCGCGCGCAACCGCGAGCGACACGGGCAGGATCGCATTAGCGCCTAATTTACTTTTATTTTTTGTACCATCTAATTTTATCATGATATCATCAATCTCCGCCTGCTTGGTTGCTCCGGCTCCGATTAGCTTAGGCGAGATTTTCTTTTCCACATTTTTAATGGCGCTTAAAACTCCCAAACCGCCGTATCTTTTAGCGTCATTGTCCCGCAGTTCCACGGCTTCATGCGCGCCCGTAGACGCGCCCGACGGCGCGCTGGCCTTTGCTTTAACGCCATTATCCAATAAAACCGTGGCTTCCACGGTGGGATTGCCGCGCGAATCTAAAATCTCGCAAGCCGTTATTTTTTTTATTTTAGGCATAGAAATATTAATTATTCATTACAGTACTTACGCAGTTTATTAGCAAATAACAATATTAAAATTACAAAATCTCGTATTCCACCGTAGCGATGATGGTAATTTCATTGCTGCCGGCTTCAACCGCTGGTGCGGCTCCGCCGCCACCCAGGCCTAATTTTTCTGACAAGGCGTAATTGCCGTAAATCGGTCCGGGCTGATTAGCTGACTCGCTGAAAGAAATAACTTTTCCCAATTTCACGCCCACCACTTTAGACAAGGCCTCGGCTTTCTCTTTGGCCTGGGCTAAGGCCTTTTCTCGCGCTTCTTGTTTCAATTTTTCCGGATTATCAATAGCAAAACTTAAATTACCAACTTGATTCAAGCCGACAGAACCAGCGATTTCAATAATACTGGAAACTTTGTCCATTTGCCTTAATTTCACATTTAAATTCTGACTAACCAAGTAGCCGCGCAGAGTTTGTTTGCCGTTATTCCAGTCATACTGCGGCGAAATATAATAATTGGCAGTCTGAATGTCCTTGGCGTCAATCTTAAAATCTTTTTTCAATTTATCTATCATGCTGTTCATTTTATCGGTATTATCCTTTTGCGCCGCGGCCACGGTTGATTTTTCAACGCTATAGCCCAGCTGAATGTTAGCAATATCCGGTACGCCAATAACTTTGCCTTCGCCGACTATAACAATGGAGTGAGCCGTCTTCGGGCTAATGCCGATGTAATCATGCGCTTTATAGGCGTTCCAGGATAAAAGCGCCAAATAAATTGTCCCCAGCGTTAAAAACGCGCCGATGAAAATTGTTACGATTTTGTTGGGAATCATAGATATAAAATTAAAAATTAAAAAGTCAAAATTAAAAATTATGGAGTAAAAAATTTTAATAAATTTTTCACGGAATAATTTTACAATAATTTTCCATTTTGATTTTTAAATTTTACATTATTTAACTATCCCCTTAAGTCCGGGCATCTTTTCTCCGCCCAAAAAAGTCAGCATGGCGCCGCCGCCGGTGGAAACCCAATCAATATAATGCTCCATTTTCGTTTGCCTTAGCGCCTCAATAGTCTCCCCGCCGCCTGCCACGCCATAGGCCTCGCCCGTAGAGCGAGCGGCCACTAAGCGGGCAATAGACAAAGTGCCGTGCTTAAAATGGATATTTTCAAAATAGCCGAGCGGACCATTCCAAATTATCGTCTTAGCTTGTCTTATAAAACTAACGAACAGTTTAACGGTCCTCGGCCCAATGTCTAAAATCATTTCATCGGCTTTAACTTGATTTACCGGTTTAACCTGAAAACTGGCGCTGTTCATTTTTTTAGCCACCAAGACATCAACCGGTAAAATAATATTTTTATATTTTTTCACTAAAGCGGACGCTAAGTTAATACTGGTTTTATCGGCCAGCGAACGACCAATTTTAAAGCCATGAGCGGCAATAAAATTATTGGCCAAAGCGCCGCCGATTAAAATTCGGTGTGATTTTTTCGCTAAATTATTTAACAAAGCGATCTTGGTTTCTATTTTTGCTCCGCCGACAATTGAAATCAAAGGTAGTTTTGGTTTTAAAACTCTGGTTAAATTTAAAATCTCTTTTTCTAATAATAGACCGGCGTAACTGGGCAAATATCTCTTAATCGCGCTAACCGAAGCATGCTCTCTGTGGCTTACGGCAAAAGCGTCGTTTACATAAATATCGGCCGGCGCCGCCAACTCCTTGGCGAATCTTTTATCGTTTTTTTTCTCGCGACTGTCAAAGCGCAAATTTTCTAAAAGCATAATATCCCCGGCCCTGGCTTCTGACAACGCCTTGATAACCTTGGGGCCGACGCAAGCGCCGGCGAACAGGACTTTCCTGCCCAACAACTCGGCCAATCTCTTGGCTAGCGGCTTAGCCGTATTGCCTTTATTTAAATGCGTGGCGATAATCAAGCGGCAACTATGCCTCAATAAAAAACGGATAGTCGGCAAAATCATAACAATCTTATAATCATCTTTAATTGCCGCCTTCTTAAAACCAACATTCAAATCGGCGCGCAAGAACACGATTTTGCCAGCTAAATTTTTAACTTGCCTAATGGATTTTATTTTCATAGATAGCCCCGTGAAAGGTTGTTAATATTATAACATAAACTCGCCAAAATAAAAACCCGCTCGGACTTAACCTGGGCAGGCAATTAAACGTTTAACAAATATACTATTTCAGCTCTACCAGCGTTATCTTAACTTCTTTGGCTTCGCCCTGGCGTAAAATCACTAAGCTAACCGTTTCGCCGGCTAAATGATCCTGAACAATATCAGTTAAATTATTATCTTGATCGAGCTCCAGACCGTCGATGGAGATAATAATATCGCCGACGCGCAAACCGCTCTTTTCGGCCGGACTGTTCTTTTTAACCGCCGCCTTCTGATCATTATAAATAATAACGCCTTTCTGCCAATCACCATTTTGGCTAGCAACTTCCACCAGCTCGACTAAGTCAACATAATTAATTCCTAAACTGGGCCTGGTATTAGTTTTATTCTTGAATAAACTCTTGACTGCGCCCCCAAGATGGCTAATCGGCTCAATTTCTCCACCCTCATTAACTAACCCAAGAGCGTCGCCGGTTAAACTAAAAATAATTGAACCCTTAAATTCTGCCGGCAGCTTATCGTTGAGAATTATCTGTTTTGAAAAACTGTCGCTGGATTTTATTAAACCACCCGACTCGCTAAAACCGGATATGGAAGAAACTAAATTAGCGCCCAGTGAATTGACGCCAATGATTAAGCTGCCTGGTTTTATATCTTGAGTTGCCGCTAATTTTCTAACCGGCAAATCCCGGGCCTGAACATGAATAAAATTAAATTTCGTTAAATTGTCGGCCACCGCCCGATCAATCTGATAAATTTTTTTATCTTTGGTGATAACCACATAATCATTAAAGTTCTTCGCTAGGGCTAAACTAGTAACTATCCAGCCATCGCTAGTGATAATAAACCCCTGCCCGCTCGGTTCGTTAATTTTATAAAAATTCTCTAAAGTAAAAATATCGTTTAGTTTAGCCGGCGCTGGTTTTTTTTTATAGATTCCCACCAAACTAAAACCGACAGAATCAATAATCTCGTTTATTTTAGTGTCCTGCTGGACAATCACATTTTTAGCATTGCTTATTACCAGTCCCTGGCCGGCATACTTGCTGGCGGAGAAATCCAAATTGCCAAAAGACGACCAACCAAACAAGGGATCAATTAAATAACCCCTAGCCACCGCGCCGCCAACCAAGCCGCCGCCGCAGCCAAAGATAAAAGTTATAATTATAATTGTTGCCAAATTATGCTTTTTAAAAAATTCCGCGATATATTTCATAATAATTTTATTAAATTACTAACTAATCTACACCCACCTGGCCGTGAACAATATTAAAGATAAACTAATCAATCCTAACAATAAATATGTTTTTACCTTAACGGCATCAAGTTTATTAAATAAATGATTCTTTACCAGTCCAATAATTACATAATAACAGATCGCCAGGCTAAGCCCGGCAATATTATAATTGAACGGCAAGAAGGAGATTGACCAAAATAATTCCGTTAAAATTAAACAGCTGATTAAAATATAAGGCAAGCCGGCTCTTAGCTCTATCTTATTAACCCAAATTATTTGATAAACCAATAGGCAAGTCGCGCTGATCATTATCAGCGCCAGCCAAGAAATTGATAAATTTAGAAAAGAAGCTAAACCATAAAGCGTGGCTGCCGAAAAAAAGAAAGCCAGCCAATTAATATAAGAGGAGATATTTTCCAGGCTGAAAGCTTCATAAGCTAAGGGATTAAGCAAATAATAATAAACCTGGCGCAAATATAAATATAAAAAAACGAGATGAAAAATAAACAACAGTTGAATTATAAACTTACCGTTTATAAAAATCGAATAGGCCATTACCGCCACGGATATTATCGCTGGTAAAATCAAGTAATTCCACCAGTGGCTATCTATTTTACTGGCTCGGCTAAATTGCCAAACAATGAAAAAAATTAATAAAACCGCCAAAGTCGCGGTGACATAAATTAGTCTGGGGTAAAAAAAATATGTTTCCTGCAATAAAAAAACGAACATTGGTATCAAGATGGGTAAAAAACGATTATTAAGTTTCATGCGGTTAGAAAATTTAAATAAAATTAAACCTATCTCGCCGTAATTTAAACTTAATTATTTAACCAACTGTAATCGGCTTTTAATTGATTAATTTTCTCCAGACTAGCGTTTTTCCCCTGCTCGTACTTTTGGCTTAAATATTCTTCCATATTGGTTAAAGCGATAAATAAATTTGTATGCAACTCTATAAATTTTTTAGCCGGCGCTTTTAAATTCAATGTCTGATTTTTTAATTCATCCACTTTTTCCGGCGTAAAACCACTATCTTTCGCTAATTTTTCATAGGCGGTAAAAATTTCCTTGACCTTTATTTTATAATCTTCTTCCGACGAGGCGGTTATTTCATTTTTGGCTGGCTGGCCTGCCTGTCCGGTAGGCAGGCCGGAATTATCAATTTTTTTAACCGACTCTGAAGTTAAAATAAGATATAGAATTAAGATAAAAATAATCAGTAGGAAAAAAATTAGAATCTTAAATTTCGTTGTCATATTATGTTATGCAAATTTTTTAGCTTCCATCTCCAGCCAATCATTTACGGCCTCATCCCACTTATAAGCTTTTAATTTATGGCTTTTCTCATCCGGGCTATAAACATATTCCACTATTGTCTCGGCACCCAGGCGGTTGGAATACTTAGTTTTTTTGTCGATTATTACCGGCTTGGTTATAAACTCTAATTTCATTCTACCCAACGGTCCATTAAAAATTATGTATTCAATATCAACGCCGCCCGCCTCGTCAAGATGAGTTTTTTCGTTTTCCTCAACTTTAAAATTATCTTTAATGTTGCCGACTGTTTGCTGCCATTTCTCTGGAGACATAGAATAATAAAATTAGCGAATTAAGCCATCTGTCCGGTGGTAATTATAACATAACCAACTGCTTAATGACAAATGGATTTAAAAAATTTAACCTTTATTATTTTCTCCCGTTGAGACGCGAGAAAAACTAAAAGAGTATTGCCATAATCTTTTCTCCATCTTATATCCATTACCATGCTTTAACATGCCCGAATACGATTGCAAACTTTGATTTAATGATTCTCCAGATATTAATCCGGCTTGCCAAGCTTCATGCTTTTTATCAATCTTCTTAAACATCCTTCTCTTAGTTTTAGTCCGTAAAATCCGATGCTCGGGAAAGTTAATTAATCCGAGAAAATCAACGCCCGAAGCGACCGTTTTAATAAAA
>LCCP01000008.1 GCA_000997945.1 Parcubacteria group bacterium GW2011_GWC2_42_12 | reverse complement strand
CCAAACTTGGCGCTATGAGTTAGCTGCCGCTTTCAACCCAGCCAATCTTAATTCTGGTTAATGTTTTCAGGGGATTTGTGGGATTTTGGACAGCTATGCGGTAACTCCCGCGCTGGCCGCCAAGGGTAAAAGCAGAATAGCTAGTAAACAGAATAATAAAATCTTTTTCATAATTTTTCCGCAAAGCCCAAAATTTTAATTGGGCGTTTGCCTAAATGTATTATTGCTTATATTATACCCCCCCGACTAAAACAGTCAACAAACTCGCAAACTATCTCGTAAGTTAACAAATTGCCACTAAACAAGCAAATTGTAAAAATAGCCATAAACCCCTTATAAAACAAGGGTTTCCCTAAGTCGGCGACTCATCTAAACCGGCTATCTCATCTCGTAAATCAGTAAGTCCTTATTCTTAAAAACCAGCCGAACCTGGGCTTTAAGATTATTTAAAGTTTTAATTAAATTACTGTTCTCATAATTTGACACTACCGCGTATTTAGAGCGAAAAACGGTCTTAATGGTAAGGGGCACTAATTTAACTTGATCACGCGGACTAATATCAAAACATGGGCTCGGCTTATCGCAAGATAGGCCCTGAAAAGAAATATTGCGCCACAACCAATAGGTTTGTTTGTTGTATTCATATGTTGATGTCGGATCCATGCCAATGATATAATGATTGTAATTATTGTAGAAAAACATCATCGGCCACATACTAAAATTATTATAAAACACGAGGGAACCTTCAACCGTGTTAGCTTTTAACCAAATATTGGCCTGCTCGTAATTCGCGCTAATCTCGCCCGTCTTATCATAATATAAATTATAAAAAACATTACCTAAATTATAAAAAACGACTAAAGCCAAAAGGCTAATTAGAAAAAAACCAATAATTTTAAAGTTTATTCTATCAACCAGCCAATCTTTAGCTTGCTCAAACCCTTCTCCGGCCGAAAAATCGCTGAACATAACTGCGGCGAAAATAAAAGTGATAGGTAGCCAATATTCTACCCCGCGCGGCACCAACAAGGTTACCAATAGCCAAAAGCTTGAACATAAGAATAAAAAAATATTTACAGTCGACTCTCTATCAACTCTCTTTAAGGATAGAAACAAAGTCGCGGCCAAAATATAAAATAATAAAGTTAAAAAGTTAAGGTTCAAAAAGGTAAAAAAACTAGCCAGCTGCACCTCGCTGCCGATACCCAAATTAACGCCGGTCAGTCTTAAAAATAAAACCAGCCAATTTTGCGTAAACATGCCATAAAGGTAATTCAAGCTATTCGGGTGAATAATTACACCGGCTAAAATGCCGGCAGTTGAAGCGATTAACGGCCTTAAATTAACTCGTTTATTAGTATAAAAATCCACAGCCAAATAAATCAATGTCTGTAATACTATCAACGGCGCTAAAACATAACTAAGGGCGTAAAACAAAGACAAAATAAATAGCCAAAAATTCTTCTTCTTAACCAAGAGCAAAAAAGCCAAAGGCAGAACCATTATCGCCAAAAGATGCGGCCTTTCCAAGAGTAATCTATAAATAAAAGCTGTGGAAGAAAAAAATAAGAAGGAAAGCCACGCCAACGGATATTTTACCCTTAACTCGTTTAGGATTAAATAAAAAATTAAAAAAACCAAGGTCGCCAAGATGCTGGCAAAAATCTCAACGCCTAAAAATAAACCGAACCAGTGTATAAATATAGCCATGCCTAAATGAAAACCCCACCAATAGTCTGCCGGAGCAAAATTAAGAAAATGAAATTCCAGCCACGGCTCAACGAGATTAATTTCACCGCTTTGCTCTATTAGAAGAGCGTGCTTAGCATGATAATATGGGTCATCACTCGAAATAAATTGGCCATTTAATAAGTGCGTAAAAAAAAACAAAAAGAAAAAAAACAAAAAGACCATGGCTGATTTAAAAAATAAGCTTTTAAATAATCTCATTGGGGTTAAATTGATAAATTAATATCCGATTTCAAGCGCCAGAAATCATCTAGCAAACTGTTTGATTTTCTATCTTCAAAATATCACAAAGAGTAATTTTAGGCAAAAAATAATTAAGCTTTGGAATAGACTTTAACAGGATAAAATTGATTTTTCTTCTAATTACTGTTATAATTTTTATATTCCAACATAAATTTCGCCAGTAAATAATTTGAATTATCGCTATCCATATAAATTATGAGCAAGCTGACCGGTGATAAAAAAATTATTGTAGTTTTACCTGCTTACAACGCCGCGAAGACATTAAAAAAGACTTTGGATGATTTGCCGATGGAATGGGTAGACGATATTATTTTAGTTGATGATGCCAGTGACGACGGCACCGCTGAACTGGCTAAGATCCTGGGATTAAAAACTTTTGTACATAGAAAAAACGGCGGCTACGGCGCCAATCAAAAAACTTGCTATACAAAGGCGCTTGGCTACGGCGCCGATATCGTGATAATGGTTCATCCCGATCATCAATATGACCCGAAGTTGATCCCCGAATTAATACAAAAATTTTCTGACGGTAAAACCGACGCAGTTTTCGGCTCCAGAATGATGACCCCCAAAAACGCCATTATAGGCGGCATGCCTTATTGGAAATTCGCCGCCAATATTTTTTTAACAGCTATTGAAAATACGGTTCTCGGTCTGAACCTGACCGAATATCATTCGGGTTTTAGGGCATACAGCAGAAAAACCTTGAAGTTGGTACCTTTTATGAAAAATTCTAATAATTTTGTTTTTGACACGGAAATAATTGTCCAAATGAAAAAGGCGGGTCTTAAAATTAAAGAAATCCCCATACCAACTAAATATTTCCCCGAAGCTTCGGTGATTGGTTTTCTAAGAAGCTCTACTTACGGTATTTCTATCCTTGCGACAATGATAAAATATTTATTTTGGAGAGTAAAAAAATAACTATGGCCATTTCCTATTCTTCCCGCGGCATAAAATCTCCCCAAAGTTGGCGCCACGCCAAAAAAAAATATTTCCTCAACAAAAGGCGGAAAACTTCGGCCGGTTTTAGCCGTGGCGGAAAAATAAAAGAATACGCCGGGAAAACCAAAAAACCATTTTCTAGAGTAAAGCTGGCTAAAGCCCTATTTTATGGTTGGCTGGTTTTTTTGCTGGTTTGCTTTTTTGCCTACCTGCGGCTAACTCACGACCTGCCCGACCCCAACCGCCTGATGGAACGCCAGGTGGCGCAAAGCACTAAAATATATGATCGCACCGGCACGACCGTGCTTTACGATATCCACGGCGCGGAAAAACGCACCCTGATCAGTTTAAAAGATGTGCCCGAAACTCTAAAAAACGCTACTATTTCCATAGAAGATAAAGACTTCTATAAACACGGCGGCTTTAGTCTCTGGGCCATTTTCAGAACTCTGGTAACAAATGTTCTTTTTGGCAAAACCGGCGGCGGTTCAACTTTAACCCAGCAGTTCGTTAAAAATTCCATCTTAACCACCGAAAAAACCTATACCAGGAAAATCAAAGAAATCATTTTGGCCTATCGCTTGGAAAAAAAATTCTCTAAAGATGAAATCCTGCAAATGTACTTTAATGAAATTCCCTACGGTTCAACCGCCTACGGCGTGGAAGCCGCCAGCCAAAGATTTTTCGGTAAAAGCGCGCGCGATTTAAATTTGGCCGAGTCGGCCGTACTAGCCGCCATTCCGCAAGCCCCCAGCCGCTACTCGCCATACGGGCCGAATAAAGATTTGCTCATTGCTCGACAGAAATATATTTTAGATTTAATGGCCAAATACGGCTATATTACTAAAGATCAGGCGGAGGCGACAAAAAAAACCGAGCTAATCTTTAAGGCGCCATCGGAAAATATGCTAGCGCCGCATTTCGTCATGTATATCAAAGAGTTGCTGGCCGATAAATACGGCGAAAAAACCATCGAACAAGGCGGTTTGAAAATCTATACCACTCTGGATTTATATAAACAGAAAATCGCGGAAGAAGTCATTAAGGAAAAAACCGCGCTGAATGAAAAAAACTACCAAGCCACTAACGCGGCTTTAGTTTCGCTTGATCCCAAAACCGGGCAAGTCCTGGCTCTGGTGGGCTCGCGGGACTATTTTAACAACGAGATTGACGGCCAGGTAAATGTCGCGCTTCAGCCCAGGCAGCCGGGCTCATCTTTCAAGCCCGTTGTCTACGCAGCCGCCTTTATTAAGGGCTATACGCCCGAGACTGTGCTCTATGATGTGGTAACTAATTTTTCTACCGACCCGGCCAAACCGTATGAACCGCACAACTATGATGCAAAAGAACATGGCCCGGTAACGATTAGGCAGGCCTTAGCCGGTTCCTTAAATATACCGGCGGTTAAAACCATCTATTTAACCGGCATTAATAATGTTATCGGCTTAGCGCAAAACCTTGGCTATACCACGCTTAACGATAAAAATCGTTTCGGCCTGTCCTTGGTTTTAGGCGGCGGTGAAGTAAAATTATTGGAACACGCCAATGCTTTTAGCGCTTTCGCGCGCGAAGGGTTGAAGCGTCCACCGGCCTTCATTTTAAAAATCGAAGACCAAGACGGCAAAATTTTGGAAGAATTTAAAGACCAAGAAGAAAGAATTTTAAACGGTAATATCGCGCGCCTGATTAATAGCGTTTTGGCGGATAATTCAGCCAGAAGCTATATCTTTGGCGCAAACAATTTTCTAACTCTGGGCTCGCGGCCCGTAGCGGCCAAAACCGGCACTACTAACGACTACCGCGATGCCTGGACTATTGGTTATACGCCGTCAATCGTCACCGGCGTCTGGGTGGGCAATAACAATAATAAAGAAATGAAGCGCGGCGCCGACGGCTCGGTCGTGGCGGCGCCAATCTGGCATGATTATATGGACCGAGTCCTGGGCAATACGCCGATTGAATATTTTAACGCGCCCGATTTATTAAAAACCGGCAAACCGGTTTTAGACGGCGCGATTGACGGCGCCGCTACCGTCAAGATTGATAAATTCTCCGGCTATCTGGCTAATGAATTCACGCCGCCAAGCGCTGTCGCAGAAAAACAATTCAAACAGCCGCACGATATTCTTTATTATGTTGATAAAGACGACCCGACTGGTCCGGCGCCAACGAACCCAGCAAGCGACCCGCAATTTAAGCCCTGGGAAGACGCGGTCGCGGCTTGGGCAAAAAAACAAGGTCTGGTTAATTCTTTGCCGCCGACCGAATTTGATAATGTGCACCGGCCCGGCTACGAGCCAGTGATGTCAATTGATTATCCCGCTAACAACCAAACCATTGCTAACCAGACCCTGGAAGTTAGAATCAGCGCCACGGCCACGAACGGCGTTAGCCGAGCGGAATATTATATCGACGGCTATTTGTTTGATACCATAGCCGCCAGCCCTTTTAATCTTAATAAATCTGTTAATTTTTTAAATAACGGCTTTCACGGCCTGACCGTGCGCGTTTGCGATGCCGTTGATAATTGCCGCGAGCAAAAAATTGAATTTAATTTAGCGCGAAATCCTGAACCGGAAAAAACCAAAATCAAAATTAGCTTAATCCAGCCCGCGGCTGACGCTAATTTTATCAAATACGACTTCCCGCTAACGCTTAAAGCCGCTATCACTAATCCGGAGCAAACTGCCGGCGCAACTTTCTATTATAAAGACTCGGCCGGCAAGGTAAAACAAATTGGCCAGGCCCAAATTAAAGACAAAATCGCGTCTGGTTCGCTCAATACTATTTTAGCCCCCGGATCATACAAGCTCTTCGCCGAGGCGCATGGCTGGCAAAAACAAACCGCCAAGAGCGCTGAAATTAATATCACAATTAAAGAAATGCCAGCTAGCGCGACTTCTACGCCGGCGATTAGCCCCCTTTAATAAAGGGGGTGCGGGGGATTTCTGCCGCCCTCTATAGTAAGTTGGCGCTGGGGAGAATAATTAAATCCCCCGCCTTGCAAGGCGGCCCCTTTGTTAAAGGGGCAAAATACAAAAACCGCTAAAATTCGTTAAGCGGTTTTTTGTTGTTTTCTTATTTTTCCGCTTGCTTGCTTTATTGCTTGATCGGCATAATAATATACAAATAGCTTTCATCCTGCTCCGGCCGGACAAGGCAAGGCGTATTCCCGTCTATGACTTCGATTTTAATCATTTCCTTTTCAACATTACTCAAGCCCTCAAGTAAATAACGATAATTAACCACCAGGCTATTTTCATCGCCCGTCACCTTAGCTTCCAGCTTGGTTATATTTTCTCCAGTCTGGCCGGATATCGAGGAAACCACCACCTGGTTCTTGCTTAAGGGAAAATCTAAATTAATATCATTAATGCCGGTTTTAGAGAATAAAGAGGCTATTTTTACGGCGCGAATTAATTCCTGCCGGTCAATTATAATTTTAGTTTTACTGGTAGTCGGGATAATCTGCTGATAGTCCGGATATTGGCCCTCAACCAGCCGAGAAACTAATTCAGTCGAACCGTAAATAAATAAAATTTGGTTGTCAGAAAGGTAAAATTTTATTTCTTTGTTATTTTCCTCTACTTCATCGTCTAAATTTACCGACAAAACTCTTAGCAACTCTTGCAGGGTTTTTGCCGGCACAATAACTCTTTTTTCTTCTTCATTATTAGATTTAATTTGAATCTTTTTTTCGGCTAAGCGATAACTGTCGGTCGCGACGATAGTTAAGGAGTTGCCGGAAAAAACAAAAAGCACGCCAGACAGCTCCAGCCGAGCTTCGCTTAATAAAGTGGCGAAAATTACCTGAGAAATTGCGCCCTTAACCGCGCCGGCCTGGGCGCTAAAATAATTTTTTCTATCAACTTCTGGTATTAAAGGAAATTCTTCGGCCGACTGGCCCTTAATCTTCACTTGATAGTTTTCGCAACTTACGGCAAGATCGTTGTTTGTTTGATTTAGCTCAATTTTTTTATTAGACAAGAGTCCGACACAGTCGGAGATTATTTTGGCATTAACCGTAAACGCTCCTTCTGTTTCAATTTTTCCTCTCACCGTACTAATAATGCCAATTTCTAAATTAGTCGCCATTAGCCTAATTTTACCTGCTCCGGCCTTAATTAAAACATTATTAAGTATTGGTAAATTGATATTTTTACCCGCCACATGGCTAACTAAAGCTAAACCCTGCTTTAAATTTTCTTGTAAACTAAATATCTTCATAAAAATTATCCCCGCTTTTTAAAATTAATAATACGTTAGTAATTTTTTCGTTGCGGAACTCGCTTCGCTCAAACAGTCCTCACTTCAAAAATTACTAACTTCAGCCAACTGCTAATCAACCGCGTAAGTCCTAGCTGGATTAAATGGGGAGATTATTAATTAATTATATAACTATAATATAGCAACAATAATAACAACAAGAGAGTTAATAAGTTTAGGTTCTATGAAAAAATTAGTAAGGTCGCGTTAAATCTTAATATTTTTAGTGTGTCCGCGGTGTTGATAAGCTAAATTATTTTGCTGGTTGATTGTGCATAAAAAACGAATCCAGGGCCAGCCATTAAATTTATTAACGACCTAGCCACAACCTTTCAGCAAATTATTAACTGCTATAAATTAATTGTTTGATAGAATCAATTTTTTGTTTTACCCTTTCATCTTCTTGATATTCTTTAGCCACCTTGTTGCAGGCGTGCATGGCGGTGGTATGATCTCGCCCGCCTAGTTCTTGGCCGATTGACGGGTAAGATGAATTAATTTCTTTGCGCATTAAAAACATGGCGATTTGCCTGGGCACCACCAACTCTTTTTTGCGGCTTTGGCCGGTTATATCTTTTAAATTAATGTCGAAAAATTTTGAGACGGCTTCAATTATGGTTTTAGCCGTAGTCGACTTAGATTGAAAGTTAGAAATAATACCGGCTAAAATATTTTTAGTTGACTGGATTGACGGCAAAGAGTTGTTAAATTCATAATAAGCGATTAGACGGTTTAAGGCACCCTCTAATTCACGGATGTTAGAAGTAATATTGTTCGCAATATAAGCCAAAATTTCTTTATCAAGCTGATAGTTTTTTTCACGACACTTAGTTTCTAAGATAGCGATTCTGGTCTCAACGTCCGGGGCGCCAATATCAGCGATCATACCCCATTCGAAGCGTGATAAGAGCCGTTTTTCCAGGGCGGGGATGGCTTTAGGCGGACGATCGGAAGAAATTACAATTTGCCTGTTAGTTTGGTGCAGGTCGTTAAAAGTATGAAAAAATTCTTCTTGAGTGCCGTCTTTGCCCCCCATAAAGTGGATATCATCAATTAGCAATAAGTCCACGTTCCGATAATGGTCTTTAAAATCTTTGGCCTGGCCGCTTCTGACGGCCTGAATGTAATCATTGGTAAATTTCTCGCAAGAAACATAGAGTATTTTATCAGTTTTTTTGGATAATTCGTGGCCAATGGCTTGTAAGAGGTGGGTTTTTCCCAGCCCGACGCCGCCATAGATAAAAAGCGGGTTATAGGCGTGACCGGGATTGGCCGCTACCGCCTGGCAAGCCGCGTGCGCCAGCTCGTTGTTCTTGCCGACAATAAAGGTGTCAAAAATATAGCGGTTATTCAGGCCAAAACGGTTAATGGTCTTTGGCTTGTTTTCTATAATATTTTCAGTTTTGACTTTTTTAATAAAGTTGTCAGCCGGCGACTCTTTTTTGGTTTCAACTTTGTATAAGATTTCTTTAATTTCCACGGAGCCGATATTTTTAAAGGCGTTAGCGATCTCTTTATGATATTTTTTTTCTAGCCAGGCCTTAGTAAAGGTGTTGGGTACGCAAATAATTACTCGACTGTTTTCCAGGGAAGAGATAAAAGTGTTTTTAAACCAAGTGGTAAAATTGGCCTTGGATAAGCTTAACTCAATTTCGCCTAAAATCGCTTGCCAAAGCTGTTCATTATTCATAAGCCGGGGAGATTGTGATTTAAACTATCAGCCACCAAAAGAAGTAGTTTGCGTCCGCGCCAGATTTAGCGCGGGATTTATTTAATAATATTAGGACTTACGGAAGTGAGGACTGTTTGAGCGAAGCGAGTTCCGCAACGAAAAAATTACTAACTTCAGCCAACTGCCCTGAAAAATATTTTTTAAGCGCGTAAGTCCTGAATATAACATTTTTTGCGAAAGTCAAATCGAGAATGTTGAATAACTATTCAATGTTCTCGTCCCGAGAAGAGCGAGGGATCTCTTGTTAGGCGACTAGGGCAATTATAACAGTAAAAAAATAAATAGAAAACAGAGAAAAAGTTTACAAGCTGTGAATAAAGAGTGGAAAAGAGTTTTAATTGACTTGAGGCGGTTTAAATGTTATGTTGGTTAGAGATAAAAAAATTATTTTTTAAATTATTTATGCCAAAAAGAACTTATCAACCAAATAAAAAGAGAGCCAAGAGAAAACATGGTTTTAGAAAGCGAAGACTGACCAAGAATGGCCGCGCCGTTATAAAAAGAAGAAGGGCCAAGGGGAGAAAAAGATTAAGTAAATAAGCGTTTTATATAAACATGCGCAAGTAGCTGGGGCAGGAGGGTGATTTTGGACTTAAGATGAAATTTGAGTATTTTTTTAGCATTTTCTTTCTAATAACAATATGCTAGTCAAATCGCATCGCTTAGTTAAACAAAAAGATTTTGAGAAAGTCTTTAAGCAAGGCCGACCTTATTACACTAAATTTCTTGGCGCGATGATTTTAGCTAATCAGTTAGATTTTAACCGTTTTGGTATTGTAATTAGTTCTAAGGTTAGCAAAAAAGCCACAGAAAGGAATAAATTGAAAAGGCGAATTAAACAAGCGATAAGAGGGCTGGACAAAAAGTTAAAATCAGGCCTTGATTTAGCGATTATGGCTCGGCCCTGTTTTATAAATCAGGAATATAAAATCGTGGCAGGTGAATTGGAGAGAATTTTTACGAAATTGAAAATTTTTAAATAATAGCGTTATGTTTAAATTTTACCCGCGCTATTTAGCGGTAAAAATTTTAAAAGTTTACCAAAAAACGCTTTCTTTTGACCATGGTATCTTTAAATTTTTTTATCCGCATGGCTTTTGCCGTTTTTCCCCCACTTGCTCGGAGTACGCGATTCAGGCAGTAGAAAAATATGGACTTTTTAAAGGCGGAGTTAAGGCCTTTTGGCGAGTTTTACGATGTAATCCGTTTAATTCAGGCGGTTTTGATCCGGTGAAATAAGGATTTCTAGGTAAATTATTATATATGACTCAACTTTTCCATGTAATTTTTTATGAACCAATTTTAAATTTATTGGTTTTTTTGTATAATGTCATCCCGGGTCATGATATTGGCTTAGCCATTATCGCCATGACCGTGATTATTAAGCTGATTTTATTGCCTTTATCAAAGCAATCAATCAAATCGCAGAAGTCCTTACAGACTTTGCAGCCGAAAATTGATGAATTTAAAAAGAAATATGCTAATAATAAAGAGGAACAAGGGCGAGCCATGATGCAACTGTATAAGCAGGAAAAGGTTAATCCATTTTCTTCTTGTTTGCCCCTCTTAATTCAACTCCCCTTTCTTTGGGCGGTTTTTATCGTTTTTAGAGACGGTTTAAGTAATCAGGCGCTGAACGATATCTACTCTTTTATTTATAATCCCGGAACAATTAATGCGATTTCTTTAGGGTTTATTAATTTAGCAAAGCCCAATTTGGTTCTAGCGGTTTTGGCCGGCGCAGCCCAGTTTTGGCAAGCCAAGATGATGGTTACTAAGCGGCCGGAAGTTAAAACTCCTGGCGCTAAAGACGAGGATATGATGACTATCATGAATAAGCAGATGCTCTATATGATGCCGATTCTAACCGTGGTCATCGGCATGACCTTCCCGGGCGGTTTGGCTCTCTATTGGCTGGTAACCACGGTTTTAACCGCCTTGCAGCAGATGTATCTGTTTAAGCAGAAAGAGAAGATATAAATAAAATTTTGTGCAAATTTTGCAAATTTAAAAATTTCTATTCTTGCCAACTATAACATTTAAGTTTTGCTTGACTACTGTGATAGTTGCCGGCGTGGTTATGGAGACGGCGCCGTCTAGAACTAACTTGGTCTTAGGGTTGTTAATAACAATTTTTTTAATTTTAAAGATTGATTGGTCGTCTGGTTTAGCAAAGAGGTTTTTTTTGTTCTGGGTGCTAATAACTAATTCTAAAATTCCGTCGTCAGGCGCAATTTTAACTTTTGGCGGCAGCTTGATTTTCGGGTTAGCCAAATTAAGGACATGAATTAGTCCGGTTTTAGTGGTTTCAACCGTGTAATCGTCGCTCATATCAACTATTGTGCCTCGATTCTCTATGGCGGCGCTGCTTAGAAAATAGGTTTGGTTAGCCAGCCCTAAATCCAGTCGAGCCAAGAGCCGAGCCGACAAAACAGCGCAGGCCTGATCAACCGATTCAATGCCCAATCCGCGGGCGATATCGTTATTTTCCTCTCCAATCGGTATGATACCTAGGGGTACGGCGCTACCGGCTAAAGAGTTAATTATCTGATTGACAGTTTCATTATTACCTACGGCAATAATGGTTTTAGCGCCTCGTTTAAGTTCATTTTCAACCGTGTCGCCGATATTTCTCATTAAGCTTAAGCGGGAAATCTTGCCATTTAATCCTAGATCAGTAATTCTGGTTTCTATCTTCGCCAGCAGGCGGTCGTATTTTTTTTGATTCAAGAAAGAATCGTAGATAAAAATGTTCATGTTTCAGACAGTTTTTGATTGATTAGTTTTGCCGGACAAAGGTTTTGTTTTTGAGCGCAGACAAAATTGTATTATTTTTTTTAAAATTATTCAACCTATCTTTAATATAAAATAATTTTGAAAAAAAATACTCAAATTTTGTTTTAAGAGAAAAAACAAAAACTTTGTTCGGCCGTCTTTAGTCATTTATTGCTAATTAATTTAGTTTTTCTTTGTTTATTTTTTTGATGTCCTCTACTCCGGTTGGCATGACGCATTTGCCGTTGAAAGTCGCTCCGCGTTCAATCGAAATGGCGGCGGCTTCAATATCGCCAAAGACTTTGGCCGCGGCAGTGATTTCTAAGAAGCCCTTGATTTTAACATTGCCCCTGATCTCGCCGCCGATTTTAGCCTCTCTAGCTTCTATGTTGGCTGTCACTTTAGCTTTTTCTCCCACCTCTAAATTACCGGCGGTTTTTAGATTACCGTCAACCATGCCTTCCACAATGACATTCCCCTGAGCGTTAAAGTCACCTTTGACTTTAACTGAAAGGCCGATGACAGTTTCAAATTCGTTTGATGTTCCTCCTTGACTTTGCTTGTTGAACATAGAATATATCGTTAGTGTTATTATAGAATTTAACTATTTCGGGGCTATCTCCGAAGGTCGTCTGCGGTCTAAATTTCCTCAAATTATGAAAATTTATGCTCGCAAGAATATTCAGTGATAACCCCCTTAATCTTAGGCGATGCTTAGAGGTTTGTCAAAACAAAATAATTAAGTTATCATAAATTTAACATAGTTTACAGCGATTAATTTTTAGTCTTTAACCGCGACTGAAATGGCGGTAAATATTTTTTTGCCCTCGTAGTTCAGTGGATACCCGCCCGACTCGCCTGACGTCCTCATAGTTCAGTGGATAGAACAAGGGACTCCTAAGCCCTAGACCCAAGTTCGATTCTTGGTGGGGACACATAAGATTTATAATTTTAAATTTAGTAGATTAAAAATATGTTAAAACTTTAGCTAATATTAGATTAAATAATAGAATTTTGGCTAAGATTAAAGGAAAGTTTTAAGTAGTTTGGCTAATGTTAAATATAATTTTGTCATAAATTTTGTATAAAATGGGCCTATAGTAAAGTGGCATTACGCGTCCATGGCATGGATGAGGCGGGAGTCCGATTCTCCCTAGGTCCACTTATAACAAATTCCAAATATCTATGGCAACATACGACGATTTCAAAAAATTAGATATAAGAGTGGGTAAAATTATTGGAGTGGAAAATTTTCTAGAAGCAAAGAAACCATCCTATAAACTTAAAATTGATTTTGGCGGTGAAATTGGCGTTAAGACTTCAAGCGCGCAACTGGTAAAACATTACACGAAGGAGCAACTGCGAGGTAAGTTGGTATTAGGAATAGTAAATTTTCCTCCACGACAAATAGGTCCATTTTTATCCGAGGTTCTTACTTTAGGCGTACCAGACAGTAACAAAGAATGTATTCTTATTGTTCCTGATATTGATAAGGCAATAGTAGGTGGTCAATTATATTAATTTATCCAGTTATACACGAAGCGTATCTCGAATCGTTCTGTCAAGGAATTTTTTAAGTTAATCTAATAATCGTTCTATTTAGAACTAAAAGATATGATATTTAACAAAGATAACTTTAAGCAAGAAGTCGAAGATAATGCCGGCCTAGTTTTAGTTGATTTTTTCGCGCCCTGGTGCGGTCCTTGCCAGATGATGGCACCGATCATCGACGAAATAATTAATGAATATAAAGACAAGAAGGTCAAGATTGGTAAATTGAATATTGATGAAAATCAAGAGATTGCTTCTAAATATAATGTTATGAGCATTCCAACCTTCTTGGTATTTAAGAATGGTAAAGTGGCTGTTAAGAAGGCCGGGTATTGTGATAAGGAAGAGTTGATACGGTTGATTGATAAAAGCGAATGACTTAAGTCTACATTCCTGTGGACTTTACTTTTTTTTAAGTTAAGTAGATAAGTCCACATTCCTGTGGACTTTACTAATGATGGTTATTTAATATTAGCCAAAACGCTCTAAGTGTAAACATTGTGGATAAATACAGTATTTTTTTAATTTAAAATTAATAAAAAAGTATGTTTGATACTATAATTATCGGCGCTGGGCCAACCGGTCTAACTGCCGCTATCTATGCCTCAAGGCGCATGATGAAGACTTTGGTTATTTCTAAGAATATTGGTGGCCAGGTTATTTGGACCTCTGATATAGAAAATTATCCAGGTATAAAGTCAATAAAAGGGCCAAATTTAGCCAATAACATGTTGGAACAGGCCAGGAGTTTTGGCGTGGAAATACGGTCGGAAGGAGTAAATAAAATCACCAGACTGGACAATGGTAATTTTGCGGTTGGAACAAACAAGGGAAAATATGATACTAAAACCGTGATTATAGCCATGGGGTTGGCGCCAAAATCTTTGAACTTGCCTAATGAAAAAGAATTAATTGGTCAAGGCATCAGTTATTGCGCTAATTGTGATGGATTATTTTTTAAAGAGAAAACCGTGGCTGTGGTTGGCGGCGGCAATGCGGCCTTGGACGCGGCTGGGGTCATGTCTAAGATCGCCAGTCTGGTTTATCTAATTTATAGAAAATCAAAATTCAAGGGGTTTGAAATTTTAGCGGATAGAGTTAAAGACAAAAAGAATATTAAAATCATGATGGATAGTGAAATTATTGAAATATTAGGCAAAAATAAGCTGGAAAAAATAAAAGTAATAAATATAGTTAACCAAAAAACTAAAGCATTAGAAGTAAATGGCTTGTTTGTGGAAATTGGTCATGAGCCGGAAACTGATTTAGTGATAGATTTGGTTAAAAGGGATAGTAAAGGGCAGGTTATTGTGGACCTAAGCGGTAAAACCAGTCTTGCTGGCATGTTCGCGGCCGGCGATGTCACGCAAAGCGAATTCAAGCAAATTATCATCGGCTGCGGCCAGGGCGCGGTCGCGGCCTTGTCGGCTTATAAATATTTACAGAATAGGAAATAATAAATTATAGGATTTATGCAGTTAGTGGCAGTTAGCTGAAATAAAATTTTATTAGTCATTTACCCCGTCCGCTTGCGGCGGGGTAAATCATTTTTTAATTTTATAATTATGGAAAAAGAGCCAACACTAGACACGCGCCCAGACTGGATCAGAACTAACGAGGTTGCGACAAACGAAATAGAGCATGGAGGCAAAAAATTCCCCTATACAGTTTTAAAAAGGGAATTGGCGCCAACGCTGCCTGGGTTTTTGGGTTACCCAAACGGAGAACATCTTTTTATTTCAGAAGATGTTCCTGAAAAGTTTAGAGCCCCACAATTGATTCATGAAATTGTTGAATTTACAGAATTAAAAGGCGTAAAAGGGAGATGCGTAGAAGCATTAAAACGGGAATTGGCAGTAATGTCTGAAGAAATCAGACAAGAATATTTAGAATATAGGAGGAATTTTTTTGCTAAACTTATCGAATATTATAAAGAGTCTAAAGATGAAGACTTTAAAGTAGAAATACAAGCAAGCTATGAATTTTTACAAGGATTAAAATAAAGATAAAACACCCCTGCTTTTACGATTTTTTATTTATCAAATGGTCATTGATTATGTTGGATTTTGATTTAACCGAAGAGAAAAAAATATTTGAACAGGGCTATAAAATAATCGGCGCTTTGGACGAGGCCGGACGCGGGCCTTTAGCCGGGCCGGTGGTAGCCGCTTGCGTGATTATTAGGGCTAATTTTTGCCTGAATGATGAGTTGAAAGAAGTTAATGATTCAAAAAAATTAACAGCCAAGAAACGCGAATTGTTATTTGAGTTGATTAAAAAACATTTTATTGAGGTGGGCGTGGGCGTTTGTGATCATAAAACCATTGATCGGATAAATATTTTGCAAGCTGCATTTTTAGCCATGAAGAAGGCGATTAGCTCTCTGAAAAATAAACCGGATTTTTTAATAGTAGACGGATCAATTAAAATGCCCAATTGTTCAACGCCCCAGCAACCTTTTGTTAAGGGCGATCAGAGAATTTTTACGATTGCGGCGGCTTCCATTATCGCTAAAGTAACCAGAGATCGGCTGATGTTGGATTTTGATAAACTATATCCGAATTACGGTTTTAGCCAACACAAGGGCTATGGCACAAAATATCATTTGGCAAGATTAAAGCAATGTGGTCCTTGCCCGATTCATCGGTTAAGTTTTAATCGGGTTAAATAAATTGATAAGCCCCTTTAACAAAGGGGCGGCTCCGACCGAAGGGAGGAGCGGGGATTTATACCGCGGATATAAAATTATAAATCCCCCTGCCCCCTTTGTTAAAGGGGGCGAGCTTGTTTTAAAGTAGAAAATATTTTATAATGAAGTCATAAAATAATAATGCTTTTATATGTTAGGACCAATAGGCGGCAGCAGCTTGATTGACGCTAATTTGATTTTGGATAAGGCGCGGGTTGAAGAAAAAATCAGAGTGGCTGATTTGGGCTGCGGCTCGTCAGGCCATTTTGTTTTTCCGTCGGCCGGCCGGGTGGGCAAGAAAGGCGTGGTCTACGCGGTTGATATTTTAAGAACCGCTCTAGAAACAATTAATAAGCGGGCGCGTTCAGAAAATTTAGTTAATATTAAAACAGTTTGGAGTAATTTAGAAATCTTTGGCGCAACCAGAATAGAAGCCGGCAGTTTGGATGTTGGCCTGTTAATTAATACTTTGCATCAATCTCATAAACGGATGGAAATTTTAAGAGAAGCGGTTAGATTGTTGAAGAAAAATGGCAGGTTGATAGTTGTGGAATGGAAGAATGTCGCCGCGCCCTTCGGTCCGCCACCCGAAGAAAGGATAAAGAAAGAATTTGTTGATAACGGAGCTAAGAAATTTGGCTTGCGCCCCGAGGAAGAATTTGAGGCCGGTCAGTATCATTATGGCTTAATTTATGTGAAACTTTAATTTATGGGGAATTTCTTAACCTTAAATTTTTGGTTTAATTTAAGGCCAGGGGTTTTTATCGGTTTTTCATTGAAAATTGTTTTAGGTTTCATTCTCTGGTTGATTATTTTAGCCGTTGTGGCCGGCATCGGTAAAAAAAGATGGGTTAAAAGCTTATATGCCGGGCTGTGGAATAGTTTATACTATTTTTTTCTGACTAACGCTATTATTGGGTTGGTTTTAACCTTTTTTAATTATGAAATGGTGCCGTTTCTCTCGGCTCGTTTTTGGTTTTTACTCTGGGGCATTAGTTTGGCAGTTTGGTTGTTTTTTATTTATAGAACAATCATTAGAATACCGCAAAAGAAGGCGCGGTTGGAAAAAGAGAAAGAATTTAATAAATATATACCATAATGGATTGTTAGAGTTTAGGGCGATAATGTTTGTTTTGAGCGCATATGAAATTGTAGCGATTTTTTCAAAAATCGCCCAAATTTCATCTTAAACGAAAAACAAATATTATCGCCCTAAACTATTTATTCAGACAAGCATTGTGATGGGCCTATCAAGCCCATTATTTTTTATGAGTCATAATCAAAGAATAGGAAAATTTGGCGAGACTTTAGCCAAAAATTATTTAATTAGCCGTGGCTATAAGATTATTGATTTGAATGTTAAGTTGAGTTATCAGGAGATTGATATTGTGGCGAGCAAGCATGATCTTACTATTTTTGTTGAAGTAAAGACCAGAATCAGCCAAATCTATGGTTTGGCCGAGGACGCTTTTGCCTTTACCAAATCAGAGCGGTTTAGGCGGGGGATTGAGATGTTTATTAAAAATTATAAAATATCTGCGGATAATATTAGGGCCGATTTAATTACCGTGGACATTGATCGTCTGAAAAAAACCGCCAGAATAAAGCATTTCCAAGACATAATATAAGTTTTATCACTATTTTTACACAGCTTTATTCACAAATTGTTGGTCTTTAGCCACATTTTATTAACCAACTACCCACTTGACGAGATTGAAATTCAACCGCTAAACTGGAATCACTGCTTTAGATTGCAGTGATTTTTTAAAATTTTCTTATAGGGCTTGGGGGAAAAATCGGCCTAGCTAATTTTTGGAGGTATCGCTGAATGCCGTATTCGGTCTAAATTTCCAAATTTCGGTAAATTTTTATCTAGAATTTTTTCGTCAATAGTATATTGCCCCAAAAATTTTATAAAAAATTTCCTCGAAATTGTGAAAATTTATATCCGAAAGAGCATTCAGCGATACCTCCTTCCCCCCAAGCCCTACTAAAGAAAAATTAATTTAGAGGAGGCTGGTAAATTTATAACATGGCTAAAGCGTTAAAGAGCTTATTAAATATCGGTCTGGTTTTGTTTTTTATCGTAATTTTTTCAGCCGAAGCGCAAGCCGAGGTAATTGCGCCAAAAATTATTAAATTGCTGGCGCAAGAATCTTTGTCTCTAACCGGGACGGCGCCGGCCAATAGCGAAATTTTGATTTATTTGGATGGAAATTTTGTCGGTCGAGCGGAGACAACCTTTAGTCGCTTAGGTTCTGCCAGAGCCGAGTCGGCGGCTCAGCTAAATTGGCGTTTTCAGTCTGATTTAATTCAGACATTAGCCGAGGGCAGCCATGTAGTGATGGCCGTGGCTCAAGATAGAACTTCTTTAGTCTTATCCGCGCCAACCAGCGAAATAAAATTTACAGTTAATATCGTGCCAGCGCCGATTTTAATCGCGCCTAACGAAAAAACCGCTACGGCCAATTTAAAACCGCTGATCACCGGCTTAACCAGAGATAATTCTTTAGTTAAAATTTTTATTGACGGCGTCTATAACGGTGCAACCGGTGTTTTAAGAGATGATAGCGGCACGGCGAATTTCGCCTATCGGCCGACCCTAAATTTAAACCGCGGCTGGCATAAAATCCAGGCCCAGGCCTTAAGCGGCGAGCAATCTAGTTTAGAATCCAATACTTTAAATTTTAACATTGAATTGCCCATGCCGGCGCCGACGATTTTTAAACCGGTAGCCAACCGAGAAACCTCTGTTAACCGCCCTTTCATAGTCGGTCTAGCCAAGAATGATTCTAGAATAAAGATTTATATAGACAAAAAGTACGCCGGTGAATTGTTAGCGAAAAATCATTTAAGCGGCACAGCCAATTTTGCTTACAAGCCAGCCGTGGCTTTAACTAGGGGCGCGCATTCGGTTTATACCGTGGCCGTAGATAAGCGCGGTAAAGCCAGCAGCCGGTCAAATATAGTAGATTTTTCCACCAAGAATTCCGCCATCGCCCAATCAGCCGAGGAAGAGAAGAAAGAGGCAATAGCCAAGATTAAAGAACCGCCAAGGGCGTCTGAAATTAAATCCGAACCGGTAGTTATTTCCGAAAGTTCAGGCGCGGTTATAGAGAAGGCCGTCGCTCGGCCAGTCAAGCCAACTCCAGAACCGGTTATGGCGCCAGAGACATTAGAATCGATAAATTCCAATCTCACGGAAAAAGAAAGAACTATTAAGCAGGAATTAAAAGATAAAGAAACAGCGGCCCTGGAAAAGGTGAAAAATTTAATCGGCACCGGCACAGCGGAAACTAAGAGCGATCGGGGCATGATTAATGAAGGCAAAGAGAACCAGGGCAGATTAAAATTAGATTTGATTTTATTTATTTTATTTCTCCTTGGCGTAGTCGCCTGGTTGTTATGGGTAAATCGCGAGTTGGTTAAAGAACGGCGGGCGCAAACTGAAGCTGAAGATAAATTAACCGATGATAAGGATTATCAACCCGGTCGGGGCAGAGATAATAAATTGTTTTAAAGTATTTATCTAGATGAATTTGTATCCGGAACGGGCCCCTTTTTTCGCCCAGCCCCAGTTTCTTAAACTGGGGCTGGGCGTTGCCTTTTTTTGGGGGCGGGTGGGGGAAAAAACAACAATTATGATATAATTCAAACAGTTGTTTAAACATTTAAAATATAAATTATAGGATTTACGCATTTGCGTAAGAATATATAAAAAATTAGTTAATTCAGGACTTACGCGATTAAATGGCGGTTGGCTGGAATTAGCAATTTTTTCGCTACGGATGTAAACGGAGAAAAGGTCGGCCCAACGGTCAGTCCTCGTTTCAAAAATTGCTAATTCCAGCCAACCGCCTAACCCGAATAAAAAATTATTTTTTAAACGCGTAGGTCCTAAATTAATTATATGATTTTAAAAATTGATAGTTTAGTCAATCCAAAAATTAAAAATATCGTTAAGTTGCGCGACTCTAGCCGTGGGCGGAAAGAACAAGGGTTGTTTTTAATTGAAGGCCATCGGGAAATCAGCCTAGCATTAAAAGCAGGCGTGGAAATTGAGAATTTAATTTATTCTCCGGAATATATTAAGCAAGAGTTGGCGATTGACGAAGAAAAAATTATTGAAGTGGCTAAGAAAGTTTTTGATAAAGTTTCCTATCGGGAAAATCCTGATGGTTTTCTGGCCGTGGCTAAGAGCCGGGAGCATAAATTGGCGGATTTGAATTTAAGCGCCAATCCTCTTCTGGTAGTTTTAGAAGCCGTGGAAAAGCCGGGCAATTTAGGCGCGATTTTAAGGACGGCCGACGCGATCGGTCTGGACGCGGTGATAATTAATGATCTTAAAACTGATCTTTATAATCCGAATGTTATTCGCGCCAGCCAAGGCGCGGTTTTTACGGTTAAGGTGGTTTTAAGTTCAATTGAGGAGACGGCTAAATTCTGTGAAGAGAATGGTATAAAGATATTGGCTGCAACGCCCGAAGCGACTAAAGAATATACAGAAATCAATTATAAATCAGGTTGCGCTATTGTTATGGGCGCCGAAGATAAGGGCTTAAGCGCCAAGTGGCTTAAGGCGGCCGACGAGGAGATTAAAATAAGTATGCGCGGCCAGATTGATTCTTTGAATGTTTCGGTTAGCGCGGCCGTGGTACTGTTTGAAGCGGTTAGGCAGCGAGAAGCAAAAAAATAAACAAGTTGACGGTTAAAGGTTATTTTGTTAGTATGTTTTTAGTCTCGTCAAAGAGATTTTTTGTTATAAAGTTTATCCCAACGATATAAAAGTTGGGGTGGTAGCTCAATTGGTTAGAGCGCTGCCCTGTCACGGCAGAGGTCGCGGGTTCGAGTCCCGTCCATCCCGCCAATCAAAACGAGAGACCCTTTGATAGATTAAATCGAAGGGTTTTTTGTATGAGATTAGCATTTTTCCGTCCTTCAAAGTGGAGTTCGAAAGTAAAAAATTCATCAATCTTTGCTTTTCGCCCGGATTGGAATTTTTGTATAGCCGGCCTACTTTATTCACGAGTTCTAAAATTTGCGTGCCTAAAATATAATAATTGATATTTGCCCGCGTATAGCGGCTGATTTTTTCGTCCAAGTCTTTTACCTCGGCCGCGCATTCAGCGAATTTTTTTTCGTAGAATTCCGGCGTGATAATTTTGTTTAACCGGTCGTCATATAAAATTTCCATTTTTTCTTCCAGCTGTTTTTTTTGATTTCTAAATTTTGCTTGATAACATCCTCGGTGTTGCGCTTAAGGTTAAAAGACAGCCTTAGACCCTCGGTGATAAAGTCTTGCGTTTTACCCGGCACTTTAAGGCCATTGAGAGCGTCTTGGACTCGCTTCACTAAGTCCTTTTCATTAACCGGCTTCTGCTGGCACTTAGTATTAAATTTTGTACAGCGGTAGCAAGTATATTCTTTGCCGTTTTTCTTAATTTTCTTTTCAGCCGTGATACTACGGCCGCATTCCGCCGCACTTTAATAGCCGTTTAAAGGGAAATAAGGCGATATTATCGCGGAATTTATAGGCTCCGCTCTTGTTTTCATACCGGCTAAGCATAGTTTGGACTTTATTCCATAGCTCTTTGGCTATAAGCGGCTGATGTTTGCCTTTGTAGATTTTTTTGTTCCACATAAAATCGCCGTAATAGAAAGGGTTGCGCAGAATTCTATGGGCCGAGGCCTTGGTTAAGATTTTCATCTTAGAATGGTGTGGATAAATGCCGGACATTAGCCCCTCGGCTTTGACTTTGGCGACCAGGGCTAAAAGCGAATATAGGCCAGTAGCGTAATATTCAAACATTTTGATCGGCAATTGCTTGTTTATTTCATCAATGACCGCCGCGTTCTTGCCCTCGGTTTTTTCCAGCTTGTAGCCAACCGGCGGCGTGCCGGGAAAAAATCCATCATCCGCTTTCTGCCGTTGCCCTTTTTTTACTTCCTCGCTTAGGTTGTCAACATAATTTTTGGCCATTAAAACTTTTATGCCGTGCATGAATTTTTGGTGCGAGCTGGCCGCTTTGCCAATCTGCTCGTTTTCTTTAACTAAAAAAACCGTAACATCAAGCTCGTCTATAATGACATAGTCTTTGAAATTACGGTAAAGCCGATCGGTTTTTTCCACGAGGATATTTTTAACATCTTTATTGGCTTTTACATATTCAATCATCTGGCCGAAGCCGGTCCGGCCGGCGCTTTTAGCGGTTTCGTCGTCCTCAAATTCTTTTACTATTTTAAAATCATTCGCCTTGGCGAAATCGGCCAGCAGTTTTTTCTGAGCGGGGATAGAGTATCCCTCCTGTTTTTGCTCTTTGGATGAGACGCGGACGTAAATAATTGCCTCCTTCATATGTTTGATGTTTTAAATTTTTCTATACCTTGAGCTTCTGCCCAGTCCGATTCTTTCAATTCTTTTGAGTTTAAGCAAAACCTCCAGCGCCTGCTTAACGGTCGGCCTGGCTATCTTGGTATTATCAATAATATCGCCGGTGCTGGTTTCTTTTGTCTTTTCAATGTATTGCCAGACGATAAGCTGTTTTTCCGACAGAATTTTTTCTATATTCTCTTTGGACAAAAGTTCTACCGCCATTTGCGATTGCTTTAAAAAAATGTCCAGAAAGAAATCCAGCCAAGCGGCGATGCTTTCTTCTTTTGAGCCGATAGTTTTTTGGCTTCTTCTTAGGGCGATATAATAATCCGGTTTATTATCTTCCACTAATTTTTCATGCGAAACATACGGCATATATAAATAGCCGGCCTGCAGTAAGAGTAAATTTGTCAGCACGCGAGACAATCTGCCGTTGCCGTCGGTAAAGGGGTGAATTTTCAGGAACTCAACCAAAAAATTTCCAATTACCAATAGCGGATGATATTCGTTTTCTCTTAGCGCTTTTTGCGTCCATTCAGTCAGATCGCACATTTGACCCGGGGTGAGATAGGCGGGCGAGGTGTCAAAAAGAATGCCGATTGACTGGCCGGCTTCGTCTATCATGTGAACTTTATTTTCGCCCTTTTTGTATTGACCCCGATGACCTTGATCCTTGTCGGCGTATTGCAAGAGCTGTTGGTGAAAATGCTTAACCAGGCTTTCGTTAAATTTTAAATTTTTCCATGAATTAAAAACATTTTCTAATAGTTCATAATAGCCCCGGACTTCCTGCTTGTCGCGGTTGGTGAATTTTTGGATGCTAATACCGCGCATCAATTTTTTAATATCAGCGTCAGACATGCGCGCGCCCTCAATACGAGTAGAGGCGCCGGTTGAAGTAATTAAAACCGACCGCTTTAATCTTCCCAGGACTTGCGGGCTAAGGCGGGCGCCCGAGATCCATCGTCCTTTTAGTTCATCAATTTTGGCGATTTTAGAAACAATACCGGCCGGAATATTTTCAATCCGTTTGGAAAAATTGTCCGAGGCGATGTGTTTTTCGGTTTTTTTATTAGTGTTTTTAGCCATAATTTAATTGGACATATTAACTATATCCAATTATATCCAATTAGATATGTTTAGTCAACCTTGAATGTAACCTATCAATCTTTAAGCCTCCTGATCTCATTTATTTCTGAAATTATATTGTAAATTTTGATTTCTTTACCAATCGTATATCCGTCGGAAATATGAAAACATTTTTCTTCACTCCTTGACGGCTTTGGGTATCCTAGCTGTCCTAAGGTGTATAAATCTGCAATGCGAAAAAATTTTTTGTTATCACCTTCTTTTTCGATTAAATAAATATGGTCGCGACCATTCTTACTTAGATCTACTTTCTCAAATACTTTATCATAACCGTCCACCTTCTGATCATAACCATCTTCAAAGCATCTTCTGGCAAGATATTTTTTGTCATTCTTTTCTCTTATATATTTAGGGTGTAGCAGAATACCCTGCCTGCCGGGTAAAAACTACTTTGAAAATTAAATAATTTTGTTAAGTTATCCTTATCTCAAACAGAAATTTTTGTGCTAAAATTAAGTTAGAAACAACATTTTTTAACTAATTTTTAAGCGCAAAAATCTATGTTCAAGCCGCAAGATCAGTTTACTAATTCAATGTTCGGCTCATACGCCTGCGACCCCATTATTGAACGCAATCAGGATCATCTGCTAGTCAAAATGAATAAACTGATTGACTGGTCGTTTGTGGAAGAGGAGGCCGCCGACCGTTATTCCCCTAGAGGGCAAAATGCCATTCATCCGATCAGAATGTTTAAACTGCTCATAATTCAAAATCTCTACAACCTGATAATATAAATATATTTAAGCCCCTGCCGGGCTATAGATCGTGCAACAGAATCAAGTCAGGCGACAATATGAGTGTTTGCAAAAATTCTCTCCTCTAACTATTGTTTCTTGGCTCGTATAACTTCCGTTGCCTCCGGCCTATAGCCCCGCGGGGGTTTTAATTATTATCTCGACGACTCATGTCAGGCAAGGAAAATCTTGTTTTTTTGGGGATAAGTTGCTCCGTAGACGGTTTTTAAGTCAGTTATATTATAATAGTTTATTTAATATTAGCTTTTTACATGCCCTTTCTAAAAAATTGATTTAATGTTATAATAAGAATAGCTAAATCTTCCATATTTTTTATCTAATATTAAATAAAATACATAAATTGTTTAAGTAGTTTAACAAAATGTTTAATTACCTTGACAAATTGTATATATCTCCTGTATAATCTCCTAACACAAGGTTTATTAATATTTTTTTACTATGCTGGATTTTTTAAAAAATGGGCAAGGCGAAATTTTAAATTTAATGTTTTCCAACCCCGATAAAAGATACTATCTGGCGGAGGCGGCAAAAATTTTAGGCAAAGAGTCGGCCAACTATCAAAGATATATTGAAAAAATGATTAGTGATGGAATTTTATGCGAGGAGCGCATTGGCAATATGCGGTTTTTTTGGTTAAACAAAGATTATCAGCTATATAATGAGATTAAAGCGATGATCTCGAAAACAATCGGGATTGAAGCGCAGTTAAGAGAGATAATAGAAAAAATTGATACCATTGAAACGGCGTTCATTTTCGGCTCTTTCGCAACGGATAAATTCAATAGCGGTAGCGACATAGATTTATTTATTATCGGGGAGGTCAACGAAGATAATTTTATTGAGGAAATAACCAAGCTGGAGACAAAAATCAGCCGAGATATTAATTATCATATTTATAAAAAACAGGAATTAGTTGAAAAATTTGCGAATAATAGTTTTATAAATAACATTTTTAGCAATAAAATGATATTGCTAAAAGGCAACTTAGATGAATTTAGAAAATTTAACCCAGTTTGAAAAAACTGGAAAAATTGAAAAGATCGAATTTACTTTTGAAGAAATTACCAAAAGATACAATATAGCTTCATCCCGCTTTAAGAATGCGAAAAGATTTTTAATGAACAATGACGGCGATGAAAGCGTTTATATATCCGCCTATGCCGAACTGTATAACTCATTCAGAATTTTATGCGAGGTGATGTTAGTCTTATGCGGTTATAGAACAAGCGGAACTACGAAAGGTCATCATGAGGCTGCGATAAACACCATTTGGTTGACTTTAGATGATGAAAGCATGTTTAAAGTCTATACTAGTTTAAAAAAGATTGGTAAAAAGAGAACCGGCATGGAATACGGAGGCATATTTTATATTTCACCGCCAGAAATAAAAACTATGATGGATAATGTTGAGTTAGTGTTAAAAAGGGTGGGGGAGAAAATAGAGGAGGCAAAGCCTGGGCAAAAGCTAAATTTGTATTGAACAACCACTTAGCCGATACTTGGTATATAATAATTCTCTTTTAATTCCTTGAAGAAAGTTATAATCTCGTCCACTTGCTCCCGTCAATAAAAAATCAGCCCTGGTACAGAGCTGATTTTTTATTTATTAAATTTACATGAAGAGCCCTAATATCCTATAGGCCAGGCCGCCGAGCAAGATGGCTAAAAATAGTTCCAGGGCGACAACCGCGGTGGTTTTTTTCCAGCCGAATTCCCGCCAGAAAACGGCTAAGGTGGCTACGCAAGGAAAATAAAGCAGACTGACTAAAGCTAAAACGATCATTTGCACAGGAGTCAGAATTTGAGCAAAATTAGTTGTGCCCAATAAGCCGGCCAGCATGACTAAAATTAATTCTTTTCTTAAGACGCCGAAGATCAGTAAGATTCCACAAATGGCCGGCAAGCCCAGCCAGCCAACCACTATCGGACTTAGCCAGCTAGTAATCAGAGGCAACCAGCCGGCCAGAGAGACCGCTTTAATTATAACGCCTAAAATGATTACTAAAGGAGCGGCGATGAAAATAAAATCTTTTAGACCAAACCAAGTTTGGAGAAGAATAGTTTTAATTTTTGGTATTTTATAATCCGGCATCTCCATAATCAGCTCCACCGCCTCTCCGGGCAGGGTTTTAGAGGTTAGTTTGCCTAAGAATAAGACCAGGAAGAGAATAAAGAGATATAGCGCCAAAACCCAGCCCAGACCGACGAACTTGCCGACTAAACCGAAGACCACGATGGTTTTAGCTGAACAAGGTATCAGGGTGGTAAGAAAACCGGTAATAAATTTTTCTCTTTCTGTTTCCATCATGCGGCAAGACAGGCAGGCCGGGACATTGCAGGTTAATCCGGTAATTAGCGGGATGCAGGCCTTGCCGTGGATGCCCATTTTATGCATTAAGTTATCCATTAAGAAGGATACCCTAGCCAGATAGCCGGAGCTTTCCAATAAAAATAAAAATATGTAGAAAGGAATAATAAATGGTAGAGCCAGGTCTAATAGTGCTAGAGCCGATTCAATCGCCGACCAGCTTAGGGCGCTCCAGGCCGAATGACCGAAGAAGTTTTCCCAAGCCGCCGGCCAGCCGGAATAAATTCGCGCCAGGAAGGCGGATATGAAATTACCGAATTTAAAAATTGCAAAGAAGACTATCCCTAAAACGGCGGCCATGGTTGGGTAGCCCCAAATTTTGTGGCAGGTGATTTTATCTATTTTTTCGTTAAAACTGATTTTTTTTGATTCGCTGGTTTTTAAAACCTTAGCGATGATTTGCGCGACTAAGAGGCATCTCTCGCCGGCGATAATTATTGAAGAATCATGGCCATGGATTTCTTCTAGCTCTTGGCATAAATTTTCAGCTTCTTTTAATAGGACGGGATTTCCTCGCTTGATTATCTTTTCAACCTCTTTGTCTCTTTCCAAAAGTTTAATAGCTAACCACCTTGGCGCGTAAGGCGATTTAATGTTCTTTAAGTCGGCGGTTAATCTTTCTAGCCTGGTCTCCACTTCAGCGCCATAGTTTAACGGTTTAAGAGTTTTTTTCTCTTTTAATAATTCTATGCCCCGGTCTAAAGTTTTAGTCAGGCCCTTGCCCTGGGTAGCGATGGTCGGTACGACCGGCGTACCCAGAATTTTTTCCAACTTAGATAAGTTAATCTCCAGACCCCTCTTCTCCGACAGATCAAACATGTTTAAGCCGATAATCGTCGGCCTGGCCATTTCTAGAAGTTGCAAAGTAAAAAGCAGACTTTTTTCCAGGCGCGTGGCGTCTACGACATTAATAATAAAGTCCGGTTTTTGTTCGGCGATATATTTTCGCGAGATTATTTCTTCGGCTGAATAGTTAGTTAGTGAGCTGATCCCAGGCAAATTTAAAACATCCATGGTATAGCCCTGGTAATATAAGGTGCCCTCGGCTCTTTCTAAAGTCTGGCCCGACCATTTACCGATATGCTGATGTAAGCCGGTTAAATAATTGAAGATAACACTTTTACCGACATCGGTTTGGCCGGCTAAAACGATATTTAATTTGGTGTTGCGCATACTAAGTATCTTTTTACGGTTATTTTATTAGCTAATCCGCGGCCCAGAGCCAACCTTGAGCCCCTAATTCTAATTTCTAAGGGGCCGGAAATAGCTTTGCGCAGTACTTTAATTTTGGTTCCGGAAGTTAAACCCAGATCGGCTAATCTTTTCGTTGTCTGCGCTCCGGCGTTTATGGTAACAATTTCTACTTCTTCGCCTTCTTTAATCTTAGATAAAAATAGCGGTTTGTTCATAATTATTAATTAGATTAGCAGATTTATTTTTTAGATTTTATAATCATCAGGATAATTTACGGTATTTTTATTATATCATAAAAAAGAGCCACCGGCCTTGGGGGCGGGTGGCTGCGGCGAATCGCTGTCGAGCGGATTCTAGCGCTCGACGAAGCTCTGTTTACTGGTTGTTCCCCTCAATTTCAGCCTCGAATACAAACTCGAATACAGATCGGCAGTAATTGGCGATCTTGGCGTCGTAGGCGGCAGTGCGTGCGAATACTTTTGCCGCTAGTTTGCGACGCAGGCCCAAGGTTGTTTCGCCGGTCGCTTGAATTTGTTCGGCGACCCTGGCGTAATCGGCCGGATCCACCACAACCGTAACGCTGTCATGGTTCTTGGCCGCGCTACGGAGCATGCTCGGACCGCCGATGTCGATGTTCTCGATGGCATCGTGCAGGGTGGCGCCTGGCTTGGCAACGGTTTGCCCAAACGGGTAGAGGTTGACGACCACCAGGTCAATCGGCGCGATGCCGTGTTGTGCCACGGTGGCTTCGTGCGTGGCGTTACCGCGGATGTACAGCAGACCGCCGTGCACTTTGGGATGCAGAGTTTTGACGCGGCCGTCCAGTATTTCCGGAAAACCGGTGTGTTCACTGATGTCTTTGACCGTTAGGCCGGCATCGCGCAGAGCTTTGGCCGTACCGCCCGTAGAAAGAAGCTCCACGCCGGCTTGTGCCAAAACTTGAGCGAAGGGAACTAGACCGGTTTTGTCTGATACTGACAAGAGCGCTCGTGCTATTTTCATGATGTTCTTTTGTGGTTGAAGGTTGATTGGAGTTTAGGGTTTAATTTTGAATGATCAAATTTTACCCTCCGTGCGGTAAGATTAGGAAAAATTAGCCATAAAGTCAAGCTTGATTATTTGTAAAATTATTGAATCTCTGTTAAGTTCTAAATATAACTATAAGTTAATATTCTATTATGTCTTTATCAATCGGCATCGTTGGTCTACCCAATGTGGGTAAATCAACTCTGTTTAATGCCTTAACTAAAAAGAATGTCGAAGCGTCTAACTATCCTTTCTGCACCATTGATCCGAATGTGGGCGTGGTTAAAGTTCCGGATGAAAGATTGGAGAAACTGGCCGCGATTTCTAAGCCGAAAAAAATTATCCCGACCTTCATTGAATTCGTGGATATTGCCGGCCTGGTTAAGGGCGCGTCCGAAGGCGAGGGGCTAGGTAATAAATTTTTGTCCCATATACGCGAGTGCGACGCTATTTTAGAAGTAGCGCGCGAATTTAAAGATGATAATATTATTCACGTTAATGGCAAGATTGATCCGGAGAGCGATCGCGAGACCATCAATTTGGAATTAATTTTGGCTGATTTGACTACCGTGGAAAAAAGATTGGAAAAAGTAGGGAGAGAAGCTAAGAGCGGCAATAAAGAAATGATGGCTTTAAAAATATTGTTGGAAAAATTAAAGGCGCAACTCGAGGCCGGCAAGGCGGCGCGCGAGTTGGTTTTAACTGAAGACGAAATGAAAGAAGTAAAGGTTTTAGGGTTATTAACGATTAAACCAATAATTTATGTTTTGAATACGGCCGCGGGTTCTGTGCTGCCGGTTAAGTCAGAGTGGGACGGCAAGGTTATAAGAATTGACGCTAAGATTGAAGCGGAAATCGCTAATTTGCCCGAAGCCGAGCAGGCCGAATATATAAAGGAACTGGGTTTAAACGAGAGTGGGCTGGATAAACTAATTAAAGCGTCTTACGAAATTTTGGGCTTAATTACTTTTTTAACTACCGGAGCGGATGAAACCCGGGCCTGGACGGTTAAGCGCGGCGTTAAAGCGCCCGAGGCGGCTGGCGTGATTCACACGGATTTTACTAAGGGCTTTATTCGCGCTGAAGTTATCGGTTACGAAAAGTTTATTGAGGCCGAGGGCGAGCTGTTATACAGGACGGGGATGTTTGTAATTTTTTGATTAATCGATAGATCTCATACAGTAGTTTAGCCAAGACCGGGCCTGGTTTTAGTTTTTCCGCCCGCCTTCGCGAGTGCTAAAGGCCGACGAAATCTGGGTATTTTTCTTTGAGAGAAAAATACGAACAATTTCGTATGCGCCCGCTTGCCGGCAAGCTCAAAACTAAAACCATACCCGGTCTTTATATGTATATTCTATTTTTCCAATACCATAATTTCCCGCCAAACTTTCTGCTGTTCGCGGCCATAAATAATGGTTTGACGGCTGGTTAATTTGATAAAGATATTTGTTTGTAGATTTTTCGGTATGGGATTAATAATTTTCAGGCCGGCCAAATCAGGAGACGGCCAAATCATAATGATTTTACCGTTTGGTTTTAAGATTTTTTTAAATTCGACTAAACTCTTAGAATATAATCGCTCTAGTTCTCTGATAATTTTTTCCAAATTAAACAAACCTCGTTGCGGGCCAAGATATGGTTCGGTGATAATGGCGTCAACTGAATTTGGCGCCAGATGTTTTGAGATTTGCGTAGCGTCGGAGTTTAATAATTTTAAGTTTACAGGCCTGGATTTAAAATTCTGTTCTATCCAGGCGATATTGGTTTTTGTATCTGAAATTGCTTTGGTGGAAATATCAGCGCCGATGATGTGGCCATAGCCCATCAGCAGAGCTTCGGTTATAATCGTGCCGGAGCCGCAAAAGGGGTCTAGAATGACGCTAGCTTTAGTCGCGCCGGATAGATTTATCATGATTTGCGCCAGTTTAGGCGGCAGCATGCCGGAATGGTCATCCCGAGCCGGGCGGCCGTAATCGCGAAACGACAATTCTTTAAATGGCTGGACAGCCAAAGTTTTACCGAGCAGCAGTTTTTTATTAAATTGGATAATTGTGATTTCCACTCCCCTGTCTGTAGTTAATTTATTTTGTTCCACCACTACGCTGGACAAGGTTGGCTCCCGGCTTATAACCCAGCGGCTATTTATACCAGACTCTTTAAGCAATTTTTTAAATTCCATGGCCAAGGGTTTAAGGTTGGTTTTATTTTTTCCATAGCTGGAAAGGCCGAACATAAATTTTGCTTCGCTTGATTCCGGCTTGGCAAAACCGGCTATCGCATTTAATACTTCGTTAGTGTTACCAGGATTAATTTCATCATGAATTAAACCGAATTTTATTGTCCCCCCAATTTTTTTAATAATGTTAGCCATTATTTCCTGGTCGGTTTCTAAGATAACAATGTTAGTCTGGATTAAAGATAGTTTGCTGGTGTTATCAAAAATAGCCGCTAATTCGGCTGATGATAAAGTAGGGTTAGAGCCCAAAATAAAAAAGTATTTCATATTTTAATTAAACTTTAGCATAAGAGTTTGGCTCTTGCAATTTTTAAAAGCTTATGATAAAGTAAAAACACAATTTAATATTTAACCTTTTCCAGGCTCCTGCTTAAAGGGGCAGTCCAAGCCCCAGTTTTTTAAACTGGAACTGGGCTAAAGGTATTCTCAATCCCGGTATTGCCCCGAATTTTTTCGGGGAATTAGAGAATATCCGGGATTTTATTATAAAAACACCAAATTATGTCAAAAGTAAAATCAGGGGAGATGCCCCATTATGAACTGCTTTATTTAATTTCTAATAAATTCAGTACGGAAGAAATTAAGCCGATTATGGAAAAAGTAAATAATTTGATTGCCAACAATCAGGGCAAGATAACCCAGAGCGTTGAGTTGGGTAAAAAAAGATTGGCTTATCCGATCAAGGGTTTTCGTTTCGGCTATTATAATTTAGTTGAGTTTGATATGCCTGGGGTGAATCTTATTAATGTTGATCATGCCCTGCGCATGACCGGTGAGATTTTAAGGCAGCAAGTTGTTTTAAAAGAGTTAAAAACCGAGGCACAAATTGATCAGGACAGGAAGATCGCGGCCAAGATCGCGGCCAGAAGCATCAAAGAAGAGAAATCGGCTAGAGAAAAAGTTCTGACGCGCCGCGCCGCGCCGGCCGAGACCGCTCCAGCCAGCGTCAAAGCGACTGATAAAGATAAAGTTGACCTGAAAGACTTGGACGAAAAGCTTGATAAAATTTTGGAAACGGATAATTTGTTATAATCATTTTTATTACTTAAATCTTTTAATAATAAATTTGTTGCCATTCCGCGGTTAGCCGAATGGCGACGAAGACAACTTTTATGAATTTAAACAAAGCCATGATTATTGGTTTTCTGACTCGCGACCCGGAAATTAGAACGACGCCTAATGGCAAGACGGTTGCTTCATTTTCCGTGGCCACTAATTTAGTTTGGACCGATCAATCCGGTCAAAAGCATGAAAAAGCCGAGTTTCATAATATTGTCGCTTGGGCGCGATTAGCGGAAATTTGTGGTCAGTATTTAAAAAAGGGTGCGAAAGTTTATCTTGAAGGCAGATTGCAGACCAGAGACTGGGTCGGCCAAGACAGCGTTAAACGTTACCGCACGGAGATTGTCGCCGAAAATATGATTATGCTTGATCGCGCCGGCGCCAGAAGCCAAGTTGATCGAAACGACCAACCGCCTATGCCCAGTGAACCGGTAATTAATGTTGAAGAAGCGGCCGGGACCGCGGAAGATAACCAGGGCGAAGAAGAAATCAAGGTGGAAAATATACCTTTCTAAATAACCTGAATCTGCCAGCCGGCGGAGTGAACTTAGCAATTTATGGAAGAGACAATAAAAAAAGAAAAAAAATGTTATTTTTGCGTTAATAATCTAAAAGAAGTTGATTATAAAGACGCGAATTTTTTGCGTAGTTTTATTAATTCTTACGGTAAAATTTTACCGAAGAAAAGAACCGGCTCTTGCTCTAAACACCAACGAAAATTGGCTGTCGCTATTAAGCGCGCTCGCGTTATGGCCATCATACCTTTTGTTAATAAGTAACAGTACTTACGCAGTTTATTAGCAGTTGGCTTATATTAGTTATTTTTTCGTTGCGGAACTCGCTTCGCTCAAACAGTCCTCACTTCAAAAATTACTAATATAAGCCAACTGCCTTAATAGATATTTTTTAAGCGCATAAGTTCTGTAAGTAATTAAAAGCTAGTAGGTAAAATTAAATATAAAAGAGGGTAGCCGTCGCGGCTGTCCCGGCTGAAGTTGAATCTTATGTTAAACATGAATGAAATTAAACCAGGCGTTTTAATAAAAATTTCTGGCCAGCCCTATGTTGTCCTAAAAACAGACCATTTGAAGATGGCGCAGCGCCGGCCGGTTTTAAAGACCAAATTGAAGAACTTGATTACCGGCAGTATTCTGGAAATGGCTTATGTTGATAACGACAAGGTTGAAGAGGCCGAGACCGAAACCAGAAAAGCCAACTATCTATATAAAACCGAAGGTGAAGCTTGCTTTATGAATAATGAAACCTACGAGCAGTTTAGCGTATCTTTGGAACTGATCGGTGATAAAATAAGGTATTTAAAAGAAAATACGGACGCGGATATTTTATATTTTCAGGATCAGCCGGTTTCATTAAAATTGCCGATTAAAGTCGGTTTGAAAGTTATTAGCGCTCCGCCCGGGGTCAGAGGCAACTCGGCCGGCAGCGTAACTAAAACAGTGGAACTGGAAAGCGGCGCGCAAATAAATGTGCCCATGTTTATCAGCGAAGGCGAAATGGTGGTAGTTAATACGGATAGCGGAGAATATGTCGGACGGGAGCAGGCGTGAATTTGAGTGAATATAAAAAATTTAGCGAATAAAAAACCCCCGCAAAATTGGGTGTTTTTTTATTTTTGTAAAGTTGAAATATTGGCAGAGAGATGATAAGGTGGAGATATGAATAAACAAGAAGGTAAACAACAAATTGAGCGTTTGGTAGTTAAATTCGTCGGCCTTACGGCAGCTGAATTTAGGCAAAAAAATGAGTCAATGACTTGCAAAGATTTTATTTTACCTTTATTTCAGGCCTTGGGCTGGGATGTTTATAATAATTATTCCAATAATGAAGTTACTTCGGAAACGCAGGTCTCCGGCGGACGCGCTGATTATGCTTTTCATGTTAACGATGTTATTAAATTTTTTGTTGAGGCTAAGAAGCCAAGTGTGGATTTAAGAGAAGCTAAGCATGGCGAGCAAGCCATTTCTTATGCTTGGCACAAAAGCGTACCCTGGGCGGTTTTAACCGACTTTGAGGGCATAAAGGTATATAGCGCCGAGTGGGACGAGCCGGACGCGGAGAGGAGTTTAATTTTTGAGATAAATTATAAAAATTATTTGGAAGATGAGAAATTGTGGTGGTTGTCCAAGCAATCAATGGCCAAAGGCGAGTTGGATAAATACGCGGAAGCCAATTTTAAAAAACCAAAAAGAGAGGCGGTTGATAAATTATTAGCCGATGATTTGGTAAAATGGCGGACATTTTTGTTTAATGATTTAAAAGGTTGGAACAGCGATAAAAATTTAACTGATAAGCAAACTGCCGAGAGCGTGCAACGGCTTTTAGACAGGTTGATATTTATTAGGACGACCGAAGACCGAAATATAGAAGGAGAAAAATTAAGAGAAATAGTTAGAAATTGGGAAGACGGCAAGGGCAAAATAAATTTGGCCGAAGAAATGAAAAAATTGTTTAAGGATTATGACGCTGGCTATAATAGCAAATTATTTGAGCCGGCCATTTGCGACGCGCTGGTATATTAAGATGAACTGCTGGCCAGAATTATTAAGGAATTATATAAAAACGCTAAAGGCGTTCGCTATGATTTTTCTTCCATCAACGCAGATATTTTAGGCAGTATTTATGAGCAATATTTAGGGCAGATTCAGCAGGAAGAAAAAGATAAAAAATCTGGCAAGAGAAAATCGCAAGGCATTTATTATACTCCGAGATATATTGTGGATTATATCGTAAAAAATACTTTAGGCGAATTATTAAAAGGAAAATCTGGTTTTGAAGCCTCAAAAATTAAAATTTTAGATCCGGCTTGCGGTTCAGGTTCGTTTTTAATCAAGGCCTTTGAAGTTTTGGATAACCATATTAAACGGGAAAATAATGAGTTGGACGCGGATGATATGAAAAATTATGCCAGAAAAGTAAGCATTTTAACTTCAAATATTTACGGCGCGGATTTAGATCAAGAAGCCGTGGAAATCGCGCAATTGAATTTATTATTAAAAGTTTTGGTTAAACGCGAACTTCTGCCTAACTTAGGCCACAATATAGAATGCGGCAATTCCTTAATTTCAGGAAGCGAGGAGGAATTAAAGAAATATTTCGGTGAAAAATGGAAAGATAAAAAGCCGTTTAATTGGCAGGAAAAATTTGCTTCGGTTTTTAAGCAGGGCGGGTTTGATGTAATAATCGGCAATCCGCCATATATTGATTCAGAGGAAATTGTAAAAATTGATAAAAATTTTAGAATTTATTGTTCAGACGAATATGAAAGTGCGAAAGGAAATTGGGATATATTTTGTGTTTTTATTCAACGAGGGTTGGACCTACTTAAATCAGGAGGATATTTTGGCATGATTATGCCAAATAAACTTTTATCAGCTGACTATGCAGCATCAATTAGGGAAATTATTAAAAGATATTCGATAATATCAATTAACGATTATTCCAATATTAAGGTTTTTGGGGCCAGCGTTTATCCAATCGTAATTATTATAAAAAAAGACAAACCGAACAATCAACATCAATTTAGTGTAAATATTTATAAGGAAGTTGACGGACAAGTAGTTTTAGAAAATAAAAGTTCTGTAAAACAAGAGTTTTTAAATAATTTTAAAAATAGCTGGTCTACTATATTTAATTATAATGAAAATGTTAATTTTATAGAGCGAATAATGAGCAGCTCAAAGAAATTGGAGGAACTATGTAATATCCATGGTGCCGCTACTGTCAGCGAGGCCTACGAGATAAAAAATATTATCTTTGATTTAAAAGATAATAAAATAGATGACTATTTTAAATTTATTAATACAGGAACCATTGATAGATATGTTTCTTTGTGGGATAAAGGAAAAACTCAATATATAAAACAAAGTTATTTAAAGCCAATCGTCCTAAAAAAAGATTTGGAAAAAACATTCCCGAGGAGATATAAGGAATCATATAAACAGAAAATTGTAATAGCAGGGATGGTTAAAAAATTTGAGTGCTATTTAGACGAAAAAGGAGTTTATTTGGCCGGGAAATCTACTACTATAGTTGAGAGTGAAAGAGTTGATATAAAATTTATTTTAGGGATATTAAATAGTAAATTAATAACTTTTATTTATAAAAATATTTTTAAATCGTTATCTCTTGCAGGAGGTTATCTTCGTATCGGATCACCGCAGTTAAAGCAACTGCCGATAATAGTACCTTCTAAGAATGAAATTGCGAAGGTAGTTAAAAAAGTTAATGAAGTAATAGATTTGAATCAAAAACTGCAAAAATTAGATCCGATTATGGACGATAAAGAATATAATGAAGTTAAAGAAGAAATAGAAAAAACCGATAAAGAAATAGATCAAAAAGTTTATGAGCTGTATGGATTGACGGAGGAGGAAATAGCAATTATTGAAAAAGTATGATTAAAATAAAAAATATTATTAATAAAATTCGCAGTAAACACATCGTTATATTTTGTTTATTGTTAATTGGAGGGTTTATCGTAATATATTTGTATTTTCTCGGGTGGCGCTTTACAGAGTTTAATTTTATGAATTTTAAACTTGAGCCGTCGAATAAAAATCATTCCATTTTAGTTCCTGATAAAACTGAACCCAAATTGTGTTTTAATGATGTTCGTTTTTTATACTATGATTCTCAGGATAAAGCGATAGAACCTTTAGAAAATAACGGCGATGTTAATTTAGAAGAGATTGACAAAATGAGAGCTATCGCTGAAATTGAAAATTGTGGTAATTTTAAATTGTTAATTTCATTAAAAAGGTTATTAGTTTATTCTTCTTATGGGCATATTATATTAAATGTTACACCTGATATACCGAGCGATAATTTTCCTTTATCTGTGGGAGAAAAAGTGAACATCCCATTGGGCGGACCGGTTATTTCAGATTTATTAAAATGGCTCAAGAAGGATAATAAATTCTATTTTATTTTTAAGCCACAAATAGAATTTTATCTAGAAGGAGAAAAGAAAAATTTGTTAAATTTAAATATTTTTATGAGATGTAGTAATCAATACATTAGTTCAAAATTGCCATTATTTAAACCATTCTGTGTCCCAGAGCAAGAGACTAGTAATTAGCGATAATTTTAAAGCCCGTCTTTTATTGACGGGCTTTATGGTTTAATAAGGAGATATACCATGTACAATCTTTAAAACCTACTTAGGTGAGTTGTACAATTTGTACCAAACTTTATTTAACCATTATTTGGCTTTTAATTACTAATTTGTATCGCCAAATCCCTTTTTCGGCATTCTTTCTACAATACAACTTTTTTTATGAGCTCGTGCGTATTCAACGCTGACCAAAGTTCCTTTATTAGCTTTACGGCCAACAAGAAAAGTTTTTGATTTTGCCATAAAATCAAAGATTAAATGATCCACGCCCCGGATTCGGATTTAGTTAATTAGCTCGCTTCCGAGGAGCGAGAAAAGTACCCTGTTATCAATATAACAAAAGTAAAAATCTTGTCAACTATTACGCTGTGTCAAAACTGTTGACAAGAAGTGTAAAAAGATATATAATTCCTATATAACCTATCTTTATCAAACTATGCTATGCACATAATCCAACAAAAACTGCTAAATTTAGCCAAAGAACATAACTTGGCCGATTTTACTTTAAGGAAAATCGGGGAGTTGATAAATGAGCCGGGCAGTCCTCAAAAAACAAAACACCACCTTGATAAACTTATGGAAAAAGGGCTTTTGCTCGTAAGCGGTGACGGCAAGATATTGAGGCCCGCTGTCGGTGGCATTGATAAAAAGTCAAAGATTGTTTCCCTACCGATTGTCGGTTCGGCCAATTGCGGGGAGGCTTTGACTTTTGCTGATCAGAAAATTGAAGGCTATTTAAAAGTGTCTTTAAAAATTTTGGGTGATAAATTTAAAAACAGATTAGATAATTTATTTGTTTTAAGGGCCGTAGGCGATTCAATGAATCGGGCGAATGTTAATGGCAAAACCATTGAGGAAGGAGATTATGTGATAGCGGAGAAGGAAGAAGGTATCCCTTCAAACGGAGAATATGTGGTTTCGATAATTGACGGTTTGGCAAATATAAAAAAAATAATGATTGACAAAAAAAGCCAGCAAATAATTTTAATGTCCGAATCTATGCTTGATCTGCCGCCGATCTATATTCATGCTGATGACTATTCCAATTATCTGGTCTGCGGCAAAGTAGTTGATGTTATGAAAAAACCTGACGAGGTTCCATTTATGAGAAATGAATCAGGCAAAGATATTTTAAAAGAAATTGGTCCTATTTCTAAAGTGGATTATGATTATTATGAAAAATTATGATTCAAAAAGGAGATTTGCGGTTTGGCGATATCGTTTGGACTAAGTTTGACCCGAGCGTCGGTCACGAATATCAGGATAAAAGGCCGGCGATAGTTATACAATTAAACGAGCAGCTAAACAAATCAAATTTAGTCACGGTTATTCCTCTTACCTCTCAATCCGGCAATCTTGCCGGAGATGATATTTTAATTCCGGCGAATCAAGAAAATAAATTAAGAATTGACTCGGTGGCAAAAGTATATTGCATAACCTCGTTTGATTACCGCAGTTTTTCAAAGATTATCGGGAAAATAAATGTTAAATCTGTTTCCGCAATAAAATATTATTTAAAGAAGCATTTTGGAATATAGGATCATGGATAAAATAGAATAGCCTGAAAAAATAAAAAAAGTCTTCCATGAGGGAGACCCTGAAACGCAGTGAAAACTTTTTTTAGCCTGATATTTGTCTGCGGTTTTATGTATTTAACCGCGGGAGAGCCGAAGCCCTCACAAATATCATTGGTAGCATAATAGCATAAGTTTTATAAAGAATCAATTAAAGTTATAATAAATTACTAATATTATAATAAATAGTGAATTTGAAATGATAAAAGCCCCGCCATAATGTGGCGGGGCTTTTGATGTAAAATCAACGATTTCTGACCTTTATTTTTCTTCCACTTCTTTAGCTCCGGCTTCGCTTAAGACGCGTTTTCTGATTTCTTTCATCAGTTTTTTATCGGCGCGCAAGAAGCTCTTGGCGTTTTCCCGGCCCACGCCCAATTTTATGTCGCCGTAGTTATAGGAATTGCCGGATTTATTAATGATATTATAAATTACGCCCGTGTCCAGCAGGTCGCCGGAAATGGAAATACCTTCATTATACATAATATCAAATTCACAAGCGCGGAAAGGCGCGGCCACTTTATTTTTAACAATTTTACATTTTACCCGATTGCCGATAATCCTATCGCCTTGCTTAATCTGCGCCGCTCTTCGGACTTCAATTCTGACTGAAGAATAAAATTTTAAGGCCAGGCCGCCGGTAGTAGTTTCCGGATTGCCGAAGAAAACGCCGATTTTCATGCGGATTTGGTTGATGAAAATAACCACGGTTTTGGTTTTGGCGATGATGCCGGCCAATTTGCGCAAGGCCTGGCTCATCAGCCGGGCCTGCAGTCCCATATGCGAGTCGCCCATATCGCCTTCAATTTCTTTTTGCGGTACCAAGGCGGCTACTGAGTCAATTACTACCACATCAACCGCGTTAGAACGGACTAAGGTTTCAAGTATTTCCAAGGCCTGCTCACCAGTGTCCGGCTGGCTGATTAGGAGCTCTTTGATGTTGATGCCGATTTTAGAAGCATATTCCGGATCTAGCGCGTGCTCGGCGTCAATAAAAGCCGCGATGCCGCCGAGTTTTTGCACTTCAGCGATAATATGCTGGGCTAGAGTGGTTTTGCCCGAGGCCTCGGGTCCGAAGATTTCAATAATCCGGCCGCGCGGCACGCCGTTAATGCCCAAAGCAATGTCTAGCGATAAACAGCCGGTGGGCACGGCATCAACATCCGATTTTATGGTGTCGCCGAATTTCATAATCGCGCCGTCGCCGAATTTACTCTTAATTTGCTCAACCGCGGAATTGACGGCTTGAGTTTTTTCAGTGGGCTCGCCATTGTCTTTTTCGGTTTTAGTCTTATTGTCCATATTTTTAGATTATATTTTAGTAAAAAATCAATAAATTAAAAAGAGGCATAGTTAACCCCCTTATTATATTTATGATAAACCATTTTTTATTTGTTGGCAACAGCATGCCCTCCTTCAAAAGGAGGGGTAGGGGAGGTTAATTTTTTAACCCCTTTAATCCCCCTTTTGAAGGGGGATAGAATCTTTTACCAGAACTTCTCGGTAAATCGTATTGTCTCGGCCATATCTCTTACTGGCAGTTATGATAATTTTGTTAAGGCCATTTTTTAAATTGATGGACTGGGAAAAATAGCCGTTTTTGTCGCTTAAAACATTTTCGCCGTTGATTGTCAGATTAGCCTCGGCCTCGGTTTTGCCGGAAACTACCAGAGATGTTTCTTCGGTAATTGAGCAAATGAATTCATAAATTTTCCTCTTTTAGATCAAATTTGTGGTTTTTGAAAAACGCCATATTGAATAAAAAAAAGAGAAGAAGGTTAATCCCTCTCCTCTTAAATTAATAATTTAGAAGTTAA